>JAITNG010000062.1 GCA_031290595.1 Oscillospiraceae bacterium
CACCGTCAAAAAGGGCGTGACCACCAGTTGGGCGATGCGCTCGCCGGGCGCAACCTCCTGGCTCTGGGGCGAATGGTTGTGCAGCGCCACCATCACCTCGCCGCGGTAATCGGAATCCACCACGCCCACCTTGTTGGCGGGCGCCAGGCCGCGCTTGCTCGCCAGGCCGCTGCGGGCATAAATCAGCCCGGCATAGCCCGCAGGGATTTCCATAGCCAGCCCGGTCGGCACCAGCTTGGTTTCGCCCGGCGCGATGGTGACGGCTTCTTCCAGGCAAGCAGAAAGATCGGCCCCCGCAGCATAGGCCGAGCCATAGGCAGGCAACGCCGCACCAGGGCGCAGTTGTTTGACGCGGACGGTTGGGTTGGTCATAATAGGTAATCCTCTCTTTCTATTGCTTCAATTGCCGCTAAGCCATAATATTTGGCCATAACGACATTTTTCCAAGCGGTTGCATCCTGTGATACATCCGAGTCGCGGAAAAGCACACTGTATTTTGTGCTTGTTATAATTTTTTGCAGCACAACAGTGGTTTCGCCCTGCGCTTTTGCCTGGTTGATTTCCACGATTTGTTGGTCAACCATGCCTTTGACAAGCAACAGCTTGTTTGCTTCCTGCGCATAACTGCCCAAAGCTGCCACACAGGCCACTGCAAGCGCAGCGGCACGCAGTTGACGCGCAGTCACGGCTGTTTCCCAATCAAAAGAGCAATATAGCTGCCCGACTGCGATAATTGTCAACATCACCGCCGCCGCCCAGGCGCGGTCGGGTAAACCAATAACCACCGTGATGACAAACAAGGGGATGGCGCCTGCGGCAACGTAGAGAAGTGCGTTTGCCAGCAACGCTGCGCGGCTTTGTTTTTGCTGTTTCCAAATCAGGATGGCCAGAAAAGCACCAGCCAACAGCGGAATCGCAAGATATACAAAATATTTCGGCGTGGTTTGAATCAGCCGAAACAGCGCCGCCAGTATTCCTGTGCTGCTGCTGCCTTCGGTTGCATAGTCCATCCGCATCCACTGCCCCGGCGACGCAACCAACGCAGCGAACCCCAGCAACCCGCCCAACAACCCGGCAAACAACTGCGGGGGAACACGGCGAATGCCCTCCTTCCAGCAAAAGCGCAACAGATACAGCACCATCAGCACAAGCATCCCCGCACTGCCGTTTTCACCGCTGTTACCGCCAGCTATGCCCAGCAAAAACACGGGTACACACGCCAGCCAGGCTTTGTACCCCCCCCCCCCCTGTTTTATAGTGCTACTGCAATAAAGCGAATGCCATCGGAATGGCAGCAGTGCAGCCAACACAAAAATGAAGCCATACAAATATGTTCCGCTGCCGGAAAGCCAAAGCAGACTCTCGCCAAAGGCCGGCAAAACAAACCAGAGCAGCACCTGCAACAGGATAAACCAGGACATATGAAATTTGCGGAAGGTTCCGGCGGAGTGCAGATATAACAGACCGACCAGCAGAAAATATGCAAGGACGTTGACGGCATTGAAGACCCCCTTGGGCAGCGCCATAAAGCACTGCACCAGCGTATGCGCCACAAAACGACCGTTCGTCTGCTGATAATGCACCAGTTGCGATTGAATCACATCTGAAAATGACTGAATCCGCTCCCCTGTCGCCCAGGAAAACGCATAGGCATAATCATCGTGAAAGTACGGCGTAAAGACATTCAACAGATAAAACATCCCGGCAACAGCAAGCACCGCCAGGGCAAACGCTGCCCAGCGTACCTTTCGCTTTTGCGCCAGTTCCCACAGCGGCGCCGCCCGTTTACGCACGCTGCCAACGATGTGCAACGCCCGCTCCGTTACAGCTTGTTTGGTCATTGTTGAACTCCCCTTTTATCCAAATTTTTATCCGCCCAGCAAATGTTCCAGCAAAGTTTTTACGCCGAGGAGAATTAGCGCTGCGCCGCCGAGGAGCATCGCTTTGTTCCCCATTTTTGTGCCGATTTTGCCGCCCAGCAAAACGCCCAGGGCGGAAAGCACAAACGTGACCGCGCCAATGAGGGCGACGGTCAGCCAAATGTTGATTTGCAGCAGCGCAAACGTGATCCCCGCCGCCAGCGCATCAATGCTGGTGGCGACGCCCAGCAGCAGGAGTTCGCGCAGGCGCACCGGCTTACCGCTGTTGCAGTCCTGCCCCTCCCCTTCCGGGTGCAGGGCTTCCCACAGCATCTTGCCGCCCAAAAGCAGGAGCAGACCGAAGACGATCCAGTGGTCAACGCTGACGATATAGCGCTCCAGCCGGGTGCCGAGCAGCCAGCCCAGCAGCGGCATAGCGACCTGGAACCCGCCAAAGCAAAGCCCGAACGCGCCCGCCCAGACCCAGCGGCGTTTTTGGATCGCCAGCCCCTTGCAAATTGCCACGGAAAACGCATCCATGGCCAGCCCCACCGCCAAAAGCAACTGCGAAAACACTTGCATTCCTGTTAGCCCTGCCCTTGCATGTATGTATCGTCAAGGATTGCTTCGCCCGCCGCCAGCGACGCCCGGCAGCGCAAGACCCGCTGATTTTCGGAGCCGCGAAAGCGCAGACTGAGGTTTTTCTTTGCTTCCACAAAGCGGCCGTCCACCAGCGTGTCCAGCTGTTCCAGCAAGCGGCGCAGCACGGGGTCGCGCTGGCATTCCGGCAGCAGTTCCTGCTCAAAGTGATAGCCGGTGTAGCACCAAATATCCTTTGCGGGGTACGTTTGGCGCACCCGCTCGGCAAGCGCGCAAACAACCGCCCGGTTGCGGGGGTGCAGCGGCTCGCCCCCCAGCAGCGTCAAGCCCCGGATGTGTTCCGGCGCCAACGCCGCCAGGATGCGGCTTTCGGTTGCATCGGTGTAAGGTTCGCCAAAGCTGAAATCCCAGGCTTCCGGGTTGAAACAGGCCGGGCAGGCGTGTTCGCAGCCGCTGACGAAAAGCGACACGCGCACGCCCACCCCGTTGGCAATATCATGCGGCTTGATTGTGGCAACGTTCATTCGTATTCCACCAAACATCTACAGTCTAACATCCTTTAAAGATGCAGCACCCGCGCCTTGAGTTCCTTGGTCTTGCCCACGTTCCAAAAGTTTTCGCCCAAATAGCCGCAGGTGCGGCGGGTGACGTTCATGCGGGCGTGGTCGCTGTTGTGGCACTGCGGGCATTCCCACTCAAAATCATCGTTGATCATGATTTCGCCGTCGTAGCCGCACACGTGGCAATAATCGCTCTTGGTGTTGAATTCGGCATACTGGATGTTGTCGTAGATAAAGCGCACCACGTCTTCCAACGCATCCAGGTTGTGGCGCATGTTGGGGATTTCCACATACGAAATCGCGCCGCCGGAAGAGATGCACTGGAACTGGCTCTCGAACGTGAATTTGGAGAACGCATCAATGTTTTCGCGCACATCCACATGATAGGAATTGGTGTAGTACCCCTTATCCGTCACATCCGCAATGGTGCCGAAGCGCTCTTTATCGATCCGCGCAAAGCGGTAGCAGAGGGATTCTGCCGGGGTGCCGTAAAGGCCGAAGGAAATCGACGTCGCCGCCTTCCAGCGCTCGGTGGCTTCGCGCATACGGCGCATGATTTCCAGGGAGAATTCCAGCCCGGCGGGGTCGGTGTGGCTCACGCCGCGCATCACCTTTGTGACTTCATAAAGGCCGATGTAGCCCAGGGAGATGGTGCTGTAGCCGTCCATCAGGTAGGGGTCGATGACCTCGCCCTTGCCCAGGCGGGCGATTGCGCCGTATTGCCAGTGCACGGGGCTGACGTCGCTGCGGATGCCCTTCAGGGCGTTGTGGCGGCACATCAGCGCTTCGTAGCACAGTTCCAGCCGCTCTTCCAGCAGCTGCCAGAAGACGGTTTCATCCCCCTTGGCGATGATGCCGATCTGCGGCAGGTTGAGGCTGACCACGCCCTGGTTGAAGCGGCCTTCAAACTGGTATTCGCCCTTTTCGTTCTTCCAGGGGGTGAGGAAGCTGCGGCAGCCCATGCAGCTATAGACGTTGCCTTCGTAATTTTCGCGCATCTTTTTGGCTGAAATATAATCCGGATACAGCCGCTTGGCCGAACACTGCACCGCCAGGCGGGTCAGGTAATCGAAACGCCCGCCCTGGAGGCAGTTGTGGTCGTCCAGCACATAAATCAGCTTGGGGAACGCCGGGGTGACGCACACGCCCTTCTCGTTCTTGATCCCCTGCAAGCGCTGGCGCAGAACCTCTTCGATGATCATGGCGTTTTCTTCCACATAGGGATCCTCTTCGCGCAGATGCATGAAGATCGTCACAAAGGGCGACTGGCCGTTGGTGGTCATGAGCGTGTTGATCTGATACTGAATGGTCTGCACGCCGGAACGCAGCTCATCGCGCAAACGGACGGCGACGATTTTTTGCCGGGTCGTTTCATCCAGCGCGTCGCCGACTTCCTCAGCCAGCTGCTTGGTGAATTTTTCGCTGCTGCGGCGCAGGAATTTGCCCAGGTGGCCAATATCCACGCTCTGGCCGCCGTATTGGCTGCTGGCGACGGCGGCAATGATCTGGGTCATCACCGTGCAAGCCACCTGGAAGCTCCGGGGACTTTCGATGAGCTTGCCGTTCATCACCGTGCCGTTGTCGAGCATATCGCCAATGTTGATCAGGCAGCAGTTGAAGATCGGCTGCAAAAAGTAATCGGCGTCGTGGAAGTGGATGCTGCCTTCGTCGTGCGCCTTTGAAATTTTCTCCGGCAACAGCACCCTGCGGGTGAGATCCTTGGAAACCTCGCCGGCAATCAGATCGCGCTGGGTCGCCGCCGTGGCGGCATTTTTATTGGAGTTTTCCTCCATCACGTCCTTGTTCTGGGCGCGGATCAGGCTCAGGATGGAATCATCCGTCGTGTTGGCCTTGCGCACCAGTGCACGGGTGTAGCGGTAAATAATATACGCCTTGGCAAGGGCGTATTTGCCCATCTCCATGAGCTTTTGTTCCACAATATCCTGGATGTCCTCCACCAGCACGCGCTGGCGGTTCCGGCTTTCGACGGCGGCCGCAACGGCCTCCATCTGCGCCTCCGTCACCTGATCCGGCGCATCCACCGCCGCATTCGCCTTGCGCACGGCTGTGATAATCTTGCTGCGGTCAAAGATCACGGACGTTCCGTCCCGCTTGATGACCATCATATTCTCGGTCGCTTCCTTTCTTCTTTTCAGCGCACGGTTTCATCCGCGCAACAAATATGATTGCTGAAAATGATTATAACAGACTGCGCACCGAATTGCAAGCCCTTTTCACAAAATATAGGCTTTTTTTCAAATCTTCCCTGTTGTTGCCACAAGATATTGATTTTTTGGTGGAATGGTACATATTGCCAAAACGCATCACACATTGAACCGGAACAGCACCACATCGCCGTCGAGCATCACATATTCCTTGCCCTCGCTGCGCACCAGACCCTTTTCTTTTGCGGCGGGCAGGGAACCGCAGGCGATCAGGTCGGCGAAGGCGATCACCTCGGCGCGGATAAAGCCGCGCTCAAAGTCGCTGTGGATCTTCCCGGCGGCCTGGGGGGCTTTGGTGCCGCGGCGGATCGTCCAGGCGCGCACCTCCGGCTGCCCGGCGGTGAGGTAGCTGATCAGACCCAGCAGGGCGTAGCTCTTTTGCACCAGCTGATCCAGGCCGCCGCTTTCCACCCCCAGCTCGCTGAGGAATTCGCCCCGCTCTTCGGGCGGCAGTTCGGCCACCTGGGCTTCCAGCTCCGCGCAAATCGGCAGAACCTCCGCGCCCTCCCGGGCGGCAATCTCCGCAACCGTAATATAATTCTTATGTTCTTCAATGCCATGGCCGAAGGCGCCAAAGTCGGATTCGCAGAAGTTGCAGACGTAGATCACCGGCTTGGCCGTGAGCAGGGCGATGTTTTGTAGGATTTCCTCCTCCACTTCGGTGTGGGGGAAGGTGCGCACGGGCTGCCCGTCTTCCAGGTGCGCCCGGAGCCGCCCGCAGAATTCCAGCTCGGCGGCAATGGACTTATCACCCTTGAGCGCCTTTGCGCCGCGCTCAAGGCGCCGTTCCAGCAGCTCAAGGTCCGAAAATATCAGTTCCAGGTTGATCGTTTCAATATCCCGCGCCGGGTCTACGCTGCCCTCCACGTGGATGATGTCCGCATCCTCAAAGCAGCGCACCACGTGCAGCACCGCGTCCACTTCGCGGATGTGGGAGAGGAATTTGTTCCCCAGCCCCTCCCCTTTGGAAGCGCCCCGCACCAGACCCGCAATATCCACAAAATCAATGACGGCGGGCGTCACCTTGAGCGGGTGATAGAGTTCGGCCAGAGCGGTCAACCGCTGATCCGGCACGGCGGCGACGCCGATGTTGGGTTCGATGGTGCAAAACGCATAATTGGCCGACTGCGCACCGGCGCTGGTTAAAACATTGAAGAGCGTGCTTTTGCCCACGTTGGGCAGACCGACAATTCCCAGTTTCATGATGATCCCCGTCCTTTATCCATGATTAAATTATTTTAGGATGCTTTGTGCCGCGCCTCCGGCATTTCCAAAAACAGACGTACCCCGGCTTCGTCGGCTTCCCAGCGCAGACGGCAGTGCAGCCGTTCGGCCAGGACGCGGGAAACCGCAAAGCCGTAGTCCTCCTCCGGCGCAGGGGCGCTTTGGCCGGTTTGCTCCTCCGCTTGCGCTTGCGCCTGTGTGGGCGGCAGCGGCAACAGCGGCGGGTGCTGCACCGCCGCGCCTTCAGTGCGCATACTCAGCAGCAGGGCATGGGGCGTTTCCTTGAGCGTGATGTGCAAATGCTTCCCGTTCGGTGCGCAGCGCAAGCAGCAGCCGAGCATCTCTTCGAGCAAAAACAAGAACGTTTCCTTCGGCACATGCACCTCCACCGGCGCGATGGAAGGCGGTCTGCGAACGGATACCCCTGCAAAAAGAAAATCCCGCCGCAGGGCGTTGACCGCAATGTTGAGCAGCGCCAAAAGATCCAGCGCTTCGGGCTGTTCCGGCGCCGTGCGGCAGTCATCCAGGTGCAGCAGCGCCAGGGCATAGGCCGCCGTCGCACGGATGCGCCCGCTTTTGTGCAGCAGTTCTTCGCGCCCGTTCTTCGGCTCCGGCCGCTTGGCCAGCTGCTCCAGATCCTGCAAACCGCCATAAAGCTCCTGTAGCAGGAGCGTGAAAAAACTGCGCTCCAGTTCCGGCAAACGCCTGGCGGGCGCAGCCGGTGCGGCGGGCTGCTCCACCGCCTTTGGTTGCTTCTTTCGATTCAATAACGCCATCCCGTTTACTCTCCCCCGTTATTCCAAATGAATGATCCCCCAAATATGATACCACGCCAAAGCCGGTTCGTCAATGGCGGAATCGAAAAGCACTTACAAAATTTCACAATGATAATCCTGCGTTGCTGCGTTCATACTATGAATGTTTCCCATTGAAACCCACAACACGAATAAGAACAACGCGAGGAGTGAAACAGATATGACCGGCAAGACCACAAAATCCGCGCAACCCAGCGCAAGCGCAAAGAGCAGCGCAGCCAAGACCCTGGCCAGCGGCCCACGCAGCGCCAGCGCCGCCAAGAGCGCACCCGCCGCCAAGAAAAGCACCGTGACCAAGGCGGCCAAAACCCTGGCCAACGCCCGCAGCGCCAGCGCAAGTGCCACCAAAAGCGCACCCGCTGCAAAGAACAGCGCCGCCAAGAAAAGCACTGTGACCAAAGCGGCCAAAACCCTGGCCAATGCCCGCAGCGCCAGCGCCACCAAACGTGCGCCCGCCGCAAAGAATTCCACGGCCAAGCAGAGCCAGGCCAAAAAGACCCC
>JAITNG010000085.1 GCA_031290595.1 Oscillospiraceae bacterium
CTGCCCTACAAACAGAGCTGGTATGACGCCGACCCGTTCAAATACATCAAAAAGGTAGGTGGCGCTGATGTCTGAGATCCTGGAAAATCCCCATGGCAACTGTTCGCTGGGCGGGGCAAGCGCGACCCTTTCGGCCATCCGCCGGGTGATCCCCCTGTTCCACGCCGGCCCCGGCTGCGCCATGCAGACCACGGCGGGCGAAGCCAACCAGGGTAGCATCCGTTTGCCGTATTACACCGCCTACACCGCCATCCCCTGCACCAATATGCTGGAGCGCGAGGTGGTTTTTGGCGGCGAGAAGAAGCTCGACGCCTTTTTGGAAGCCGCCCTGGAGCTGCTGGATGCGGACGCGTTTTTCGTCCTCACCGGCTGCACGGCGGGGATCATCGGCGACGATGTGAAGAGCGTGGTGCAAACCTACCGGGAGCAGGGCGCGCCCGTCTATGCGGTTGAAACGGCGGGCTTTTTGGGCGAAAGCTACCGGGGCTACGAAATTGCCATGCAAGCGTTGCTTGAAAATATTGTCGCCCCCAACCCTGCGGGCAAAGACCCCGGTCTGGTCAACCTGATTGGCGTCGTCCCGTACCACGACCCCTACTGGGAGGGCAATTTGGAAGAGCTGGTGCGTCTGCTGCATGCCATCGGGTTGCGGGTGAACACGTTCTTTTCGCACGAGCAGGGGATTGACCACGTCAAGAGCGCTTCCGCCGCCAGCCTGAACATCATCGTGCATCCCTGGCTGCTGCAAGGCTTCGCCAAGGCGTTTGAACAGCGCTTCGGCACCCCCAGCCTACGCTTTGCGGGGGTTCCCCTGGGCGCCGTCGATACAGCCGAATTCCTGCGTCAGGTCGCAAAAGCGACCGGCAAAGAGCAGGAGGCCGCAGAATTGATTGAAGCCGAGAACCGTTATTTTTATCGCTACCTGGAAACCGGCATCGGTCTGCAAAGCTGGCGCAAATTTTCCGTGGTGGGCGAAAGCACGAACGTGATCCCCATCACCCGCTTTTTGGCCAACGAATATAGCTTTACGCCGGAAATTGCGATTGTTACGGACGTTGTGTTCCGGCAAAGCGACAAGGAATACATTACAGAACAACTTACGCAGCTGGAGTACCCGCCCGCGCCGGAGATCGTCTTCACCGGCGACCAGTGGGAGATCAACCAGGCCTTGGCCAGGCACCCGGAAAGCGCCGTTTTGATCGGCAGCACCAACGAACATGAATTTGCCATGGGGCGCATGATGCAGTTCCTCTGCGCCTGTTACCCCAATTCGGAGCGTCTGCTCTTCAACCGCAGCCTGGCGGGCTGGCGCGGGGCGCTGACCTTCATGGAAGACATTTATTCCAATTTATAAGGAGTGATTTTTGTGGCTAAAGACGCCGATTATTATGCCAGGGGACTGGCGCGGCTGATTCAAATCCCAACGGTGGTCACTGAACCGCCGGAAGTCTTTGCACGCTACCATGCAACGCTGGGGGAGGTCTTCCCGCACGTGTTCAGCACAGTCGAAATCACCAAAGCGGGCGCAAGCGACGCGGAGGGCGATATGTTCCTGCAAATGGCCAAGCGCATTGGCGGGATCAGTGACCCGCGTTTTCAGAGCGCCAACCCCAAGGGCGGCAACGCATTGATTCTGCGCTGGAAGGGCAAGGCAAGCGAGCGGCCGATTGCCCTCATGGGGCACCAGGATGTGGCGCCGGTGGAGGAAGAAAACTGGACGTATCCGCCCTTTGAAGGCCGCGTTGTGGATGGCAAGCTCTATGGCCGGGGGGCAATCGACTGCAAAAACACGGCCTATTTGAGCTTGCAGGCCATGGAAGAGCTGATAGAAGAGGGCTTTGTGCCGGAACAGGATATTTACTTTCTATCTTCCGATAATGAAGAGATGGCAGGGCAGGGGACGCCCTCAAGCATCAAAATCCTTCAGGAGCGCGGCGTGCATTTTTCGATTGTGCTTGACGAAGGCGGCGCGATTTCGACCGACCTGTTCGCGGCAATCAAAAAGCCCATTGCAGCCGTTGCGGTGATGGAAAAAGGCTCCTCGGTGTTCCGCTTCAGCGCAAAATCCCACGGCGGCCACACCTCCATGCCCCCCAAAAACACCCCGTGGGAACGCCTGGCGCGCCTCATGGTGGACGTCCATAGCCATCCCTATTTTAAGCCCAAAGCAACGCCGGAAGTCATCGCTATGTTGGAAGGCCTGAGCGGTGCGATGGAGGGCGCGGCGGCGTTTTTGCTCCGGCATGCCAAGTGGTTCAAGCCCGTCATCCAAATCGCTGCGCCGAAGATCAACCCCACGGTGAACGCCATGCTTTCCACCGTGGTCACCTTCACTATGTGCGAAGGCTCCACGCTGCCCAACGTGATCCCCAACGAGGCGTTCATCATCGCCAATTTGCGGCACTCCACCCATTCGGGCGTCGCCCATGCGCAAAAAATCTTTGCACGCCTGGCCAAAAAATATGATGTTGAGCAGGAACTGGTCTTTGGCTACGACGCGACCCCGCCCGTCAAAACTGAAAACCCCGGTTACCAATACGTCGCCAAAACCATCAAAGAAGTGATGCCGGACGTCACCGTGGTGCCGTTCATCCAAACCGGCGGCACCGATAGCCGCCACACGCCGGCTATCGCCGACGCCGCCCTGCGCTTCACGCCGTTCCGCATTACGATGGATCAAATGGGCCGGATGCACGGCGACGACGAGAACATCGATATTGCAACCCTGCCCGAAGGCGTGGCGTTCTTTAAGCAGCTGATACGGAACTATCGATAGGAGGCCCGGTATGCGCGTTGCCCTGGCGAGCAGCGACGGCAAGGTGGTCAACCAGCACTTTGGCCGCGCGGAAGTGTTTTACATACTGGATATTGGCGAGCAAATTACTTTTGTGGAAGCCCGCAAAACGCAGCCCCTGTGCAACGACTTTGGGCATGATGCGAATGCGCTTGCGGCAAGCGTCGCGTTGCTTGGCGATTGCCAGGCCGTGTTTGCGGCCAAAGTCGGCGTAGGGGCGGCGCAGGCGCTTTTTGCCGCAGGACTGCGTGTGTTTGAAGCGCCGGGCGCGGTGCTTGCGGATATAAAGGAGCATTTGCATGAAGCTGTTTGAACCCCGCTTCATCCCGGAATTTTTGCCCAAGCTCCTCACCGCCCTGCCTTTGACGCTTGCAATCGTGGGCATTGCGACCGTTGCGGGCATCTTGCTGGGGTTGCTGATGGCCGTTGCGCGGCTGGAACGCACCCCCGTGCTTGCGCAAATCAGCGCGGTGCTGGTCTCTTTTTTGCGCGGCACGCCCATTTTGGTGCAACTGTTTTTGGTGTATTACGGTCTGCCCTTGCTGCTGCTGCTCGTTGGCATTGATGTGATGCGTGCGGAAAAAATCCTGTTCGTCTATGTGACGTATAGCCTCAACAGCAGCGCGTTTTTTTCGGAAAGCATCCGCAGCGCCA
>JAITNG010000133.1 GCA_031290595.1 Oscillospiraceae bacterium
GCCGCCTGTGCTATCGGTCGGCGTCGCCGGCGTGGGCGCCGCTGCGCCGCAAACGGTGCAAACGCCCGGGACGTTGCTGACTTTATACCACCCCGTGGCGGAGGGGCAGCTGGGGCCGGCGATCTTCCCCGTGCGCGTGCAAAAGGATTTTTTCACCGCCTCGTCGCTCTTTGGGAACTTCTTTGCCGGATCCAGATCTTTATGGATGCGGTTCATGACCTCCATCCAAATTTGACCGGCGGGGTTGGTCATGCTGCCCAGATCCTTCGGCTGATCATACCCGAACCAGACCGAGCCGACATAATAGGGCGTACCGGCGGCAAACCAGCGGTCCTTGTTATCGGAGGTCGTGCCTGTTTTGGAAAAGACCTGGAACTTCTTTATATACTTATCGTTGCTGCCGTAGTAGGCGCTGACCGAAACCGTCTGGAGCATCTCGCACATCACATCCGCGCCGCCGGCGGTGAAGGCGCGTTTGATGACCTGGGTGCTTTCATCGGTTTTCAGCAGGATCTCGGAGCCGGTGTTGTTGGTCACTTTGTAGTAGCAGAAGGGTTCATAATACATACCGCCGCTGCCGAAGGTGGCGAAGGCCGCGCATTCTTCCAGCGTGCTGAAGCCGTAGGTCATGCCGCCGGTGGCCAGGGGGGGCAAATAGCGGTCGTTGACGGGGTCGAGCTTGGTGAAGCCGAAGCTCTCATCCAGGAAGGTGTAGGAAGCGTCAATTTTGAGCTTCTCGTTGAGCGTGCGGGCTGAAACCGTGTTGAGCGAGCGCTGCACCGCCACCTGGATGGTGACGTCCGCACCCGAACCCAGGGTGCCGTCGTTGTTCTTCGGCCAGTTCATGCCCATGTAAGGGAAGGCGGAGTTTTTCATCATGGTGGACCAGGTGATCAGGTCTTTATCCAGCGCCGGGCCATAGACGGCCAGGGGTTTGATGGTGGAACCCGGCTGCCGCCAGCTGGCAGCGGCGCGGTTCAGGCTGCGGTTGCGGGTTTTTTCATCCGCCCCGCCGCAAATCGCCACCACTCTGCCCTCATAATCCATGATGGTCATGGAAGACTGGGGCGCGGGCTGCTTTTCAGTCGCTTTGATGTTGGGGAAGGACGTGCGTTTGCGATAGACGTCCTCCAGGATTTCCTGTGCGTTCATATCAACGGCGGCATAAATTTTCAGCCCGCCGCTATAGAGCTTCTTGGTCGCGTCCGCTTTGCTCATATCCTGTTGCGCAACCAAATCCGCAATGACGGTGTCAATGATATAATCCACATAATAGTTGTTGATCTCGCTCTGGGGTTTTTCGGCCGCCCCGGGTTTTGGCTTATAATCCGTGCTGTTGGTGTAGATGATCTGGTACGCCACGGCTTCGTCGTATTCTTCCTGGGTAATCAGCCCCTGGCTCAGCATCTCGCTCAGGCAGTATTCCTGGCGCGTTTTGTTGTTTTCCGGGTTCGAGAGCGGATCAAATTCATTGGGCGCTTTGGTGATGGCGGCCAGGGAAGCGCATTCGGCAAGGTTCATTTCACTGACTTCCTTGCCAAAATATTTTTCGGCGCCGGTGCGGATGCCGTAGCAGCCCCGCCCCAAGTAAAGGGTGTTGAGGTACGCTTCCACAATGACGTCCTTGCTGTAGTTGCGCTCCATGTTCAGCGCCGTCAAAATCTCGCGGTATTTCCGCACGGCGGTGACGTCTTTTTCTTTTGTGATGTTCTTAATCAGCTGCTGCGTCAGGGTGGATGCGCCCTGCGAGAAGGAATACTTCGTCACAACGCCGATGAAGCGCCGCCAGTCCACGCCGCTGTGTTCCCAAAAACGCTTGTCCTCCAACGCGACATATGCGTTGATAATGTTGCTGTATTTTGACATTTCGGGGGTCAGCTTGAACCCTTTTTCGTTGCTGACGTGCGCATCCTGGAGGTCGAGGTCAATCCAGACGCGGTTCTCTTCCCCGTGCAGACGGGCGTATTCCACTTCGGTCGTTTTGCCGTCCTTATCCGTTTGGTAGGCATAGATGATGGTGGTCAGGCTCTGGTTCTTCTTTTCCTCCGTCAGGTCAATCATAACATCCCCGGTGACGGTGGCATAGACGTTGGTGAAAAAGTAGCCGCCAATCGCGCTGGCCGCCAGGAACCCCACGAGGAACAGCGAGAGCAGCGTGAAGAAGAAGCCGCGCAGGGAACTCAAAAAGGTCGAAAACCCCTTTGAGTGTGTTTTCTTTTTCTTTGTCGATCCTTTGGTTTGCTTTGCCATGTGCAAAATACTCCTTTTAAAGCGCGGAATTGTGTTTGAGGTTATATGGATAGTATGGGAAGAAATGGGTATGCTATGAGCGCTGTCTATCATTAAAAATGGAGGAGCCAAGCCATGCGCTTCCCGCGTAAGCTATTCCCGATTTGCGTGCTGACCGCCTGCGTTCTGCTCATTGCCAGCGTGAACCTGCGGCACCCGCCCACGCTGCGGCCGTTGCCGCAACAGAGCGAAATCTTTCAAAGCTCCCCCTACCGCTACATCCTCAAGGAGGAAGCGGGCGAGTTGGCCGTCTTCGTCGTTGAGCGCGGCGTACCCACGCGCATCGCCTCGTTCCCCTATATGGAAGAAACGCTGCCGGAGCAGGATCGGCTTGACCTGAAAACCGGCATCGCGCTCGAAAGCGCCGAGCAGCTCCAGCGGGCGCTGGAAGATTACCTGCCCGAACAGTATTAGCCGCTTGCGAGCGCACGGTCGCGATCATAGGCGGCGTGGACGGCCTTGTGCAGGGCGTTGGCAAAGCCATATTCCTGCAAGGCCTCGACGCCCGCAATGGTGGTGCCCGCCGGTGAGCAGACCCGGTCAATCAATTGGTAGGGGTGCAATTCGCTGCCCTGCAAGAGCTTTGCGCTGCCCAGCACTGTTTGGGCGGCAACTTCCAGCGCCAGCGCCTTGCCCATCCCACAGGCCACCCCGGCGCGGGCAAGTTCATCAATGAAGAGGTAAACAAAGGCGGGCGCACTGCCGGCCAGCGCCAAAAAGGCCGAAAAGTGCCGTTCCTCCAGCTGCACAGCCTTGCCAAAGCAACCGCAATAGCCTTCCACAAAGGCGCGTTCTTCCGCCGTGACGCGTTCGTTCGGGCAAAAGGCGGTCATCGACTCCCCTATTGTTGCGTTGATGTTCTGCATCGTGCGCACCAGCCGAGGTTGGTACGGCAGCAGCGCTTCGATGCGCCGCAGCTCCAGCCCGGCGGCGATGGAAATCACAAGGGGGTCGCTTTCGGCCAGCGCCGCGCCGATCTCCTCCAGCAGCACCGGGAAATCCTGCGGCTTGCTGCCCAGCTGCACCACCGCCGCGCCCCGGGCGAGCGCCGCCGCGCTGGCGGCAGGCACTGCGCCGGTTGCAGCTGCCACGCGCTGCACCAGGGCGGCGTCTTTGTCATAAATCAAAATATCTTCCGGCGGCAGGTAGCCGGTCTTCACCACAGCGGCGAGCATTGCCCCGCCCATCACGCCGGTGCCAATGAAACCTAGCTTGGCTTTTTTCAAGGCAGTTTTCTCCTTTTGATTGATCTTATGTTCGCTGGTAGCTGATAGCTTCCTGCGCCTGTTCGGGCAGCGCCGATGTGCAAAAGGCGCAACGGGTGGCGGCGAGCGGGATTTCCGAAAGGCAATAGGGGCATTTTTGGGTGGTGGGCGGCGGCGCTGCGGGTTCCGGCGCACTGTTCCGGCCGTACCGCCGGATGCGTTTGCCAACGCCGCCAACGCTGGTCAAACTGCGCACGAGGATGAACACCACCAACGCGATCACAAAAAAGTTGATCACCACGGTGATCAGGTTGCCGTAGCTGACGATCACATGCCCCTTGGCCTTGGCTTCCTCCAGCGTGAGGAGGGGTGCGTCCGGGCCGAAGAGGCGGGTCAAATCCAAATAGGATTTCGCGAAATCCACGCCCTTGGTGAACCAGCCCACCAGCGGGAGGATCACATCGTTCACGGCGGAATTGACAATCGCCTGGAATGCGCCGCCCAGCACCACGCCGACGGCAAGGTTGATCACGTTCCCTTTGGTGATAAAGGTCTTGAACTCGTTCCAAAAGTGCTTCTGTTTTTTTAGCACCAGCTGTGCCGGTTTCTTTGCCAAAGTTACATCGCCCTCCTGTGCTTTTATAAATACGATTTTATTTTACACTTTTTCGCCGCACTTTGCAAGCCTAAAAGCGAAAATCTGAAAAACATTTGCAATTTACCTTCACTTACGGTATAATATATCTATTAAACAGTGCGGAGGTGATGCGCATGTTGCTGACCATAGACGCCGGGAATACCAATCTTACCCTTGCGAGCTACCATTTGGGCGCTTCGCTGCCGGAAGACCGGCTTGTTTTCCATTCCCGCATGGCGACCGACCGCAGCCAGACCCCGGATCAGCTGGCGGTGGCGATGCTGGAAATTTTCCGGCTCCACGGGGTGGAACGCGCCGACTGCACGGATGCGGTGATCGGCAGCGTTGTTTCCGAAATGACGGATTCGCTGGCCGAAGCGGCGACGCTGCTCACCGGGCGCAAGCCCCTCGTCCTTGCGCCGGGCGTGAAGACCGGCCTGAACATTCGCATCGACAACCCCGCGCAGCTGGGCGCCGACCTCATTGCGGGCGCAGTGGCCGCAAAGGCGCTGTATCCGCTGCCTTGCCTGGTGGTTGACCTCGGTACGGCCACAAAGATCAGCGCTTTGGGCGCGGACGGCGCGTTCCTGGGCTGCTGCATCGCCCCCGGCATCGCCGTTTCACTCGAAGCGCTTTCGGCACGGACTTCCCAACTGCCACGCGTCGCCCTCCGCGCCCCGGCCAACGCCATCGGCACAGATTCCGTCACCAGTATGCAATCCGGCACCGTCTTTGGCACGGCGCACATGATTGACGGGCTGCTTGGCCGCATGGAACGCGAGCTGGGCGCACAGGCCAGTGTGGTGGCGACAGGCGGCCTTTCCGGCAGCATCGTGTGCCACTGCGCCCGGGCGATGGAACACAACGAAGACCTGGTTCTCCTGGGGCTAAAGGAGATTTACAGGCGCAACCGCATGTAGTAGCTCGGTCAAAGGGGCTGTTGCAAATAAAAAAATGCGCTGCATCCCTGCATCATTGGGAGCAGCAGCAAGGAGGAAACCCCTATGGCAACCAAAACAAGCAAACGCATTCTCTGGCTCACGCAGCTGGCGCTGCTCACGGCAATCACCATCGTCCTGCAAATGCTTCCCATCAAAATCGGCGTGTTCCAATTCGCGCTGGCGCTGACGCCCGTGATCATCGGCGCGGCGGCACTGGGCGTCGGTGCGGGCGGCTGGCTTGGCGCAGTGTTTGGCGCGGTGGTGCTGCTCAACGGCGATGCGGCTCCCTTTTTGGCCGTCACCATCCCCGGCACCATCCTCACCGTGATGCTCAAGGGCATTTGCGCGGGTCTGGCGGCGGGCGCGGTCTATCGCCTGTTGGAAAAGAAGAACAGCACCGGCGCGGCGCTGACCGCAGCGGCGACCGCCCCCATTGTGAACACCGGCGTTTTTCTGCTATGCTGCTGCGCCTTCTTCCTCCCCATATTGCGGGTGTGGGCAGACGGGCAAGTGCTGACGAGCTACATTTTTGTGGGGTTCATCGGATTGAACTTTGTGGTGGAATTCACAATCAACCTGCTTTTGGGCGGCGTAATCGTGCGCGTTCTCAAAGCGCTGAAAAGCCGCAGAGCTTAGTGCTGCAACGGCGTATCTTCGGCTATCGTTTCTTCCGGCGCGTCCGCTTGTTTGGCGGGCGCGTCGGTTTTTTCTGCCAAAAGGACGAACATCGTCACCAGCAGAAGATAGGGAACCGGCGCGAACACGCCGGGGTTGACCAGCGACATCATTTCAATCCCCACCCAGGCGACAAACAGCGTCAGGTGGAAGACCGTGCGCCGCCGCAAAAAGATCACGCAGCGCACCACAGTCTGGTAGAGGTAGGCCGCCACGCCCACAAGCCCCATGCTCCCCAGCACCTGGAGCGGCGCGTTATGATACCAGCAAAGGGCAAAATCCTTGGAAGGATGCACATCGCGGTTCCCCATGAACCCAAGCCCCACGCCGAACAGCGGGTGGTTGCGGAAATCCTGCACCGCACGGGCATAGAGCAGCTCGCGCACCTCCTGTTCCCCGGGGGCAAAGATCATCAGCAGCCGGAGGAAGGCGGGGCTGAGGAAACTGACCAGTTCCCGCAAAAAGAGCAACGCCGCCAGCAGCCCCAGCCCGGCGATAACCAGATAAAGGATGCGGCGCTTTCGGTCGGCAAACAGCAGCAGCGCCAGACACATCAGCAGTTCAAGGAAGCCGAACAACATACCGCCCCGGGAGCCGGAGAGCAATATGCAACCATACATCAGCAGCCCGGCGGGCAAGCACCACGGCCGCTTCACCGCCCGGCTGAAAGCAAACGGCATCGCCAGCATCAGGAAGCTGGAAATGTTGTTGCGCCACTGGAAGGGCAGGATTGTCCGCTTTTCCAGCACCAGGGGCAGATGTTCCAGGTAATGGTGCAGCACCATGAAGCAAGCCAGCAGCCCCACCGCCAGCATCAGCCGGGTGAACCACAGCGTCAAATCAAAACCCTTTTCGGCACGGATATAACTGCCCAGCAGCACATAGAAAAAGAGCATCCCAAACCCCAGCGCCGCCATGTGATAGAGCGAAACCCCGGCGAAGTATTCTTTGGCCGAAATGGCGCCCAGCCCGCCCAGGGTCACGGCGAACGAAACCGCCAGCAACGGCCAAAAGGCCTTGCCACGCTGCAACGGCCTGTGGTAGGCAACCAAATGGAACACCAGCGCCCCCACCGGCAAGAACACCAGCCACCAAAACGGCAGGAACACTTGCAGCGAATCGTGGCACTTGATCAAAAACAACGAAGCGAAAAGCAGCGCGGGCGAAGTCGCCAAAAGATTGTCGGAAACCACCACAACAACAGAAAACAGCAGCACGAATGCGACCATCCCCGCCACTTCCATATGGAATATAATCACAAGACCGGCCAGCGCCGCTTGCGCCACCAGCCCCCAGCCGGAAAGTAAAAATTGCCGCGCCGCCTCCATTTGGCGCGAGAACCGTCGCGTCCGCTCCATGCATACCCTCCCCAGATTTTAGAACCATCCCATTATACCGCAGGTAGCGACGTAATGCAAGAAAAATTTGTTTGCAAGGGCTTGCAAGGCTTTGACCGTGCAACAATACGATTCTTCATCTAAAAACCGACCATGCTGCGCTCCGCGCCACCACCCCGGCGCTCCGCGCCACCCCTCCCCGGGAGGGGAATTTTCACACGAACCCAACGGCTACGGAAATTCCCCTCCGTGGGAGGGGTGCCCCGAAGGGGCGGGGTGGTGGCGCGGAGCGCAGCGAGGTCGGCTTTTAGGCGAGGAATAATACAAAGCACAAAGCCCTGCCGGTGAAAGCAAGGCTTTGTGCGATTGCGGTTGTTCGTTTACTCCCCCAGCAGCCGGTCGATGGTCTGCCGCTTCACCCAATAGACTTGGGCTTCGGAATCCAGGAAGGCGGGCTGCATATACAGCAGCAGATCGCCGTTTTCGTTGGTTATGCCAACGCCAGTGCCATTTAGCGATGGGTTTTCGCTATCGATTTCCACCTTGCACTGGCGAATGCTCCCGTTGCGGGTATCCAGCACAGAGAATTCCTGCAAGGCCACTGTTTCATCGTTGTAGTAATCCGGGGCTTCCGCCCAGTAAAAGTAGGGGCATTTGTCCTGCGACCAGCTCCCGGCGCTGATGGATGCATCCGTCAAAACCTCCGTGACGGCGACGACCGTTTCGCCTTCGATTTTGAACAGCTGCATCGCCGGGGTGCTGTATTGCTGGAGCGCAAAATAATCGCCGACCATGCGGAAACCCAAGGGGTTTTCCAGGCCAAGGAACGCCGTCACCGCCGATGCGGGGAAGGTTTTTTGCAGCTCCCCTTCGCGGTTATACACCATGATTTGCATTTGATAAACGCCGTTGGTTTTGGTGCGCCCCAGGGCATAAATCAAACCGTTGCTGGTCGTAATCGCTTCCAACACCCGCCCCGTGCTGTTCGTACTTTCTTCGGTGTTTGTATATTCTTCCTCACTGATCACAGTGGAAAGCCCGGTCACAGCGTTATATAATTCCACACGGCCAAATGTTTTCCCCTGC
>JAITNG010000144.1 GCA_031290595.1 Oscillospiraceae bacterium
TCTTGCCGGAGGTCTGCTTGTTGATCTGTCATTGGGGTGGTTCCTCTCTTTTGGTTTGTTATGTTTGGCCGATGGGGTTTTGGGGTGCCTCCCGCTCTCGAAATCGCGGGAGCCACTGCGCAAATTCTTCCTGCACCTCCTTTCGCTCGAAAGCTCTCGTGGCATCTACCAGGATCGACCGCGCCATAATCATGCCACTTTTCCTTTCGTGCGATTTTTTAATCGCTATTGACTTTGTTCCTTTCTCCTGGTATACTTTCCGTGGGAAAGTTTTTCATCATCTCGCTAGGTGGTAGCCCCAGGACTTCTTCCATTCGTAACAACACAGGCGTGGATGGGTTTTTTCTCCCCATCTCAATGATTGCGTACCATGCCGGGGTTATTCCGATCCGCTCGGCGATCTTCTGCTGTGTAAGTTGCATCTCTTCGCGGCGCGTTTTTAGAATAGTTCTCATTTTATCATCTCCTTTCTGCTGCTCATGCTCTAACGGTTTCTTCGTGCCGATGCATCCCGACCTTCTCGACCGAACCGTGCATATATTTTCCCTTTGCTTCCCATTTGATTGTCCCAAAGGAAAATTCATTGTTCCATTCGTGTCCAATCCTGCTGGTTCCGCGCTTTGCTTTCAGCCATTTTCTGGCTTCGGCGATATGGTCGAAGCATTCACTGGGTATAGCATAACTTAGCCAACTAACTTTAAAGCTAATTTAGATTGCACAAAATAAGGATTGTAGACTTGTCTGAATTTACTAAAGGTGGTAATGTTAATGTTTTGGGATCGCTTTTATTCCCTGTGTCTGGAAAAAGGCCTTGACCCCACGGCTGCTGGTAGGGCGGTTGGCGTTTCTTCTGCTGCGGTTACTGGCTGGAGGCAGGGGGCAGAGCCAAGAAGATTTATCGTTGATAAGCTCGCTTTGTTTTTTGGATGCCTTCCCGACTATCTGTTGGGAAAAATAGACGTTCGTCGTCCGCCCGCTCCACCGGGCATAGAAAAATCCCCCGCCCCGGAAGGGGCAGGGGAAGAATGGATCGCTGATCAGCTGCGCGGTATGTTAGTCGGCGCTGGGTGGATCGGTGAGGGCGATACCGTCACCAATGAGCAGCAGGAATTCCTCCTGGCTAATATCCGGGTGCTTAAGGCGCATTTCCAGGGCGGCAAGAATTCTTGATCTCGCCTCGTCAGCGGTTCCGCTGGCAAGTTCTGCGGCGGCGGTGCGGATCACGTCTTCAAGTTTCATGTCGATCATCCTTTCTTTTTTTGTGAAAGGATCCTCTCGACATTATTCTACATCTTTATCGTGCGAAAGTAAAGCGCTTTCGGAAATTTTTAGAAATCTCTCGGGTGATCTATGAAAAAACTACAACGCGCTGTTTACAACTTGATCCGTGAGGACGACGAAAACGGCCTTGCCGCCGCTGTTTTCGATGGTGTGATCATCACGCTGATTATAATAAATGTTGCGCTGGTGATCCTTGATACTTTCAGCGGCTTCCCACAGCCGGTGTTGGCTGTGTTTCGCTATGTTGAAATTGGCTCGGTGATCATTTTTACCGCAGAGTACCTTCTGCGGCTATGGACGGCTCCGCTCAAATTCCCGGATTCTCGCCCGCTCCGCGCCGGTTTTCAATATGCCCGCTCGTTCATGGCGATTGTGGACTTGCTGGCGATTTTGCCTTTTTATCTGCCGTTTATCTTCCCGATAGACTTGCGCGTTTTGCGTATGATTCGGCTTTTGCGCCTGCTTCGATTGTTGAAAATGAACCGCTACACAACGGCGCTTTCAACGATTGCAGGCGTGTTTCGGCGCAAGGCGGCGCAGCTGCTTTCGTCAATGTTTATCGTTGCGTTGCTCATGGTCGTTTCCAGCGTTTTGATGTATACGGTGGAAAATCCCGTGCAGCCCACAGTTTTCAGGAATGCTTTCAGCGGGCTTTGGTGGGCGGTGGCGACGCTGACCACGGTCGGCTACGGTGATATTTATCCTGTGACTGCTGCCGGGCGCGTGATCAGTGCGGTCATTGCGCTGCTCGGCATTGGTCTGGTTGCGGTGCCGACCGGGATTATTTCAGCCGGGTTTGTTGAAAATATCGAAGAAAACAATACCGCAGACCGTGGCGACTATTGCCCGCATTGCGGTAAAAAATTATAGAAGGGGAGTGCGTCGTTGAAAGCCTATATCTATGGCCGGTATTCCGACCATCGTCAAAATGACGCCAGCATCGAGCAGCAGTTCCGCGAGATCCGGGACTACTGTGCGTCCCATGATTTGCAGATTGTTGGCGAATACGCTGACCGTGCGGTCAGTGGAAAAACAGATGCGCGGCCAGAATTTCAGCGCATGATCCGCGATTGCGCCAAGGGGAAGGTGGGCTATGTCGTTTGCTGGAAGGTTGACCGTTTTGCCCGTAACCGATATGACAGCGCCATGTATAAGGCGCGGCTGAAAAAGTGCGGCGTGCGTGTGGTTTATGCGAAGGAGTCCATCCCGGATGGGCCAGAGGGCATTTTACTGGAGTCCGTTCTGGAGGGCAGCGCGGAATACTACAGCGCGAATTTGTCGCAAAATATACGGCGCGGCATGACGGAAAATGCCTTGCAGTGCAAAGTAAACAACGGCAGTTTGCCACTAGGATATTGCAAGGGCGTTGATGGGAAGTATGCGATTGAACCAGCTGCCGCTGCTTTGGTGCGCGATATTTTTCAGATGTATACCAGCGGCATGAAAATTAGCGAAATCACCGCCGACTTGAACGGTCGCGGCCAGCGCACGGCGCACGGCGCGAAATTCAACAAGAACAGTTTGCGCACCTTGCTCCGAAATGAGCGGTATATCGGTGTGTACCAATACGGCGAAATCCGCATAGAGGATGGCATACCGCCGATTATCAGCAAAGAGGTGTTTTTATTGGCGCAAGAAACTATCCGTAAAAACGCAAAGGCTCCCGCGTCCTCCTGGTCTGATGTGGATTATTTGTTGACTGGCAAGCTGTTCTGTGGCCTATGCGGCAGTTCCATGACCGGGGTAAGCGGCACCTCGCACACGGGCGCAAAGCACAATTACTATGCCTGTTCGGCGCAAAAGCGTCAAAAGTCCTGCGCGAAAAAAGCAGTGCGCAAGGACTTTATAGAAGAGCTCGTTGCGCGTGAAACTGCCCTTCTTGTTTTGACCGATAGCATGATCGCAAAAATCGCCCAGGCTGCGGTTGACCTGCAAAAACAAGAGCAGGGGAATAGCCCAATTCCCCGTCTGCAAAGGCAACTTGCGGACGTTTTGAAAAAGCTAAACAACGTTGCATCTGCTATTTCGCAAGGCATTGTCACGGCAACAACCAAGCAAATGCTGCTTGATTTTGAGGCGCAAAAGGCCGAGCTTGAAAGCGCCATCGAAAGCGAAAGAGTTGAACTAACCGGCATCACTCGTGAACAGTTGATTTTTTGGCTCGAAAAATTTCGCGGCGGCGATTGCAAGTCGCCAAAGTATCAGGAGCAGATCATTGAAGCGTTCGTCAGCGCCGTTTACCTGTTCGATGATAAAATTCGCATTGTCTATCAATATTCTAAGGATGAAAAAGATACCGTTGATTTGGCCTTTATTGAATCGTTGGATGGCGGCGGGGATGGGTTCGCGCTTGCTGTTCCAGCGTCCACCACGCGAAACGCATAATGATGCGGGTTTGCGGCTTTCGGGCGGCAAACCCGCATCGCTATTTTTTTCTTTCTTTCGGCAGCGCTGTGCAGTTCCCCGCAAAAATGTGGACAATGGACACAAAAATGACACACCGCATAGAATGTGATGAACTTTTCCACATTTTGATGCAGAGGGGACATACTCATGCCAAGAAATCCGAACGCATTCCATGCAGAGCGCGGGAACTGCTGCGCACAACCGTGCCACCCCGCGCACTGCTTACCACCTTGTCCGCCGCCCGGCTGTGCCACCGGCGCAACCGGCGCCACAGGGGCAACCGGCGCGACCGGCCAAGGGATAGATTTAAGCGGCGCATACCAGACGTATAAACAGTTCATTATCGAGCATCCCAATGGAACAGGTACCCCGGGCGAAGCATATATCGTGGGCGGTCATCTATATGTGGCTGATGACGATGGAAACTGGGTAGACACCGGCGTAGTGCAGGGCGCAACCGGCGCGACAGGCGAAACAGGGGCGACCGGGGCAACAGGTCAAACAGGCGCGACGGGCGCGACCGGCGTTTGCGATTGCAGTTGCCCGCTTGCCGGTTCGCTTATCACGTCCCTCAACTTTGGTTCGCCGATCACGATTGACGCCGCCACCGGCAATGTGACGGCGCTGTCGCCTTTGCCGCCGGCTGAAAATATTGCGGTGAACCAGGATGCACAAGAGATCTATATTGCCAACATTGGCGGCGTTGTTACTTTTACAAATCAGTATGGCAGTATTCTAGGCTCGGTGAATCCCGCCGCCGCCGTTTCCGGCCTGGCATATGACCCGGTGCGCCAAATCCTCTTTGTGGCTACGCCTGACCCGGGCGAGGTGCTGGCTTATGATGTGACGACGCGTGATCTTCTGTATGCAATCAACGCGATCCCCGGCTCCGGGCAATTGGCCGTGAACCCCGCAACAGGTGCGCTTTATGTGGTGGGGAACGACAATAGCCTTTACTATGTGCCAACTGGCGCAACAACGCCGCAGGCGGAAACATCTCTCGCCGCAAGCGCCGGGCAACCGGCGGTGGACCCGGCCAGCGGTTTTGTGTATGTCCCCCTGGGCAATGGCGACGTGAATGTCTATGACGCAGAGCTGCAGTACGAAAACGCCTTCCATGTGGGGGATACCGCAAGCGCTGCGGCCTACAACCCGGCGACGGGCAAAATTTATGTGACCACAGGCGACGAGGGAACCCTTGCGGTGATTGACAACCTTGCGCTGGAAGGCATATACCCGGTGGGCGCTTCGGCCGACGCGGTCACCGTTGACCCTGCGCGTAACCTGCTCTATGTGGCCGATTACGGCGATGGCCTGGTGCAGCGTGTGGATGGCGCAACGAACGCAGTTGCGGGCAGCTATGCGGTGCCAAACGGAATGTATTTCAACGCCAATGCGCTCGGCTTGCTGGAAGCGCCCTGCACTGGCGGCGCGACTGGCGCGACCGGCGCGACGGGCGAAACCGGGGCGACCGGCGCAACAGGTTCGCCAGGTTCCACGGGCGCAACAGCCCCGCCTGTTTATGCGCAACCGTCCGGCTTTGCGAATTTGAATTGAACATCCAGCGCATTGCCCTGCCGCAGGGTGATCCCGTCGATCAAATCCACCAGCACCGCGCGGTTGAGCGCCGTGATGGTGCGGTGTTGTTGGAACTGCGCAAAGCAGACGTTCGCACAGGGCTTCCCCTGTGCGAACGCCTGTTGCTCCTCTTCCAGCACGGCAATGGTGTGGCGGATCTGCGCAAGTTTCTGTGTGTAATCCGCCTTCATGCGCACAAATTCTTCTTTGGTGAGGATCTCCGCTTTCCAGTCGGCATAGAGCGCGTCGCTGATGCGCGTGAGCCGGTCGCATTC
Source organism: Oscillospiraceae bacterium (assembly GCA_031290595.1). GTDB lineage: Bacteria > Bacillota > Clostridia > Oscillospirales > Acutalibacteraceae > WRMQ01. The sequence goes on from JAITNG010000144.1 coordinate 5,541, forward strand.
CTGCCTGTGTTTTTGTATGGCCTGTTCCGGACGGTTGGCGCTCTTTTGCGCGGGGGCGCTGTTCACGCGGTCAATCACCTGCTGCACGCCGGCGAGCTGCGAAATCTGCATTTGCAGCGCTTGCAGCACGGCCTGGTGCAGCGCATCCTCGCGGATGGATTTGGGCGGGCAAGGGGCGGGCTGCCCTGCCGTCTGGCGGCCTATGCGGCAATAATAGTAGGCGTGTCCCCTGGCGGTTTTGCGGTGCAGCGCCCTGCCGCAATCGGCACATTTGAGGAACCCGGCAAACAGGTGGACTTGCGTTTGCCCCGGCGCGGTGCGGGTGTCGCGCAGCAGACGCCGCTGCACGGCTTCAAACATGTCGTCGCCGATGACGGCTTCATGGGTTCCTTCGATCACATACCACTCGCTTTCAGGCGTTTTCACCTGCTTGTGGATTTTATAGCTGATCACCCGCTGCCGCCCCTGCACCATGCAGCCTGTATACATACGGTTTTTGAGGATGCTTGTCACCGTGGTCGGGTTCCAGGGGTGCAGCTGGAAGCGGCTGCCGGGGTTTTGATAGTTTAGCCCCTGTTGCTTTTTGTATTCGACGGGGCTGCACACGCCCTGCCCGTTCAGCTTTTTGGCGATGCCGTTGATGCTCAGGCCGTCATAAAGAAACAATTGAAAGACGTCTTTCACGACCAGGGCGGCTTCATCGTCAACCAGGAGCTTGTTCTTGTTTTCCGGGTGCTTGCGATAGCCGTAGGGCGCAAATGCGCCGATGAATTCGCCCCGGCTGCGCTTCATGTGGAAGGTTTTGCGGATTTCTTCACTGGTGGCGGCGGCGAACTGTTCGTTGAACATGCCGCGGATGGGAACCTCAAAGCCGCTGACCGCGCCGGGGTTTTCCCATGTATCAATGCGCGGCGACCCCAGGCTGATGAAGCGGGTTTGGTGGAGCGGCAAAAACTCTTCCAGGAACTTTTGCTGATCGGCCAAATTGCGGAACGCCCGTGCCAGGGATTTGACAATCACGCAGTTGACCTTGCCGTCGGCAATATCCTGCTTCATGCGCAAAAAATTTTCGCGGTGGGTGTCGGTGCCGGTCAGGCCGTCGTCGATGTAGGTATCCGCCAGGGTGTAGGCGCCGCCGCCCCAATTTTCCTGCAAAAAATCCGTCAGAATCTTGCGCTGGTTGGTGACGCTCAGGCTTTCATCCTTGCCGTCCTCCTTCGATAGACGAATATACAGCGCAACACGCCACTCCGCCGCGCCGCTTGGGATCGTTTTGCGAATGCGTGGCATACGAACCCCCCTTCCGCTATTGCTCCTTTTGGTGAATGAAGTGCGCCGCAAGGAGTTCCGCCAGGGGCTGCCCGTCTGCGGCAAACAGCAGGTTGACGGTGATGTTCCCCACCTGCATCTGCTGCGGCTGCTGCTCTTTTTCCTGTTCACCCGGCAAAGGAATCACCCCCGCATATTCCTATGCAGGGGTTGCATGTACAAAGACGCGCAGACAGCCCGGCCGGAAAAATACCTTTACAAATCCGCATAAACCTGCTATAATAACGAAAAAGAGCCGTTTGCGTTCGCAGGCGGCTCCTTGCGTAAAGAAATACGAAGTGGGGAGCAACGCTATGAGCCTTCGCAGTGCAAACGTCACCCAGGGCGTGGAACGCGCGCCCAACCGCAGCCTTTTTTATGCCCTCGGTTATATTGAAGAGGAGCTTGCCCGCCCGCTCATCGGCGTGGTGAGCGCCTACAGCGAAATCGTCCCGGGGCATCAGCACCTGGATAAATTGGCGCAGGCCGCTTGCACGGGCGTGCGCATCGCCGGGGGTACGCCCATCCTGATGCCCACCATCGGCGTGTGCGACGGCATCGCCATGGGGCATGTGGGGATGAAATACTCCCTCCCCAGCCGGGAACTGATCGCCGACAGCCTCGAAACCATGGCCATGGCGCACCAGCTTGACGGCCTTGTGCTGCTACCCAACTGCGATAAGATTGTGCCGGGGATGCTCATGGGCGCACTGCGGCTGGATCTCCCGGCAATCGTGTGCAGCGGCGGCCCCATGCTGGCCGGGCGGGTGGCGGGTGCGCCCAGCACCCTGAGCACCCTTTTTGAGGCCGTGGGTGCACATAAGGCCGGGCTGATTGACGACGCGCAGCTGCTGGAGCGGGAGCAGGGCGCTTGCCCCGGCTGCGGCAGTTGTTCCGGGATGTACACCGCCAACAGCATGAATTGCCTTTGCGAGGCGCTGGGCGTCGCTCTGCCGGGCAATGGCACCATCCCCGCCGTCCACAGCGGCAGGGTGCAGCTGGCCAAGCGTTCCGGCATGGCGGTTATGCGCCTGGTCAACGAAAACACTACGGTGCGCAGCATTGTCACGCCACAGGCGATCCAAAATGCGCTGGCCTGTGATATGGCGCTGGGCTGCTCTTCCAACAGCGTGCTGCACCTGCTGGCCATTGCCAATGAAGCCGGTGTGCCGATGGATTTGCGGATTTTCAACGAGATCAGCGCCCGCACGCCGAACCTTTGCCACCTGGCGCCGGCGGGGCCGACGCATATGGAAGACCTCTTTTATGCCGGTGGCGTGGCGGCGGTGCAGCGGGATCTGCTGGAGGGCGGCCTTTTGGATGGCAGCCTGCCCACCGTCAGCGGCAAAACCATGGCTGAAAACGTGGCCGGGGCGGTCAACCGGGATACAAACGCCATCCGCCCGCTGGCGAACCCCTATAGCGTCACCGGCGGTTTGCAGATCCTTTGGGGGAACATCGCCGCACGCGGCTGCGTGGTCAAGCGCAGCGCCGTGGCGGCGGAGATGCTCCGCCACAGCGGCCCCGCGCGGGTGTTTGACGGTGAAGACGCGGCCATTGCCGCCATCTATGCCGGGCAGATTCGCCCCGGCGACGTGGTGGTGATCCGTTACGAAGGCCCCAAGGGCGGCCCCGGGATGCGCGAGATGCTCAACCCCACCAGCGCTTTGGCCGGTATGGGGCTGGATACCAGCGTCGCCCTGATCACGGACGGGCGTTTTTCCGGCGCGAGCCGGGGCGCGTCCATCGGCCACGTTGCGCCCGAAGCGGCGGAGGGCGGCAGCATCGCCCTGGTGCAGGAAGGCGACGTCATCGCCATCGATATTCCCGCAGCCACCGTGCAGGCGCAGGTCAGCGGAGCGGAATTCGACCGGCGGCGCGCGGCCTGGCAAGCGCCGCCCCCCAAAGCCGCCAGCGGCTGGCTGGCCAGGTATGCCCGCATGGTCAGCGGCGCAGAAGAAGGCGCAGTGCTGCGGTAACGGCGCGGGGGCGGTAGCGCGATTTTTCAATTACAGCCGTTATTTTAAGCCCGGCGCGCCCGAGGCACGCCCTACAAAAGTCCGGCCAAAGGCCGTTTACGCTATTTCCCTCTGTGATGATTGCCAAAAATGAAAGGCTTATTTTCCACCCCGGCGTGGCCATGCCGCGCCCTACTCCGATGGCGCCGGT
>JAITNG010000060.1 GCA_031290595.1 Oscillospiraceae bacterium
TTCGCTGCACCTTGCGGGGAGTTTTATGCTGCTCCCACATCTAAAAGCCCACATCGCGCAAAGCCCAACCGTGCTGCGCTCCGCGCCACCACCCCGGCGCTTCGCGCCACCCCTCCCACGGAGGGGAATTTCCGGAGCCGTTGGGTTCGTGTGACAATTCCCCTCCCGGGGAGGGGTGCCGCGCAGCGGCGGGGTGGTGGCGCGGAGCGCAGCACGGTTGTTTTTTCAGATGCGCGATAAATTAACGCGCCTGGACACGGCACGCCGTGTCCCTACAAAGGTGCATAAAAATGAAGCCCTATCCGCCCGCTTCCTCCTCCGCTTCCAGCCCTTCCAAAAAATAACGGAAGGTCAGTTGTTCCAGCGGGACGACCGGCGGTTCTTCGGGGTTCGGTTCTTCCAGCAAACGGATGCGCCGCCGCAGTTGGACGTTTTCCTTTTCGATTTCTTCCGCCAACGCCTGGGCTTCGGCCAGTTGTTCGCGGAACCTGCGCAAATCTTCCTGCACCCGCAGCGCCGCCTGTGCCTGTCTGCGTGCCTGGCGCACCTGTTCCGCCGCCCGCAAGCGATCCCGCTTGGCCAGCCGCAGCGCCGTCGCCTGGGTTTCAAGGCTCTGCCGCTGGGCGTGGAGCTTGCGCTCGAGTTCCTCTATGTAGCGCATTACGTCTTCCTTCTGGAAGCCGCCAAACCGCGCCAGGCGAAAAAAATCGCCGTCTTTTTGTGCCACCTTCGGTCACACCACCCTTTCCCCCCGCAAAATTATCGCACGGCCACAATCTCCGTCACTTCCGTATCCAGCAGCCGGGGCTTTTGCCCGTGCTGGCACGCGTAAAGGCTGCCGCTGCCGTTGGTTGGCTGGGCGATGTAATACGCCCGCGCATCCGCCGTGTGGATGCTGCCCATTTGCACGCCGTCCGCCGTCTTCCACGCCGCGCCGCCCCGGCAAAGCCACAGGGTGCATTGCTGATCCTGCACGCCGCTGATCGCCAAAAGCAGCGTCTGCCCCTGCGCATAAAAATAGCCGTTGACGCCCGGCACCAGCTTTTTGGGCTGCGTGCCTTCATAAAAATAAAGGCTGATTTGCTCCGCGCCCGCTTCCTGCTTGCTGTAGTATGCGCCCGGCACGCCCCCCGCCACCGGCACGGGCAGCAGGTCGGTTACGCCGCTATCCACCAACCTGCGTTCCGAAATACCGTATTCCGTCAAATCGTAGGCGTAAAGGTTTTCCTTTTCGCCCACGGTATCCTTTTCGCGGCAGAGCAGCAGCTCGCACCCGGGGGGGAAGGCGTAGGTGCGTGCGGTTTCGCGCAGATCCTGCGCCAGTTGCATCTCCGTTGCGCCGGAAGCCGCCATTTGCGCAAGGTGCAGCCCGGCGCTTTCGGTGCTCAGGCTCGCCAGCTTGCTCAGGTGCGCCGCCACGGCCGTTTCGCCGCCCTCATGCCAAAGCAGCAGCATCTCGCTCAGCGTGACGGTGCGCGTCCCCGTCTGCGCCACCACGTTGGTTTTTTCATAACTCAATGCAGGTCGCCCCTGTTCCCTGGCGCAAACGAGGCTTTCCTTCGCCACGCCGCTGGCCAGCTTGCGTGCTTCCATGCCGTCATATACATAACAATCCTGCCGTGAAACCTGATTGGGCAACACCTGCAACGCACGCTTGATCCCGGCGCGCAGCTCATCCCGCTCCAGCTTGGCGGCGTATTCCCGCACCGCCTGTTCGTATGCCCGGTCGCCCAGGTAGGAACTCAGCAGACCGTTCCAGTAGTCCTCCCGGCGCGGCTCCTGGAGCTGTGCATCCGCGCTTTGGAGCGGATCTTCCAGCACCACGCTCACCCCGGCGGTTTCCTGGCCTTTTTCAAGGTAATAGAGGTTCCCGCCGACGGTGTATTGCTCAAACAGCACCTCCACCGGGTTTTGGGCAATTTCGCGCACGCCGCCGCGCATCCCCAGCGCTTCCAGGGTGACCGTGCCGTCCGTCGCCCGGGCAAGGTAGAGCAGCAGCGCTTCCGCGCCCCCGGCATAAAAATGCGCTTCCTGCAACCCGACGGCCACGCGTTCGGGCTGTTGCCCCCATGCGCAGCGGAAGAGCAGACGCTGCTGCCCCTCCATCTTGGTGAAAAGCACCGCAGGTAGCCCCGGCGCAGCGTAAAGCGTTTCAATCCCGGTGGTCAGTTCGTGGCTTTCGCCTTGTTCGCGGTCATAGCAAAGCAAGCGCTTGCCTTCGCAAAAGACGGCGTAGCGCCCCGTGGCGTCCGTTGCCCAAAGCGCATCCACGGCCTTGGAAACCAGCGCCCCGCCTTCCTTGCGTGCCTTGGCGTTCTCCAGATCACAAACATAGAGCGCCGTGCCCTCTTCTGTGACGGCGTCATAAAAAAGCACGCCGCCGGCATCGGAAAACACCTGGCGCTTGGATTCCTTTGCACGCAGCGCCACGGTTTCACGCTCCGTCTGCAAAAAGAGCTGCTGCCCGCCCTTGGAATAGATCACTGCGGTGTCGCTGCCCGGTTTGCCGCCCAAAAAATGCAGGAGAAGCAACACCGCACAGGCGGAAAGCACAAGCAACGCCGCCGCAAACACCAACAGCAGCTTGAGTTGCACCTTCTTCAGCCGCGCCATGATTCTTCTCCTTTTTTTCACTACGTTTAAAAGATTATTTTTTCATCGCAATCGCCTGTTTGGCCTTGGCGACGATGTGCGCCGCTTCCAGGCCATAGACCTTGAGCATTTCCACCGCCGGGCCGGAAGCGCCGAAGGTATCTTCCACCCCCACGCGCAGCACCGGCACCGGGCAAATGCCCGCCAGGCCTTCGGCCACGGCGCTGCCCAGGCCGCCGATGATGCTGTGTTCTTCCGCCGTGACGATTGCGCCGGTTTCTGCCGCCGCATGGGTTAGAATGCCCAGATCCAGCGGCTTTATTGTGTGAATATTCAACACGCGTGCGTCAATGCCTTCGGCGGCCAGGGCTTCCGCCGCCGCAAGGGCTTCGCCCACCATCAGGCCGGTGGCCGCGATGGTGACTTGCTTGCCTGCGCGTAGTTGCACGCCCTTGCCGATTTCGATGCTGTAGTCCTCCCCAAACAGGTGGGGGACCGCCAGGCGGCCAAAGCGCAGATACACAGGGCCATCCAGCTTTGCGGCGGCGAACACGGCGGTGTAGGCCTCGCGGTCGTCCGCCGGGTTGATCACCGTCATGCCGGGGATGCTGCGCATCAGGGCAATATCTTCACAGCACTGGTGGCTTGCGCCGTCTTCGCCCACGGAAATACCCGCATGGGTCGCGCCGATGTTGACGCTCAAATGCGGGTAGCCGATGGTGTTGCGCACCTGTTCAAAGGCACGCCCGGCGGCAAACATCGCAAAGGAGCTTGCGAACACCGTGAACCCCATGGTCGAAAGCCCGGCGGCCACGCCCATCAGGTTGCTCTCGGCAATCCCGCAATCCACAAAGCGCGCAGGGTACGCCTTTTTGAACATGCCTGTCTTCGTCGCCGCCGCAAGGTCTGCGTCCAGCACAAGCAGCTTTTCGTTCTGCGCACCCAAATCCACCAGCGCCCTGCCGTAGGAATCGCGGGTGGCGGTTTTTTTAATCTCAAGTTCAGCCATAATTTTCGCTCCCTCCGTCTATTGCGCCAGCGCCGCCAGCTGGGCGCTGAGTTCTTCCATCGCCTGGTCGTATTGCGCCGCGTTGGGCGCTGCGCCGTGCCAGGCAACCTGGTCTTCCATGAAGCTGACGCCCTTGCCCTTGATGCTCTTCATGATGATCGCCGTGGGCTTGCCGTTGTATTGCTTCGCCCGGGCGAACGCCGCTTCCAGCGACGCAAAGCAATGCGCGTCGGCTTCGATGACGTTCCAGCCAAAGGCCGCGAATTTTTCCGGGATCGGGTAAGGCGAGTTGACCTCTTCGATGGTGCCGTCAATTTGGAGGTTGTTGTTATCCACAATGGCGATGAGGTGATCCAGCCCTTTGGCCGCCGCAAACATGGCGGCTTCCCAGACCTGGCCTTCCTCCAGTTCACCGTCGCCCAGCAGCGTATAAACATCCTGCGCCCCGCCCGCCAGCTTTGCGCCCAGCGCCATGCCTGCGGCGGCGGAAATCCCCTGCCCCAACGAGCCGGTGGACATATCCACCCCGGGGGTCAGCTTCATGCTGGGGTGCCCCTGGAGGAAGGAGCCGTTCTTGCGCAGCGTTTTGAGCGCTTCCACCGGGAAGAACCCGCGCAGCGCCAGCGCAGCATAAAGCGCGGGCGCAACATGCCCCTTGGAAAGCACAAAGCGGTCGCGCCCCGCCTGTTTGGGGGCTTGTGGGTCGATGCGCATCTGTTCAAAATAGAGGTAAGTCAGCAGGTCGGCTGAAGAAAGCGAGCCGCCGGGATGCCCCGACTTGGCGTTGAAAACGCCTTCAATGATCCCCCGGCGCACCTGCACCGCCAGGCGTTTGAGTTCCAGTTCCCTGGATGCTTCCATGCGTTCACTCCGTTCTTAAAATATTGTTTGTATTTTCTATTGCAGCGTTTGCACAAACGCTTGGAACCAATCCGGCACTTCAGCCTCCGTTTGCAGCCACACCCCGCTGCGGGGGTGGTTGAACCCCAAAAGCCCCGCATGCAGGCACTGGCCTTGCAGCCCCTTCACCGGCGGCTGGGGGCCATAGACCGGGTCGCCCGCCACAGGGTGGCCGATGTGCGCCATATGCACGCGGATCTGGTGCGTGCGCCCGGTTTCCAGTTGTAGGCGCAGGGCGGTGAACGCCGCGTATTCTTCCAGCGCAAACCAGTGCGTCCGGGCGGCCTTGCTGCTGCCGCGGGCGGTGGGGGGCGGCACGCACATGCGCTTGCGGTCACGCTCGCTGCGGGCGATGGGGGCGTCCACCAGGCCTTCGGCGGCCTTCAAACGCCCGTGCGCCACGGCGCGGTATTCCCGCAAAAAGCTGTGCGCCTGGATCTGTTCCGCCAGCCCCGCATGGGCAAGGTCGTTCTTGGCCACAGCCAACAGGCCGCTGGTGTCTTTATCGATGCGGTGGACGATGCCGGGGCGCAGCACCCCGTTGATCCCGGAAAGCCGCCCCCGGCAGTGGAACAGCAGCGCATTGACCATGGTATGCTCCCGGTTGCCCGGGGCGGGGTGCACCACCATACCCCGGGGCTTGTTGACCACCAACAGGTCGTCGTCCTCATAGCGCACGTCCAGCGGAATATCCTCCGGCTGCGCCGCAAGTTCGGTCAGTTCTTCAAAAGAGCAAAGCAGGTGGTCGCCCTCCTGCACAGGCTCGCTTTTTTGCACGGGGCGGCCGTTGCGCAGCACATCCCCCCGGGCGATGATCGTCTGCGCCCGGCTGCGCGATAGCTTGAGCAGCTCGCCGAGGGCTTTATCCAGCCGCTCGCCCTCCCATTCTTCCGGGACTTCAAGATTATAATATTCTTTCATACTTGCACTTGCGCGCACGCAGGCGCTTTCTTTTTATCGCTGAAAAAGAGAATCCACAGCGCCAGCGCAAACACGCCCACTGTGATGCAGACGTCCGCAAAATTGAACACCGCAAAGCGGACGAAGACGAATTCCAGGTAATCCACAACATAATGCTTGGGCGAAAGCCGGTCAATCAGGTTGCCCAGGCCGCCGGCGGTGATCAAGGTTGTGCAGATCACCGGCGCTGCGCCGCGGATCTTCCCGGCCAGGAGCAGCGCCAGCGCCGCCCCGATGGCCAGCGCCGTGAGGATCGACACCGCCAGCATCGCCGCGCGGGATTCCCCGAAGGCGCTGAACGCGATGCCGGTGTTGCGGGTGTAACGCAGCTGAATCACGCCGGGGAGCAGCCGTTTGGTTTGCCCCCACGCCAGGTGCGCTTCGGCCAGCGCCTTGCACCACTGATCGGCCAGAACAAGCAGGGCGGCGGCGACCACCGCCGCCAGGCGCTTCCAAAGGGTCGGTTTGGTCATGCGTTCCCCTTCCGTTCCTCCATGGAGGCTTCCAGCTCTTCCAGCTCGTCAAGTTGTTCCAGGGGCGTCACCGGGGGGATTTCGGTGGGGAACAGGCTCTCCTGCCCCTCCGGGATTTCCTCCGGCTCCGCCGGAAGCAGCGGCTCCGGGATGCGTTCCGGCTCCGGCAGCGGCGGCAGGTGGATCTCAAACCCCGCCTTGGCGGCGGGCGGCGGCTCTGCGGCAGGCGGCGCTTCCTCCTGCACCGGCGCGGGCGCAGGCGCTTCCGCCGACGCGGGTGCGGGCGTAAGTTGTTCTTCCGCTTCCGGCTCGTCATACGCCGGCAGCTGTTCCACCAGGGCAAGCTGGCGGGTATAGACATCCAGCAGCACGCTGCGGAAGCGGCCTGTTTCGCTTTGCAGCCGCGTCAGTTCCTGCCGCTCGCGCTGGATTTCGACCGCCAGGCGGGCTTTTTCCTGCTCCGCCTTGCCGTTGGCTTCCTCCAAAATGGAATCCGCATTGCGCCGTGCGCGTGAAAGCGCAAGCTCCGATTGGGTCTTCGCTTCGTGAATCAGGCGCTCCACATCGTTCTTTGCCCCGTCAAGCAGTGCGGCGGCTTCTTCCTTGGCGCTGCGGCTGGCGGCGTCCGCCTCCGCCCGCGCATCCCGGAGCAGGCGGTCGCTTTCTTCCTGCGCCTGAGCGGTCATGTCGTCGGCCGCCTTGCGGGCGTGGATCATCGTCTTCTGGATCAGTTCCCGCTCCGCACGCAGCTGGTTGAGGGCATTGGCCAGGGCTTCCACGCGCTGGTATAGCTCATCGTTGCTCTGCTGGAGTTCTTCCGCGCTCTTTTGCGCTTCGCCCACCGCGTCGGCCGCCTCTTCCAAAAAAGCGTCCACATCCTCGCTGCGATACAGCCCCTTCCCCGCGCTGCGGAAGGAGTGCATTTTGATCTGTTCCGCTGTCAGCATCCCGTTTTCCCTCGCAATCTCGCAAACTTAAATTATCAGTCGTCGTAACGGATTTCAGGCCCCGCCGCGCGTGCCTCGTCAAAGAATTCGCCGTCGGAATTCACGCCCTTGGGGGTGATCATGAACACACGCCCGGCGATGCGCCGCACCATGCTGGAACAGGCATACGCCACCCCGCCAATGAAATCCATCACCCGGCGTGCAACCTCGGCGTCGCAGTTTTCCAGGTTCAAAATGACAATCTTGCCTTCAATCAGGCGATCCGCCACGGCGCTGGCCGTCTGGAAATCCTGGAGCCGCTTGAAGACCACGTAGGCGTCGGCGCTTTCCGGCATACTCCCAAAGCCGGAACCCGGCCCCTTGCCGCCGGAACCCCCGCCGGATGTGCCGCCCGGCTGGCGGGTGGATTCGCCAAAGCTGCCCGAACGCAGCAGGTCGCCCACGGGGGGTTCCTGCGGCATGGACGCAAACGGCGAAGACGCGAACGGCACGGCGGGTTTTGCCGAAGCCGTGGCCGGCTTTGTGAACTGCACCACCTTTTCGGGCGCACTGCGCGTGCCAAAGGGTTCAGTGTTGCCGCCGTAGGTGCCGTCGTAGAGGTTGCTCTCCTCCGGCTCCTGCAGCTCTTCCTCGCCATAATCCGAATCGGGGATCGTATCCCCACGGAATATCTTGCCAAGAAATCCCATAGCTCCCATGTGGCTGTACCTCCTTATATCATCCAATCATCGGTAATCACGCTGACCAAAGATTGCCGTGCCGACCCGCACCAGGGTCGAACCTTCCGCGATGGCAGCGGCAAAATCGCCGGACATTCCCATTGAAAGAATATCCATAGTTATATTATCCATTTTTTTACCTGAAAAGTCAAGAAACAGTTTGTGCATATGTGAAAAAAATATCGCTGTTTCGCGCGGATTCCCCGAAATTGGGGGTACGGTCATCAATCCGCGCACTTTTAGGCCTTGCATTTGCCCGATTTCGGCCAAAGCGGCCTCCGCTTCCTCCGGCGGAAACCCAAATTTTGCCGCATCCCCGCCGATATTGATCTCCAGCAGGACGGGAAGACGCTTCCCCAGCTTAACGCAGCAGTCCGATAACACGGCCGCCAGGCGGAGCGAATCCACCGATTGCACCATATCGGCACAGGCGGCGGCCTTGGCGGCCTTGTTACTCTGGAGGTGGCCAATGAGGTGCATCTCGCTTTGCGCAAATGCGCCGCGCTTGCGTGCAAGTTCCTGCACTTTGTTTTCGCCCAGCAAATCAGCGCCCGCCGCGACGGCTTCCCGGATCAGAGCCTCTTCCACCGTTTTGGTCACGGCCATCAGCCGCACCTCCTCCGGGCGGCGGTTGGCACGCAATGCCGCTTCATCCACCTGTTCGCGCACGCGCAAATATTGCCCGCGCACCCAGCCGTATTCGTCATTCGCCAGCATCTTCCGGCACCCTCCCTTTCACCAGCACAGCGTCATAAATTTTCAGCCCGGTTCCCCTGCGCTCCTGGTAGGAAAGCCCTTCGCCCGTCACCACCAGATCCGCGCCCTCCCATGCAAAGCGGAGGTCTTTTGCGGCTTTGAGCAGCACTTCATCAAATATGGCCGTGCTTTTTTTGGTCACAACGCTGACTTCCTTGCCGTCTTCCACGGTGGAAGGCACGTGGGTGTTTTCCGCCGTGAGGTGCAGATCCTGCCCCATCAGCAGCAGCTCGCCACCCTCCTGCAGCACGGCGGACTGAATCTGCCCGCGCACGGTCACGCGGTCGCCTTCCAGGGTTCGGTTTTCGTTGGTTTCGCCCCAGGCGACAATTGCCCGGCCGTCGTCGGTCTGGTGGAGCAACTGCACCTCCCGTTGGAGCAGCTGGCTGCCCTTGAGGATGTAAACGCCGGTGAAGGTGCGCTTCTGGCTGCCTTCGCCTTTTTCCTGGAACCGAAGGGCGGCCGCAGGGATTTCCAAGCCCTTATAAGTCGCCAGAACAATGCGCGCACGCGCCGTGCGTAGGCGCAACAAAACGTCGTCCTTTTGGTCGGCGGAAAGCACCACCGCGACTGTGCCGTCCGCCCCGCGCTGGAGGGAGCGCACCGTCATGGTGAAGCGGCGGGCGCTTTCAAGCGGGAACTGCACCGTGTAACCCTGCCCCTGCCGGAGCTGCTGCGCGTCTTCCGCCGTCAGCACCGCCACAGCATACCAGGTGAAGCCCTTGATCAACCTTCCCTGCGCCGCCGCTGTGGAAGCCGGCGGCATTTCACTTAGCTTCGCCCAGGCCTCCGGGGTCAGTTTTTCGATGGCCTTGGGCGTTAAAATTTCTTCCAGGCCGTCGGTCTGCACATCATAATAGCCCGCCGCCGGGGCACTGAAGCGCTGCGTGCGGCTTTCGAGCGCCATCGCCTTGATCTCCGCCAGCTGGCCTTCCACGGCGGCGATTTCAGATGAAAGGTTCATCTGCCCGCCCAGCGCCGCTTCCAGCGTGGTGGAACGGTATAAAAATGCTTCCTGCGCGGCGGCCAGGGCGGTGAACTGCCCCCGGTCGTATGCCGCCAGCAAACCAGTGAAGGTTTCATCCACCTGCAACCCCAGGTTGCGCACATTGACGGCGTGGTAGTTGATCGCGTCATCCGATTCGCGCAGCCACTGGAGCCGTTGCTGCAATGTCTGCTGCCGTGTCAGCGCCTCCGCGTCCTGCTCGCTGGCACAGGCGGCGGCGTATTCCTGCCCGGCGCCGACCCGCTCCCCGGCTTCCACCAGGGGGACGATCTTCCCCGGGGCGCTTTCCCGGAGCAATAGTTCTTCCCGCACGATGGTCACATCGGCGTCCATCGTCAGGGGGTATTCGATGTAGCGGGCAAGCTCCTTCTATAGCGCGCCGCCGCCCCGCTTGCTGGCATCCCCCACCACGGCAATGCCCCAAACGGCCAGGATCACCGCCGCGCTGCAAAAGAACGCCTTGCGCCAGTGCAGCCGCACCAGGGCATGGAGCGGCGTTTCCTCCTCAGGCGGCAGAGCGGGGTCGGGCTTCGTTTTTTTCTTAAACATCAAAACACCCTCGTTTCTTCTTTCCATTTGTGCAAGTCTTCTATCGTAGCTTCCGGCGCAACCCAGCGCCCCTGCCTGGCGGGCACAACCGCCCCTTGGGGGCATTGGGTGCGGAACCAGCTCAGTTGCCGCTTGGCATAGCGCCGGGTTTCCATTTTGAGCCGCTCCGTGGCTTCGGCCAGGGTCGCTTCGCCCCGGATGCAGGGCGCAAGCTCCTTGTAGCCGATGGCTTGCGCCGCCGTCGCGCCCGCCGGTTGCGCCAGGAACGCCCGCGCTTCTTCCAGCAACCCCGCCGCAAGCATGGAATCCACGCGCCGGTTGACGCGGCTGTAAAGCGCCGGGCGGTCGTCCATGCCCAGCAGGAGGATGCGGCAGTCGTAGGGGCTGGGCGCAAGCCTGGAGGCTTCGTTCTGCTCGGTCAGGGTCAAGCCCATGCTCTGCCGGAGTTCCAGCGCACGGACGATGCGCTTTTGATCGTTGGGGTGGGTTTTGGCGGCGGCGGCGGGGTCGGCGGCGGCGAGTTCGCGCCAAAGGGCTGCGCCGCCTTCGCTGGCAAAGCGCTGCGCCAGAGCCTCCCGCAAGGCAAAATCCGTTTTGCCCTCCGGGAGGATCAGGTTTTCCGCCACTGCGCGGATGTAAAGCCCCGTGCCGCCCACCAGCACAGGCAGCTTGCCCCGGCTGTGAATATCCGCAATGGCGGCGTTCGCCAGCGCCGTGTAATGCGCCAGCGAAAAGCGCTCCGCAGCGGGGAGGAAGCCGATCAAATGATGGGGGATCCCGCGCATTTCTGCCAGCGTCGGCTTGGCCGTGGCGATTTCCATCCCTTGATAGACCTGCATGGAATCCGCCGAAACCACTTCGCCCCCCAGGGCTTCGCAGAGCCGCACGCCCTGCTCCGTTTTGCCGCTGGCCGTGGGGCCTGCCACCACCAGCAGCGGGATGCGTTCCTCAGCGCCCAAAGCGTTTCTCCAGCTCCTTCCTTTGCATTGTGACGGTCACGGGTCGCCCGTGCGGGCAGTGGGTGATCCCCGGCAGCGCCAGCAGTGTTTCCACAAAGCGCTCGCGCTCCGTGGGCGTGGTGGGGTCGCCCGCTTTCACCGCCGCCCGGCAAGCCGCCGAATGGAAGATCCAGTCCAGCGCCTGGGTATCGATTTCGCCGTGCTTTTCGAGCAGATAGCCCGCGATTTCGCTCAGCTCCGCCGCAAGGTCGCTGCCCACCATGGGCAGCGGGCATTCCCGCAGCAGCAACGTGCCGCTGCCGAATTCTTCAAGCAAATACCCCGCCTCTTCCAGCAGCGCCCGGTTTTCCAGCAGCGCGGCGCTTTCCTCACGGCTCAGGTGCAGGGGGAGCGGTTCCAGCAGCAGCTGGCGGCGTGCGCCCTCGGCGGCATATTCCGCCCGGAGCCGTTCGTAGAGCATACGCTCATGGGCGGCGTGTTTATCGATCAAAAGTAGTTCATCGCCCCGCTCGGCCAAAAAATAGGTGCGGAACGCTTCGCCCAGCACCCGCACGGGGCTGCGCTCTTCCGGCGGCAGGAAGGTGGTTTGCTCCGCCGGGCGGTTTTCGGTTGCCCGCTCCGGCTGTGTTTGCAGCAGCGGCGGGGTTTCCCTTGCGGGCGCAAAAGGATTTTCCGCCCAGCCTGTGCTATCGCGCAGCACCTGGTCATCGGCGGGCGGCGGGCTAGTGACGACAAAGGGCGGGCTGCTAAAGACAGGCTGCACGGGCGGCGGCGCAAAAGTGCGCGCCGGGGTTTCCGGCAAAACAGGCGCTTCCCGGCGTGCGGGTTCCACCGCACGGCGCGGTTCTTCCATCACCTGCCCGCCGTTGAGCACGGCCATCGCCGCGCCGCGCACCGCCAGGAACACCGGGCGCTCGTCGGCAAAACGCACCTCCATTTTGGCCGGATGCACGTTAATATCCGTGAACCCCGGCGGGATGGTGATATACAGCACACAGGCCGGGAACTTCCCGGCGGGGATGCTGCGCTTATAAGCCTCCCCCAGCGCAGCCGAAGCCGCCGGGCAGCGGATGCTGCGCCCGTTGAGGAAGAAATACTGCTGGTTGCGGTTGGGGCGGGCGGCGGCCGGTTCGCTCACAAAGCCGCTGACCGTGCAGGCCTCATATGCGCCGGTGGTGCCCAGCATATGTTCAAAAAAGGCCTTGCCCAGCACCGCCCGCACCGCGCCGCCGGGGGAACCGCCGCCGGGGCTGCGGAAGACCTCCTTGCCCTCGCGCAAAAAGGTGAACGCCGCATCGGGGCGCGAAAGCGCAAGGCGTTCCAGCACAGCGCCCACGGCGTTGCCTTCGGCCACGTCTTTTTTGAGGAACTTCATCCGGGCGGGGGTTTGATAAAAAAGATCGCGCACGGTGATGGCCGTCCCCAGCGCACAGCCCGCTTGCTCCGGCGCTTCCGCTTCGCCGCTTGCGATGCAGTAGCGCACGCCGATTTCCGCATCCGCCGTGCGGGTGAGGACTTCCACCCTGGCAACGGCGGCGATGGAGGGCAGCGCCTCCCCGCGGAAGCCCAGCGTCCGGATGCAGTCGATGTCCTCCGCCGTATAAATCTTGCTGGTAGCGTGGGGCAAAAAGGCCGTGGGCAGCTCCGCCGCAGGGATGCCGCAGCCATTATCCTGCACACGGATGTATTTTATGCCGCCGCTGCGGATTTCCACCGTGACGGCGGTCGCGCCCGCATCAAGGGCATTTTCGCAAAGCTCCTTGACTGCGGAAGCCGGGCGGTCGATCACCTCGCCGGCGGCGATGAGTTCGGCCACGCGTTTGGGGAGGACTTGGATGGTTGGCATGGTGTTCCTAACTTAACTTAGATTTTAGAATTTAGAGGGTAGATGCTAGATGGTGGAACGGTATTAAAGTTGCTCGGCGCGCTGCTAGCGCTGCCCTATCACGCCTTGTTCGCAAAACAGGGGTTGTAGCCGATTCATAATCGCCTAGGAAAGTGGATCAAAACCCTGCGTTGGGGGCTATGAGCCGGGGAAAACGTTGCGGGAATTCGCAAGCCTTTCGATAGGGCAGCGCTTGAGCGCGCCGGGCAACCTGATACTGTTCCTCGATTAAAAGCAGTATTTTATTTTTATGTGCCTGGACACGGCACGCCGTGTCCCTACAAAGGTACATAAAAATACAGAGGTACGTTGGTGCTTTATCTCGGTTTGTAGGGACACGGCGTGCCGTGTCCAGGTACCTGAAATGAAGCTCTGCTTTCAATCGAGAAATACCCTGAAAACAACCAAGCCGCCCCCCGCTACCCGATTTCCCTTGCTTGCTTCACGACGTCATAGAGCCTTGTCAGGGCTTCCAGCGGGGTCAGGGTGTCAAGTTCAACGCTTTGCAGTGATGAAACGAAATCCGCTATTTGTATGGACTGTAAAGTCGTTTCACTTGTCGATTCTTCGTCCGTTGTTGCGGCGTAAAGCGCCGCCTGGCCGGTCGCCTGGAGCTTCGCCCGCTCCTGCGCTTCGAGTTCGTGCAGAATCGCCTTTGCCCGGCGGATCACCGCATCCGGCACACCGGCGAGCTTGGCCACTTCCACGCCGTAGCTGCCATCCGCCGCGCCGCGCACAATGCGGCGCAAAAAGGTGACGTCGTCCCCCCGCTTCTTCACCGCCACGGCAAAGTTGCAAACGCCCTCGGTGCCGCCCTCCAGTTCCGTCAGTTCGTGGTAATGGGTGGCGAAAAGGGTCTTTGCGCCCAGGCGGCGGGGGTCGGCCGCATGTTCCAGTACCGCGCGGGCGATGCTCATGCCGTCAAAGGTCGAAGTCCCCCTGCCGATTTCGTCGAAGATCAACAGGCTGCGGGGGGTTGCGTTTTGGAGGATCTGCGCGACTTCCTTCATTTCGACCATGAAGGTGCTTTGGCCGCTGGCCAGGTCGTCGGAAGCCCCCACGCGGGTGAAGATGGCGTCCGCCATGCCGATGGTCGCCCGCTCCGCCGGGACGAAGGAACCCACCTGCGCCATCAGGGTGATCAGCGCCACCTGGCGCATGTAGGTGGATTTGCCCGCCATGTTGGGGCCGGTGATCACCGCGCAGCGGCAGCCCCTGCGGCTGAGCGACGTGTTGTTGGAAACAAAGGGCGCGCCGTCGAGCATCAGCTCCACCACGGGGTGGCGGCCTTCGGTGATCTCAATCGCGTCGCCGTCGTTGACCTCCGGGCGGCAGTAGTTCCGCGCGGCGGCGGCTTCGGCCAGGGAGCATAGCACGTCCAGCTCCGCCACAGCGCCCGCGCTGCGCCGGATCCTGCGGTATTGCCCTGCCAGCTCTTCGCGCAGCTGGCTGAAAATCTCCTGTTCCAGCTTGACGATGCGCTCCCCCGCCCCCAGCACTTTGGCTTCCAGGTCTTTGAGTTCCGGGGTGATGTAGCGCTCGCAGTTGGCCAGGGTCTGCTTGCGTATGTAATGCTGCGGCACCAACGCTTTATAGGCGTTGCTGACTTCAATATAATAGCCGAACACCCGGTTGTAGCCCACTTTGAGCTTTTTGATGCCCGTAATATCCTGCTCCTGCTGCTGCACGCCGACCAGGCAGCCCTTGCCGTCGCGTTCCAGGCCGCGCAGCTCGTCCAGCTCCCGGCAATAGCCCTCCCGGATCAGGCCGCCCTCGCGCAGCGATGCGGGCGGTTCTTCCACCAGGGTGCGGCCAATGAGGGCGCACATGTCCTCCAGGGGGTCAATTGCGCCGCGCACACGGGTGAGCAGTTCCGAACGCGCCGGTTGCAGGGCGGCCTTCAGCCCCGGCAGCAGCGCCAGCGAAGCCGCGACCGCCTGGAGTTCCCGCGCATTGGCCGTCTGATAGATCACCCGCGCCATCAGCCGTTCCAGGTCATGCATATCCGAAAGCAGTTCCAGCGCATCCAGCCGCAGTTCCACGCCCTGCACCAGTTCTTCCACCGCACTGAGCCGCCGGGTGATGCGCGGCAGGTGGGTCAGGGGGCGTTCCAGCCAGGTGCGCAGCAAGCGCTTGCCCATGGCGGTGCGGGTTTTATCCAGCACCCACAGCAGACTGCCGCGCTTCTCGTGCGCCCGCATGGTTTCGCACAGCTCCAGGTTCCGGCGGGAAGAGGAATCCAGGCGCATGAACTGGCTTTCGCCATAACATTCCACCTGGCGGACGCCGCATTGCCCGCCCGGTTGCACCTGCCGCAAATAGCCCAGCGCCGCGCCCAAAGCGCGCATGGCATACGGGAATGCATCGCAGCCCGTTTGCGCAAGGTATTCCGCCGGGAACTGCCCGTCGGCCTGTGCCGGGTCAAACGATGCGTCCTCCAAAACCTCAAGCAGCACCTGCCCGTGCGTGTTGAAGTGTTCGCGCAATCTGCCGTTCCCCGCCGCAGCGGGGTTGAGCAGCACCTCGGTGGGCAAATATTTTGCCAGCTCGTTGATCAGCTTGCCGGGGAGGTCTGCGCCCTCCAGCTGCGTGATTTCGGCATTGCCCGTCGAAATATCGCAGAAGCACAGCCCCGCAGTCTCCGCCGCCAGCAAGACGCTGCAAAGGTAATTGTTGCGGGCTTCGTCGAGCA
Source organism: Oscillospiraceae bacterium (assembly GCA_031290595.1). Classification (GTDB taxonomy): domain Bacteria; phylum Bacillota; class Clostridia; order Oscillospirales; family Acutalibacteraceae; genus WRMQ01. The sequence goes on from JAITNG010000060.1 coordinate 15,448, forward strand.
TCTCGCTTTCAATCACCGTGCCGGGGGTGATCACCCGGATCACCTCGCGCCGCACCAGGCCTTTGGCCAAAGCCGGGTCTTCCATCTGTTCGCAGACGGCGATTTTGTAGCCCTTGGCCACCAGCCGCGCAATGTAGCCTTCCACGCTGTGGTAGGGTACGCCGCACATGGGGGCGCGTTCTTCCAGCCCGCAATCCCGCCCGGTCAGCACCAAATCCAGTTCGCGGGAAACCAACAGCGCATCCTCAAAGAACATCTCATAAAAGTCGCCCAGGCGATACATCAAAATCGCATCCGGGTTCTGCCCCTTGATCTCCCGGTACTGCTGCATCATCGGCGTTAGCTCTGCCATCGGTTCCCTTCACCACACTTCGTTCAATTCAGTTCCCGCAGCCCGCGCAGCCGCCGCAGCTGCCGCCGCAGCCCGTCACATCCTCCGGCTCATACCCGGCCGGGTCTTCGCCCTGCGCCGCGCCCGCCAGGATCCCCGTCACCCGCTTGAGCAGCGCGTCCAGCTTTTCAGCCGCCGCCTGGTATTGCTGCATATTCCCGTTTTCCATGATTTCGCCATAGAGCGCCTGGAACTGCGCGTTGTAGCTATCCATCAGTTCTTCATCGGCGCTTTCGCCCTTGGCGGTTTCATGGCCGTATTGCATCCGCAGCAGTTCAAGCTGCTGCATCTGCGCGGCAAGGCCTTCGTCAGCGTCGTTGCGCTCCCGCGCCGCCACCAGGTTGGTGTAAGCGGGCGAAAGCTGAATAGAAGCCGCCAGGGCGCGGGTCTGTTCTTCGATTGTTGGCATGGTGTTTCTCCTTTAATATAATACTAAATAAAATTATCGTCAATTGTTATAGTATCTCCCCGTCCAGCAGCCAGTTCTGCGCCCTGGTTATGCGGACTTCGACGAATTGGCCGGTCAGGCTCTCGCTGCCGTTGAATTCCACCACCTTGTTGCCCTCGCTGCGCCCCGCAAGCGCCAGGCGTTTGCCCTTGCCCTCGCAGAGCAGACGCAGCGTCTGGCCTTCGAGTTCCGCGCTGCGCCGGGCGGCGATTCCCTCTTGCAGGGCGGTCAAGGCCTGGAAGCGGCGTGCCTTTTCAGCGTGGGGGGTGGGGTCGTCCATCCGGGCGGCGCGGGTGCCTTCGCGGGGCGAAAAAATGAAAGTGAACAGCGAAGTGTAGCCCACCTGCTCCACCAGACGGAGCGTGTCGTCAAATTCGGCCTCCGTTTCGCCGGGGAAGCCGACGATGACGTCGCTCGTCATGGAAAGGCCGGGCATGAATTCCCTGGCCTTTTCCGCCACGGCAAGGTACTGCGCCGCCGTATAGCCCCGGTTCATTTCGCGCAGCACGCGGTCGTTCCCGCTCTGGAGCGGCAGATGCAGGTGCCGGGCGATGTGCTTGCCCGCCGCCATGGCTTCCAGCAGCGCTGGGGAACAATCCTTGGGATGGGAGGTCATAAAACGCAGCCAATAGTCCCCGGGGAGCGCGTCAAGCGCCCGCAGCAGGCGGGGGAAATCCCAGGCTTCGCCGCTTTCGCTCTGCGCATGGTAGGAATTGACGTTCTGCCCCAGCAGCGTGATTTCCTTGCCGCCGGATGCGATGATTTCGCGTGCTTCTTCCAGGATGCGCTCCGGCTGGCGGCTGCGCTCGCGCCCGCGCACCAGCGGCACCACGCAATAGGAACAGAAGTTGTCGCAGCCATACATCACCGGCAGCCAGGCCTTTGCGCCGCCCCCGCGCCGCACGGGCAGCCCTTCGGCGATTGCGCCGGGGCTTTGGGCGACTTCAAACACCCGCCCGTCGCCGCCGTCGTTTTGCCGGTCGTAGAGCCGGTAGAGCAACTCCGGCAGCAAATGCACCGCATGGGTGCCGAACACCAGGTCGATGAAGGGGTAGCTTTCGCGCAGTCTGGCCGCCACGTGGGGCTGCTGCACCATGCAGCCGCAAAGGCCGATGCGCACCCCCCGCCGCGTCTGCCGCAGCTGCTTGAGCCTGCCGATGTTGCCCAAGGCGCGATCCTCGGCGTGTTCGCGCACGGCGCAGGTGTTATAAAGGATGAAGTCGGCGTCTTCAGGGCTTTGCGCCGGCACGAAGCCGCAGCTTTCCAATATCCCGCAAATGCGCTCGGAATCCGCTTCGTTTCCCTGGCAGCCAAAGGTGCGCACAAAGGCTCTTGGCTCGCGGCCAAAGCGCCCGGCGAGGACTTCGCACAGCAGCGCGGCAAATTCCCGCTGCCGTTGCAGCATTTCTTCCGGGATCCTCCCGGCGGCTTCCTGCGGCATAGCACACCCCTTCCCAGTGTAGTCATAGTTTATTATAGCAAAAAAAAGCGCCCGGCACAAGATGCTGAGCGCAATTTGCTGAAAGTTTTTGGAACAGACATAAATTGCAGTCCGCAACCCGCAAAAACTGGAAATATTTGTTGATTTTTCACGTTGCCCGTGCTATACTGTATCTGGCGTTGCGCGTTTGCGGTGATGTTGGTTCTCCTCCGGAAGTTGATGCAAATCAACAAGAAGGAGGTGAGGCGAATGTTGGAGATTTTGCTGGCCATGGGCTTCGTGTTCCTGACGGCAACCATCTTTTTACATGAATCCAACAAAAAGAACTAACCGCTCCCCCACGACAAATGGATAGCGGTTAGTTCTCTCGGTTAAAAGTGGGGGAGCGCCGCATTGCCAACAACGTTTGCGCCCCCTTGACGCTTCTATTCTACCACGGATGGAGGCATATGTCAAGGGGGAGGTTTCTTATTTTTGACAAAACGCCGATGCTATTGGCCTTACATGGGGAATTGCAAGAAACTGGGAAGATTATGTGAAAATAAATATTTTATTGACTTTTTGCTGTTAGCATGTTATAGTATTATCAGACTAAAAATCCTCTCTGGCTTCCTGCGCTGTATGCGCGTATATTTCACCCTCCTTGCCGCATACATTGCAGCAGTACGATGAAACAAGGAGGCTTTCGGGTGACGATTTTAGTCTATAACAACCGAACGGGGAAAATGGAGCGCTATGAGCGCGGACTGCGTGAAGCGATGCCTTACGCCAACGAAACACTGTTGGTGGGGGAATTCCGCGGCACCTCGCAAACCCAGCTGCTGTGGAC
>JAITNG010000067.1 GCA_031290595.1 Oscillospiraceae bacterium
ACTGCTGGATATGATCACTTCGCGCTTCCTCTTTTTTGCCCTGCACCTGAATAACGCCGGTTCCTTCCCGCCGCCGCTGAACCCCACCGAAGAAGCCCGCTGCCTGCAAGCCATCGCCGCCGGCGACCCCGCCGCACGCGATGAGCTGATTGAACACAACCTGCGCCTGGTGGTGCATGTGATCAAGAAATATTACTCCAACTGCATCGAGCAGGATGACTTGATCTCCGTCGGCACCATCGGGCTGATCAAGGCAATCAACACCTTCAAACTGGAAAAAGGCGCCAGGCTGGCGACGTATGCGGCGCGGTGCATTGATAACGAAATCCTAATGTACTTCCGCAACCAAAAGAAGACCGCGCAGGATGTTTCCATGAGCGAACCCATTGATGTGGATAACGAGGGCAACCCGCTGACGCTGATGGATGTGATCAGTATTGACGACACGATTTCGGATGAAATTGACCTCAAGATGAAGGTGGAGCGGCTGTATGAATTCCTTGGCAAAATGAAGGAAGGCCGTGAACGCGAGATCCTCATCCTGCGCTACGGCCTTTATGGCAACGAATTCCACACCCAGCGCCAGGTTGCGCGGCGACTGGGGATTTCGCGGTCTTATGTTTCCCGCATCGAAAAGAAGGCGCTTCAAACGATGCAGAAGGCGATGGGGAAAGGGTAGACTACGGCAACGTAATCACGCAAAAGCCGGCATCCCCAGCAGAGATGCTAAAACAATATAACGTGTTTTTTGTATCGAACTTTATCCAGGTTGGTGCGGTGTAACTGCCGCCATTTTCTTCAATCGCATATACATCCAACAGCGTCTGCTTGGCCAAGTCAAAAATCAACACACAATCCTGGGCAACCACTGCAAAATAACGCCCGGCGGGCGAAATATCATACGCTACCATGCCCCACACCGTGCTTTCCGGGATTTTCGCAAGCAAATCGATGGTATCTTCCGGCGCATCGCTCGTCCTGCCTTCCTGCAAAAAACGCAGGTTCGTCTTTAAAAGCGTAAGCTGACCATCGAACCAATCATAGTAGCTATTCACACTATACAAATACTGGTCATACACCAGCAGCGGGGTGGCTTCTGCATATTGCAATGGCATGTTTTTCATGAATTGCACATCAAACACACCGCACCCGGCGGTCCACTCCCAACCATTCATGCCATAAAGAAATCTTGTGTCATCAATCCAAGACCAAAAATACGGTGCTGTTCCGTTTTCTCCATACGTTTCGTTGCCCGCCAACAGGAATTTTTCTTCCCCTGTTTTTTGATTGTACAGATAGAGCCGTTGCATGTAATCGTCCACTTCCTTTTCAACTACACACCAATCCCTGTCCAACTGCATATCCTGCTCAACGTGCCATTTGTCTTCGAGGAAATGCGTAAACCATGCGTCTGCGTCGGCGTTTTCAGGGGCAGCTAAATCCAGCAAAGTGACGGTCGCACGGCCAAACCTGGTTTTTAATTTGATTTTGGCCGGTTGGGCTGGTTGCGTGGTGGCTTCTGTTGGCAATTCCGTGATTGTCATGGTTGTTGTCGCAGTGGTTTGTGTTGTTTTTTCGGTTGCGAGCGTCGCGGGCGCGTCTTTGCCGCAAGCGGCCAGCAGCAATATGGCCGCGCCGAGCAGTGCGCAGAGTTGCTTTTTCATGGTTATGCCCCTCCTTCAACCTCTGTTTTGATGCACTTTGTGTATAACAGCGGGAACACTTCATCCTCCGTGAGCCGAACGGAAATAGTTATAATACGCCACACATCCAAGCGTTCCGGCGTGTTTTTGAGTGTCTGCAAAAGCATATCTGCATATTTTGGCGATTCCTCGCCGCTTGTCAACTTATATTCTTGCCACAAGGCTTCCAGATCTTCGTCTTCATCCCAGGTTACATATTGATTCAGCGTGATAGTATAGCAATCTGCTGCGGTTTGCTGGATGGCTATCGGCCAATCCAAATGAGAACCTGCATCACTAACTGATTCTGTCAATTTATACATATCGTTTTCATACAAAAACCACTTTCCGTCCCGATGCTTTACCTCAAAGCCGCTAAAGAATCGCTGTGAAATCTCTTCAACATTTTTGGTGTTCATCTCATATTCCTGTATTTGGCTCATCATGTCGCACATGCTAGCCATTAAAAACAAAAAGGCGTCCCAATCCGTATTTATGTCGCTGACCTTCTCGAAGTTCGGTATCCAAACAAGCTCATCGCCCAAATAATGCGTACCAAAATAGTAATAGTTAAAGAACGCCTCCCGCAGTTCGTCCGTAAGCTGCGGGGGATTGGCTTGTAAGAGCGCCTCGCGCAGTTTTGCTGCGTATTTCACACGGTCATAATATTGCTCCGGGTAACGTGTTTCGCCAACATAGCATGATTTGTATACAAACGGAAAAACGGCATTGTCCGTGCGTTCAAAGGTGATTGTGGCCTTGTATGTTGACTCGAATTTTCTAGGGTTGTCCCTGATTGTCTGTGCAATTTCCTCATCTGGGATGTATTCATTCTCCGAAAGATAAAACACATTGAATGTAGCGGCATAATCACCGAACGGTGTTTTTTCGATACTCTCCAACCAGGCGTGTTTTGAACCGCTATAATTCCAACCGCGTGATTGGTACCTACCTTGCTCATATTGGACGCTTGACGATGATTGATGTGCATAAGGAAATTCGCCCAGCAACGCCTGTGCCGTGCTTTCCAAAACTCCCTTCAGCAAAAATCCTCCCCCCGTCATTCCTGCTTGATCGCATATGTCATAGATCCAAGAGGCGAGTTCACCCCAGTCGATGGTTTCGCCCGCATCAAACTGCGGCATCTGCGACAGTTCGTAGGCATAGAAAGAATAATACTGCAAAAACAATTCTTGCAGTTTTTCAAAGTTTGCTGCTGTGTCACCATCCAGCGCGGCATTCAGTGCTTGCACCAGTGTTTTGCGTTCCGCAAACGATGGATCGTCGTATGCCATGGTTGTCATGGTTGTTGTCGCAGTGGTTTGTGTTGTTTTTTCGGTTGTGGGCATCGCGGGCGCATCTTTTCCGCAAGCGGCCAACAGCAATATGGCCGTGCCAAGCAGTGCGCAGAGTTGCTTTTTCATGGGTTATGCCCCCCTTGGTGGTTTAATAGGTCAATAGTTTTGCGGTTATAACCGCAAAACTCTTAAATTCGCGCCTGTTTTGCGGTTATGATCTTGCTTTCAGCCCTCTACAGCGCCCAGTACGGCTTCGTAGAGCCGCCCCGGGTTTTCCAAAAAGCGCGCCCGCACCCGCTCCACCTGCTCCCTGTCGGCCAGGTACACAGTGACGCTCATCAGCGTGTCGCTGCCGCTGCCCTGGCGGAAGGTCATCAGGAACCCGCCGCCCCGCAGGGGGTAGACGGAAATTTGGTTATCCCGCTCCAGGCGCTCCTGTTCCTGGATTTGCTCCGCACGCAGCAGCGCCCGGTCACAGGCCTGCCGGGGCAGTTCCCGCACCAGCTCTTCCACCGCATGATGGTACCTATCGGGCAAGCGCAGCAGCGTTGCGCCCGCCGCCCGCTCCGCTTCCAGCTGCCCGGATGCCAGCAGACCTTCCAGCCCGGCGCGGAACTCAAAATAGTTGGCCAGTTTTTCTTCCATAAAGCACTGCTCCGCCTGTTGCACGGTGAGCGGCGCGGGCAAACGCAGCGCCAGCCAGCAAAGCAGCAAGCGAATCTGCTCACGGTTATAAAGGCCGCCGGGCGCAACGCCCGCGGTCAAAAAATCGGGGTCAATCAAAGGCATTGGGGCCACCTCTTGTTCAAGTTTCTTGCAAACGCTGGTGATATGCTTTTGCCGCCTGTTCTGTTTTGTTTTCGCCGTATGCATAATACACCGTGCCTTGCATGGCGTCTGGCAGATATTGCTGCGCCACCCAGTGGTTGGGGTAGGCGTGAGGGTATTGATAGAACTGGCCGGGTTTGCTGTTATCCGCACCGTCGAAGTGCTTGTTTTGCAGGCTGCGCGGGATTGCGCCGCCCTTGCCCGCCTTCACGTCGGCCATGGCTGCGCTGATCGCTTCCACGCCGGAATTGGATTTGGGCGCGGTCGCTACCAGGATCACGGCGTCCGCCAGGGGGATCTGCGCTTCGGGCAAACCGACCATCTGGGCGGCGTCCACCGCCGCTTTGACGATGGGGATGATCTGCGGATAAGCCAGCCCCACATCTTCGCACGCGCAGACCATCAGCCGCCGCATGGCGCTGGGCATGTCGCCCGCTTCCAACAGCCGCGCCAGGTAATGCAGCGCCGCATCCGGGTCGGAACCGCGCATGGCCTTCTGGAACGCCGAAACAATGTCGTAATGCTCATCGCCCTCGCGGTCATAGCGCACAGCGCTGCGCTGGGTCAACTCCTTGGCCAGCTCCAGTGTGATTTTCCTTGTGTAGCCGCCGGGTTCGCTTTGATTTGCTTTTGGGTTTGTTTCTTCCTGCGGCGCACTGAGCCAGCACAGTTCCGCCGCGTTCATCGCTTTGCGGGCGTCGCCGCCACAGGCCGTGGCGATCCACTGGCTGACCCCCGGTTCAATTTCGCAGACCGCGCCCGTTTCGCCGCGCAAAAAGCGGAACGCCCGCTCCACCGCCGGCAAAATATCCTCCGGCGTGAGCGGCTTAAACTCAAACACCGTCGAGCGGCTCAGGATGGCGTTATAAACGTAAAAATACGGGTTTTCCGTGGTGGAGGCAATCAGGGTGATTGCGCCGTTTTCGATGTGTTCCAGCAGGGTTTGCTGCTGCTTTTTGTTGAAATACTGAATTTCATCCAGATAGAGCAACACGCCGTTGGGCGCCAGGAACGTGTCGAGCTTGGCGACGACTTCCTTAATATCCGCCGTGCCCGCCGTTGTGCCGTTGAGCCGGACGAAATAGCGCTGCGTCTGCTTGGCAATGATGTTGGCAAACGTGGTCTTCCCCACGCCGGAAGGGCCGTAAAAAATCAAATTGGGCAGTTCGCCCGAAAGCACAATGCGGCGCAGCGCCCTCCCCTCCCCCAAAAGGTGAGGCTGGCCGACCATTTCATCCAACTGCTGCGGGCGCAAACGCTCCGCGAGGGGTGCAGGCATAGCAATCCCCTTTCTGCGATTATTGCACTCCTATTTTACCGCGTTTGGTTGGGGATTGCAAGGGAAATATTTTGCGCAGGATTGACAGCGTATTGCATTCTTGCATAAAATGTGTTATACTAAGCGCAGAAACAGAAGGGAGGGTGAAAATCAATGGCACAAACCACAATGAGCATTCGTATTGATGATGAATTGAAGCGGCAGTTCGACGCGCTGTGCGTCGAATTTGGCATGAACGTTTCCACGGCCTTCACCATCTTCGCCAAAACCGTTGTGCGTCAAAGGGAAATCCCTTTCCCGATTTCAGCCGGGGAGGATCTCTTCTTCACGCACCCTGTCAACCGTCAGCGGGTTTTGGACGCAATTGCGGATTTGGAGGCCGGGCGGGGCGTTGTTCACGATCTGGTTGAGGTGGATGACGATGATTAAAACGTGGGAGGAGCGCGGCTGGGACGATTATCAATATTGGATTGCAAATGACAAGAAAATGTTGAAACGCGTCAATCAACTCATCAAGGATGTTGAGCGCAACGGAAATGAAGGAATCGGCAAGCCGGAGCCTCTCAAGCATGAATGGCAGGGCTATTGGAGCCGCCACATTGATGGGGAACACCGCTTGGTGTACCGCATCGATGGCGGTTCCATTTATATTGCCGCCTGCCGCTTCCACTACGAATAATTCCGCTATACCCTTTTCAGCGTGCATACGACTAACGCCGCCCCTGCCGGGCATACTACGTATGCAACACCAACGGAGGGGGTAGCCGCAATGGAACAAAACAACAACCCCGCCCAGGCTTGGGCGAACTTTGCCGCCAGCGGGCGGGTGGAAGATTACCTGCACTACCGCGACGCGGTCAATCTGGCCGACAACGCCAGCGGGAGTGCCGTCAACGGACCGAACTTGAGCGGAGGGAGAGCCAATGCCGCTGCAAAGCGACGGCCTGGTGCTGGCCGCAAAGGGCGTGGGGGAAAAGGATCGCCTGGTCACGGTGCTTTCTAGGGAACAGGGGATCGTGTACGCCTACGCCAACGGAGCGCAGAAACCGGGCAACCGGCTCCAAAGCGCCACACAGCCCTTCTGCTATGGGCAATACGAATTTGCCAGGCGGAAGGATACTTATACCCTGACCGAAGCGCAGCCGCGGGAGCTTTTCTTCGGCCTTGCGGCGGAACCCGCACGCCTGGCGCTGGCGGCGTACCTCGCCCAGCTGGCCGAAGCCGTCTGCCCGCGCGATGAACCCGCGCCGGAACAGCTGCGCCTGTTGCTCAACACGCTGCACTACCTCTGCACCGGCCGCCGGGCGCAGGGGATGCTCAAGGCTGTCGCCGAACTGCGGCTGATCACCCTGGCCGGGCTGATGCCGGATCTGGAAAGCTACGAACCCGGGCAGCCCGCGCTTTTGGATTGCGCGGGCGGCAGATTGCTGCCCTGCCCGGCGGGGGCGGCCCCGCCCGCTTGCCGCGCTTTGCCACCGGCGGCGGCGGCGGCGCTGCTGCACATCTGCACCCAGCCGCTGGAGCGCGTGTTCGCTTTCTCCATCCCGGAAGAGCCGCTGCAACGGCTTGCCGAAGCCGCGCAGGAATACGTGCGCAGGCAATGGGGCGGGCGGCTGCCGGTGCTGCAAGTGTTCAAATAATTTTTGGAGGCAAAACGAATGGCGAACCAATACATAAACTTGAATCGCATTGAGTTCAGCATCACCGATGCTTGCAGCGGGCGTTGTAAGCATTGCGGGGACGGCGGGCGTTCCGCAAAGGGCGCAAGCGTCCGCATGGACGCTGCCGTGGATGCCGTCAGAAAACTGGCGAACCGCTTTCCTGTGGAGTCCGTCATGACCTTTGGCGGTGAGCCGCTGTTGTTTGCGGATACCGTTTGCGCCATCCACGCCGCCGCCCGCGATTGCGGCATTCCAAAACGCCAGCTCATTACAAACGGCTATTTTTCTAAAGATGAGAAACGCATTGACGCAGTCGCCGAAAAGCTCTGCAACGCAGGAGTGAATGACATTATGTTATCCGTAGATGCGTTTCATCAGGAATACATTCCGCTTGAACCCGTTATGGCGTTTGCAGAAGCGCAGCTGCGGCACAAAGCGCCGCAGCTGCGGGTACACCCCGCCTGGGTAGTGAACGAGCGCTACGAAAACCCGTACAATGCGGAAACAAAGCGCATCCTGAAGCAGTTTCAAGACAAGGGAATCGCCGCAAGCAGGGGCAACAACATCGGGCCTTCCGGCAACGCGGTCAAGTACCTCGGCGAATATTTTGCGCCGCCGGAGGAAATTGACCTGACTGCTCCGTGCGGTTCCATGCCCTACACAACAAGGCTTGACGCCATAGATTGTTTCTGCATAAACCCCAACGGCGACGTCCGTCTTTGTTCTGTTTCGATTGGGAACATTTACAAATGTGACATTTTGGAGCTTGTGGACAGCTACAATCCCAACACGAATCCGGCAACCCGTGCAGTGATGGCAGACGGTGCAGGGGGACTGCTGCGCTATGCGCAAGCGCAAGGGATTACACTGGATTTAAGCGATTGCCGTTCTGCCTGCGGCATATGCCGCAAGGTGATGGCAGCATTGCCCGGTGAAAACGTGAAGTTACCCCAATAAGCCCAACACCATCAATCGAAAGTAAGGTTCCCATGAACAAACACCACAGAACCCTCGAACTGCATAAAGTCCTGGAACTCCTTGCCCAGCACACCGCTTGCCAGGAGGCGCGGGAGTTTGCCCTTGCCCTGGAGCCGGAAACCAATCTGGCGCTGGCACAGGCCTTGCTCTGCCAGACGCGGGATGCGCATATGCTGCTTGCACGCTTCGGCGGCCCTGCCTTTGGCGGGCTGACCAGCGTCAACAACGCATTGCGCCGGGCGCAGGCGGGGAGCTTGCTCACGTTGCGCGAGCTGCTTGAAGTCGCGCAGGTGCTGCGCGTGCTGCGCGGCATCGTCACCTGGCGCGATGGCTCCGCCGGGGTGGAAAGCGGCCTGGACGCGCTCTTTGGCGGGATTTCGCCCAACCGCTTTTTGGAAGACGCCATCGGCACGGCGATCCTCAGCGAAGACGCTGTGGCCGATTCCGCTTCGCCCGCCCTGGCCGATATTCGCCGCAAGATCCGGCAGCAGGAAAGCAACGTCCGCAGCCGTTTGGAACAGCTTTGCCGCTCCACGCATTACAGCAAATTTTTGCAGGAAAGCCTGGTCACTTCGCGCGGCGGGCGCTTCGTCGTCCCCGTCAAGGCGGAGCATCGGAGCGAAGTCCCCGGCCTGGTGCATGATGCATCCGCCAGCGGCGCGACAGTTTTTGTTGAACCCATGCCCGTGGTGGAAGCCAACAACGAAATCAAGGTCTTGCAGGGCAGGGAACGTGAGGAGATTGAGCGCATTTTGGCTGCGCTTTCGCAGCTGGCGGGCAGCTTTTATGAACCCATCGCCGCAGGGTACGAATGCGCGGTGGAGCTGAACCTGATCTTCGCCAAAGCGCAGCTGGCCTACGATATGCACGCCAGCTTGCCGGAACTCAACAACACTGGCGAAACGGTGCTGATCAAGGCGCGGCATCCGCTGATCAACCGGGATACCGTTGTGCCGATTGACGTCAACCTGGGGCTGGCGTTTGACGCGTTGGTGATCACCGGCCCCAACACCGGCGGCAAAACCGTCAGCCTCAAGACGCTCGGCCTACTGACCCTGATGGCGATGTGCGGCCTGATGCTCCCTGTGGCGGATCACAGCCGCGTGGCCGTCTATAGCCAGGTGCTGGCCGATATTGGGGATGAACAATCCATTGAACAATCGCTTTCGACCTTTTCTTCCCATATGACCAACATTGTTTCCATCCTCCGCAGCGCCGACGGGCATACCCTGGCGCTCATTGATGAACTGGGCGCGGGCACCGACCCGGTGGAAGGCGCCGCGCTGGCGACAGCCATCCTGGAAGCGCTGCGCGCCAAACACGCCAAGCTGGCCGCCACCACGCATTATGCCGAAATCAAGGCCTGTGCCCTCGAAACGGCGGGGGTGGAAAACGCCTGTTGTGAATTTGACGTGCAAACCCTGCGCCCCACCTACCGCTTGCTCATCGGCGTGCCGGGGCGCTCAAACGCTTTCGCCATCAGTGAACGGCTCGGGATGCCCGCGACCGTTGTGGAGCGGGCAAAGCAGCTCGTCAGCGGCGAAAGCCGCCGGTTTGAAGATGTAATCGGCCAACTGGAGCGGCGGCGGGAACTGGCCGAGCAAACGCGGGAAGAGGCCGAAGCGCTCCGCCGGGAAGCCCGCGAAGCCCTCGCAAAGGCGGAACAGGCGCGGCAGGAATCCGAACAGAAGCAGCAAAAGGCCATTGAAGAAGCCAAGGCGCAGGGCAAGCGCATCGCCGACCAGGTGCGGCGGGAAGCCAACGCCCTCCTGGGTGAAATAGAACGGCTCAAAAAGGAGCGCGACAGCACAAACGACATTGCAGAGCTTGCCCGCCGCGCCCGCACCGCCATGAAAAAGGGTCTGGCCACGGTGGAAGCCGCAGCCGACCCGTTGCAGAATGCGGAACAGGAAGCGGACGAAGCCTATGCCCTGCCGCGCCCCCTGCGCGTGGGCGACCGGGTGCGCATCGTCGCCCTAGGTGCGGAAGCCGAAATCCTCGCCCTGCCGGATGCGAAGGGCATGGTGGAACTCCAGGCGGGCGCGTTACGCACACGCAGCCATCAGGACGGCTTGCGCCTGTTGGGCAGCGCACGCACCGCATCGCCCAACGCGGCTGTGCGCCGCCGCAAACCCAAGGTGGAGGAGCGGGAAGAACCGGCGGCCCGGATGAACCTTGCCTCCGCCAGCCGGTTGGATTTGCGCGGCCAAACGGTGGATGAATGCCTGTTGGAACTCGACCGCTTTTTGGATGGCGCACTGCGCAACGGTCTGCAAGAATTCACCGTCGTCCACGGCAAGGGGACGGGTGCGCTGCGCAGCGCCGTGCAGCAATACCTCAAGGGCTGCGCCTTCGTCAAGGCGTTCCGCCTGGGCGCGTATGGCGAAGGGGATCACGGGGTCACGATTGTGGAGCTGAAATAGCGGCGCTATTCCCGCGTCGCCTTAAAAACCCGTGCGCCGCCCAGCGCCAGTGACGCCGCCGCGCAGCCCAGGGCAACCGTATGCCCCCAGGAAAGCAATTGCGCCGCCCGCGTCGCCCTGCGGTAGCGACGCATGGCCTTGGCAAGCGCCTGTATGCGTTCGTTTTGTTCTTCGTTCATGAATTTTTTGATGTCCCTTCTTTATAGTATTTGATTTTCCCTACGGCGCGACCGAAAACAGAACCCCGTGCGCAATCGCGGGGATACTTTCGCCCTGCAACGGCGTGATCACTGAAAGCAGCGCACCTGTGCCAACATACAGCACGCGCTGCCATTCGCCGCGCTCCAGTTTTGGCAAAACATCGGCGCAAAGCACCGCTGCCGAACAGCCGATGCCCGATCCCCCCACGCCAACATCCTGCTGCGCGGTGTCATAGAGCAACCGCCCGCCATCGCGGTGGACGGGCGCCAAATCCACGCCGCCTTCGCATTTGGCCAGCTCCAAAAGCAGCTGCGAGCCGATTTCGCCCAAATCCCCCGTGAGGATGCAGTCCAAATCCGTCGGCTGCATGTTGGTATCCTTCAAAAACCGCAGGATCGTATCCGCTGCCGCAGGCGCCATGGCCGCGCCCATCGAATTGGCGTCGGCGACGCCCAGGTCGTTCACCCGGCCAAACAGCACTTTTTCAACGCACACGCTGTGCGCCGCCGCCGCCCGTTCGGGGGGCAGGGGTTCCCCGGCGCTTTGCAGCAGCAGCGCCCCCGCCGCCGTTGCGGTGCGCTGGGCGGTGGGCGTCATCATCGCGCCGTATTCGAGCGGGAAGCGGAACTGCTTTTCCGCCGAGCAAAAATGCGAAGAGGCCGCCGCCATCACCCGGCGGAACCCGCCGCCATCCACGCTCAGCGCCGCCATGGCGACGCCCAGGGCAAAGGTCGCGCAGGCGCTATAAAGCCCGGCCAGGGGGATGCCAAGTTCCCGCAAAGCGAAGCTGGTGGCGCTGCACTGGTTGAGCAGGTCGCCGCCAAAGAGCAGTTCCACTTCCTCCGCCGGGCATCCGGCGGAATCCAGTGCGCGGCGGATCGCCGCCTGTTGGAGCCGCACCTCCGCCTTTTCCCAGCTCTCTTCCCCCATGTCCGCTTCCAGAAACACCGCGTCAAGCTGCTTGCCCAGGGGGCCTTCGCCCTCCAGCTTGCCGCCCACCGCGCCGCGCCCCAAAATCACCGGGCGGGTGGGCAGCAGCAGGGTATCCGTGCCAAGACGTTTTGCCATAACCGCTCCCTCCTTTCTTACCGCAGGAAAAAGTAATAGATCAACCCATAGGCCGTGCAAATCGCACTGCCGTAGACCAGCACGGGACCCGCCAGGCGGAACAAATTTGCCCCCACGCCCAGGATGAACCCCTCGCTGCGGTGTTCCATCGCGGGGGAAACCACGGCGTTGGCGAACCCCGTGATCGGCACCCCGGTGCCGGCGCCCGCAAACTTGGCCAACCGGTCAAACACACCGATGGCCGTGGTGATTGCGGTGAGGAGAATCAGCGTCACCGGCACAAGGATGCGTACCTCCTCTTCGGTGAACTTCAGCCAGGTGAAAAGCAACCGCAGCCCCTCGCCAAAGGCGCAGATGCCGCCGCCCACGGCAAAACTGCAAAGCCAGTGCTTCCAATGCGGGCTGGGCGGGGAGTTTTGTTCCACCATGGTTTTGTATTGTTCATTCGTCGTCTTCAAAGCGCAAAACCTCCTTTTGTTGCTTTTAGATTGCCCGCAAGGCCAGGGCTTTACGCTTGGTTAATTCTTCCACGCCTGGCGGCGGGCTAGGCGGCTGTGCCGCAATGGCAGGTAGGGCGATCAAAATTTTCTTGCGAAACGCCTGTGCATGTGATATAATATGAAAAGATACGGAGAGATGGCCGAGTGGCTTAAGGCAGCAGTCTTGAAAACTGCCGAAGAGTGATCTTCCGTGGGTTCGACTCCCACTCTCTCCGCCAAACTTGCGCTGTTCGCGCAAGAGTGAAAAGAGAAGAGTGAAAAGTGAAAAGTTTGCAGCAACCCGCGCAAGTTTGCACTCTTCACTTTTCACTCTTCGTTTTTCACTTTTCACTAAAAACCGTTCCAGCAGCGCTTCATTTCAGGCGCCCGGACACGGCACGCCACCAAGCGGGCGGTCATCCTCACCAACAGCATCGGTGCACCCAATGGCGCGGCGCAAAAATCGAAGCAAGGGGGGGGATTCAGAAATGAGCCATGCCGCTATACCCCAACCCATGAAAGAGAGCGCACAAAACATGCCAAGCGAAAAAAACTACACCGAAATCAACTCCGCCACCATTGACCGCTGGGTCGCCGTTCTGGATTATTCCGAAAGCCAGTTGGCAAGCGAACGGCTTGTCGCAGAGCGCGAAGGCTACGACATCAACATCATCAAAGCCGATATGACAAACCCTCTGCCCTTTGCGGATGCGAGCTTCGACTTGATCTTTCACCCGGTTTCCAACTGCTATATTGAAGATGTGCAGCATGTGTGGAACGAATGCTACCGCATCCTAAAGCCCGGCGGCGTGCTGCTGGCGGGGATGGATAACGGCGTCAACTTCCTGTTCAGCGAATGGGATGAGGATGAGGACGACACGCGCGCGCTTGTTGTTGACACCAAGCTGCCCTTCAATCCGCTGCGGAACCCGGCGCATTACCAGCGCTATGCATCCGATGCTGAGGAAGCGATATTCCAGTTCAGCCACACAATGGAAGAGCAAATCGGCGGCCAGCTGCAAGCGGGGTTCCAACTGTGCAGCCTGTATGAAGACCATGATAACGCAGGACGGCTGCGGCATTACATACCGACGTATGTTGCGACACACGCGGTGAAGCCGGTTTAGAAAGGAACGCATAATGCGCAATTGCATGCCCAATATTGTCATTCGCAATGCTGGCTATGCGGCGTTCCACAAACAGTTTATGGCGGAATGTTTTCCCTGAGAAACTTGCCTGATTTTTTTAGAGTAACGGGGGAGAGGATTTCCCCATCTAAAAAACCAACCGTGCTGCGCTCCGCGCCACCACCCCGCCGCTGCGCGGCACCCCTCCCCGGGAGGGGAATATTCACCCGACCCCAACGGCTCCGGAAATGCCCCTCCCGGGGAGGGGTGTCCCGAAGGGGCGGGGTGGTGGCGCGGAGTGCAGCACGGTTGGTTTTTAGCTGAGGGATTGGTATAAGACGGCCTTTGGCCGGACTTTTGTAGGGCGTGC
>JAITNG010000073.1 GCA_031290595.1 Oscillospiraceae bacterium
CAGAAATTCTTCCCGCCGCGTTTTTTTGCGCCGATTTGCATACTCCATATCCGCAAGTGTCATCTGTTCCATTTCGCACCTCTTTCCGTTTCCTTTATTATATCACTTTTTCTTGGGGTTTGCAAGTTGATCTGCGGTTACTTAAATTTAGTGCAAAACAAAATGCGAACGCCGCCCGAAAATCACCCGGGTCGGGTTCGCATTTGTCCTTGCATGGTCGGGACGACTGGATTTGAACCAGCGGCATCTTGCTCCCAAAGCAAGCGCGATACCAAACTTCGCCACGTCCCGTTCTATCAAGGGGCGGCGGATTTTTGGCCGCCCCTTTTTTAGTGTATGCAGTTTGCCTTAGTCGTGCGCCCGGGCGTCCCGCTCGGCTGCGGCCTTGGCCAAAAATTCCGCCACGGGGAGGGCGCCGACGTCGCCTTCGCCGCGTTGGCGCACGGCCACGGTGCCGTTTTCGGCCTCCTGATCCCCCAGCAGGAGCATGTAGGGGATCTTCTCCTTTTGGGCTTCGCGGATTTTGTAGCCGATTTTTTCGTTGCGGTCGTCGCTGCTTGCGCGGAACCCGGCCTGGCGCAGCTGCGCCAGCAACGCCTGGGCGGCTTCGTGGTGCCGTTCGGTGATGGGCAGCACGCGCACCTGTTCGGGGGCAAGCCAGAGCGGCATCGCGCCGGCGTATTTTTCAAGCAGCAACGCCAGGGTGCGTTCGTAGCAGCCGATGGAGGTGCGGTGGATCACATAGGGGAACTGCTTTTGCCCTTCGGGGTCGATGTAGACCATCCCAAAGCGTTCGGCGAGCTGGAAGTCGATTTGAATGGTGATCAGGGTGTCCTCTTTGCCGTGGACGTTCTTGATCTGAATATCCAGCTTGGGGCCATAGAAGGCGGCTTCGCCCGCTTCTTCGGTGTAATCAATCTGCAAATCGTTCAGGATGCCCCGCATGGTGGCTTGCACGGCTTCCCACTGCGCGGCGTCGCCGATGTATTTTTTGCGGTCGTTTTCATCCCAGAGCGAAAAGCGGAAGCGCACGTCTTCCAGCAAACCGAGGGTATCGAGCATAAACTTGGCGAGTTCCAGGCTATCGGCAAATTCCTTTGCCAGCTGGTCGGGGCGACAGGCGATGTGGCCTTCCGAAATTGTGAATTGGCGCACGCGGATCAGCCCGTGCATTTCGCCCGATGCTTCGTTGCGGAACAGCGTCGAAGTTTCGTTGTAACGCAGCGGGAGATCGCGGTAGCTGCGCATCTTGTTCAGATAGGCCTGGAACTGGAAGGGGCAGGTCATGGGGCGCAGGGCGAAGATCTCCGCTTCCGGCTTCTCAAAATCCTGCGGGTCGCCCAGGAGGAACATCCCGTCACGGTAATGATCCCAGTGGCCGGATATTTTGTATAGCTCGCGCTTGGCGAACAGGGGGGTTTTGGTTTGAAGGTAGCCGCGCTTTTCCTCTTCGTCTTCCACAAAGCGCTGGAGGGTGCGCAGCACCATGGTACCTTTGGGCAGCAGAATGGGTAGCCCCTGGCCGATGACGTCGGTGGTGGTGAAGTATTCCAGCTCGCGCCCCAGTTTGTTGTGGTCGCGCTTTTTGGCTTCTTCCACGGCGGCAAGGTAGGTCTGCAAGGCTTCCTTGGTGGGGAAGGCCGTGCCATAGATCCGCTGGAGCATCTTCTTGTTGGAATCCCCGCGCCAGTATGCGCCCGTTGCGCTGGTGAGGGCAAAGCCCTTGACTGCGCCGGTGGAAGCCAGGTGCGGCCCCGCGCAAAGGTCAACAAAATCGCCCTGGCGATAGAACGAAATCGCTTCGCCCTTGGCGGCGTGTTCCTGCGCCAGCTCCACCTTGTAGGGTTCGTCCATTTCTTCGAGCAAGGCGATGGCCTCCGCCGGGGGCAGCTCAAAGCGTTCCAGCGGCAGGTTGTGCTTGACGATCTTCTTCATCGCCGCTTCAATGGCCTTCAAATCTTCCGGCGTGAAGGGCGCCGCAACGTCGAAGTCATAATAAAAGCCGTTTTCCACCGCAGGGCCAATGGCCAGCTTCGCCTGGGGGAAGAGCTGCTTGACGGCCTGCGCAAGAATATGCGAGGCCGTGTGCCGGAAAGTTCGTTTGCCCACTTCGCTTTCAAAGAATTCCTGCATATCCATTGCAATCACCGCTTTCTCTGTTTTTTGTTGTTCTGGGTTACTATATATGATAGCGTTTTTCGGGGAAGATGTCAAGCTAATTTTTGGGATTTTGCAAATCGCCGCCCCACAAAAAGACTTGACACAGCTCCCGCTTTCCGCTATACTGCAAACAGAAAAAGAAGGGATGGTATATAATATGAAACGAAACATCGTGAACCTGGTGCATTTCATCCGGGGCTGCGAGCCGCGGATGACGGTGGATTTGATTCGCCCGGTGCGCGAACAAATTGCGCTGGGGGAAGAATTCGGGCTGGCGACGACGTTTTTGGCGCAGTATGACGCGCTGGAAAACGAGGAGATTTGCGCCTTGCTGCGCCGGGCGGCGACGGATGGCGGCGAAAGCGTGGAACTGGGCGTGTGGCTGGAAGTGATGGAACCGCTGGTAAAGGCCGCCGGGCTGGAATGGCGCGGGCGTTACCCGTGGGATTGGCACGCGCACTGCGGGTTCACGGTGGGCTACACGCCACGCGAGCGCGAGCGCATTGCGGATGAACTGATGCGCTTCTTCAAGGAAAAATTCGGCTATTACCCCAGGGTGGTGGGTTCCTGGATCCTGGATGCGCACACGCTGGAGTATCTGGCGCAACACTATGCAATCGATGCATCCTGCAACTGCAAGGATCAGTGGGGCACGGATGGCTACACGCTGTGGGGCGGCTATTACACGGGCGCGTATTACCCCGCCCGGCGCAACGCGTTTTCCCCCGCGCAGAGCGCCGGGGAGCAAATCGGCGTCCCGGTGTTCCGTATGCTGGGTTCCGACCCGGTGGATCAATACGACCTGGGGCTGGATCTGGAAAGCGGCGGCGCGGCTTCGCAGAGCGTGGTTACGCTGGAGCCGGTCTATACGGGCGGCGAAGGCGGCGGCGGCAGCCCGGATTGGGTGGACTGGTTCCTGCGCGAAAACTTCAACGGCAAGTGCCTGACCTACGCCTACGCCCAGGCGGGGCAGGAAAATTCCTTTGGCTGGGCCGCCATGCAAAACGGCTTGCGCGACCAATACGCCAAGCTGCGGGCGTTGCAGCAAAAGGGTGCGCTCACGGTGGAACCGCTGGGCGCGAGCGGGCGCTGGTTCCGGGGGCAATTTGCCTGTACGCCGCCCACGGCGCTGGCGGTCACGGCAAACTGGAAGGACGCGGATAAGGCCAGCCCGCGGCACAGCTATTGGTACAGCTGCAAAAACTACCGCATGAACCTATACCAGGAAGGGGATCGCCTGTGGATCCGCGACTGGTATCGCTTTGATGAAGCCTATGAAGAGCGTTACCTGGATAGCGTAGAACGCCGGGATGTGCTGGCGTTCGATACCCTGCCCATTGTGGATGGCAACCGCTTCAGCGGCGGCGGGGTGCGTGCGGGGCTTTATCTTTATTATGATGCTGCGCCGCTGACCGTGGCCTCTGTCGCATACGCCGAAGAGGATCGCAGCGTCCTGCTTACCTGCACCGGCACACCCTGCGGCACGCTGGTGCTCCACCTGCACGAAGCCGGGATTACGCTGGCAACGCCCAACCGCCCCGCCGGTGCGCTGGAACTGCGCTTTTTGGAAAACCCCCGCTGTGCAGCGCTGCCCGAACGCAGCATCAACGGTCAGGAACTCACGCTGCGCCACCGCGGCTTCCCCTACCGGCTCCTGCTGCACGGCGGCGTGTTTGCGCAAGAAGAAGACGGCCTACGCGTGCGCATGACCGCAGCGGAAATGGGGATTTTGATGGCTTGAGGGGTGGCGGGGGTATACTGTTCCTTATCTAAAAGCCGCTTTTGGTGAGGTGTATTTTAAAGCCCCGGCGTGGCCGTGCCGCGCCCTACTCTGTTGGCGCCGGTGGCGCTTTGTTGACCTGCCCGTGATTGGTATTACTATTCCTTGATTAAAAGCAGTGCTTCATTTTTATGTGCCTGGACACGGCACGCCGTGTCCCTACAAACCGGGATGAAACGCCACACACCTCTGATTTTTTATACACCTTTGTAGGGACACGGCGTGCCGTGTCCAGGTGCCTGCGTCACTCCCCCCTGTTCCGCAAACGCTGCGTCCAGGTGGGCGCTGTATTTTTCTAAAAAGGCCAGCATCATTTGGAATTGCGCGTCGCTCAGTTGCGCAAACACGGCCGCATCCCGCGCCTGGAAGCCCCGGTGCAGCTGCGCGTGCACGTCATAAACAGTCTGCCCCTGCGCCGTGAGCCGGAAGTAGATTTCCTTCTTGTTTTCCGGCTTGCGGTAACTTTCGATAACGCCTTTTTCGAGGAGCTTTTTGGAAAGTTTGCTGATCGCGCCGCTGGTCATATAAAAGGCCCTGGCCAGCTCGGTCACATTGCAATCCGCGTGTTTGCCGATGTATTCGATGTAATGCACTTCCGAAGATTTGTAGTCCCCCAGGCTCTCCTGCATCCTGCTCCAGTTGAGCCGGTTCGTTTTGCCGTATATATCCATGAGCGCTGCGATGAGCTGCTCCTGTTTTTCCATGCCTTAGCCCTCCCGCCCGCGATTACGCCAGCATTTCTTTTAAGATGCGCGTCACTTCCTGCGCCGGCGCCTGGCCGCGCAGCGCACGCATCCCCTGGCCGATGAGGTATTGCAGCGCCTGTTCCTTGCCCGCACGGTATTCGGCGGCGGATTTTTCGTTGGCGGCGAGCATCTGCCGCAGCGTTTCGCGGATCGCGCCGTCATCCGTCACAAGCGCAAGATTGTTGGCTTTCACATAGCTTTCCGGCTCCACGTTGTGCTGGAACACCTCGGCGAACACCTTCTTCGCGGTGCCGCGGTTGATGGTGTTTTGCTTCACCAGCAGGATCAGCTTGCCCAGCGCGTCCGGGTCAAACTGCATGTCCTCCGGCAGGGTTTGGGTCTGCTGCAACAGGCGCAGCACCTCGCCCAGGATCCAGTTGGCCGCCTCCTTGGGGTCGCCGCAAAACTGCGCCGTGCGCTCAAAAAGCCGCACCAGGTGGATGGAGCCGGTGAGGATGCCGGTGTCATATTCCGGCAAGCCAAATGCTTCGATGTAACGCCGCTTCTTGTCATCCGGGAGTTCCGGCAGCGCGGCGCGGATCTTTTCAATCTGCGCTTCACTGATTTCGATGGGCGGCAGGTCGGGTTCGGGGAAGTATTTGTAATCCTGCGCATCCTCTTTGGAACGCATCGCGTGGCTTTCGCCCGCGTCGTCATCCCAACGCCGGGTTTCCTGCACAACACGGCCGCCGTCTTCAATCAGTTCGATTTGGCGGGCGGTTTCGGCGGCAATCGCCCGGGCGATGGCGCGCAGGGAATTGATGTTCTTCATCTCCGTCCGCGTGCCAAGCACCGGCGAACCCACCGGGCGCACAGAAAGGTTGACGTCCGCCCGGAGGGAGCCTTCCTGCATCTTGCAATCCGAAACGCCGGTGTATTCCAAAATGGCCTTGAGCCGTTCAATGTAATCAATGGCTTCGCTGGCCGAACGCAGTTCCGGCTGGCTGACGATTTCGAGCAGCGGCACGCCGCAGCGGTTGAAGTCGGCCAGGGATGCATCCTCCCAGGGGTCATGCACCAGCTTGCCCGCGTCCTCCTCCATGTGGATTTCGCGGATATTGATGCGCTTCGCTTCGCCTTCCGCACCCGTGATGGAGATCCAGCCATCGGTGCAAATCGGCTGGTAGAGCTGCGAAATCTGGTAGGCCTTGGGCAAATCGGGGTAAAAGTAGTTCTTGCGGTCAAACTTGGTGCTGCGGGTGATAGCGCAATGGGTGGCCAGCCCCGTGCGGATGGCATATTCCACCACAGCGCGGTTCAGCACAGGCAAAGAACCCGGCATCCCGGAACAGACGGGGCAAACATGGGTGTTCGCCGCCCCGCCAAATTTGGTGGTGCAGGCGCAAAAAATTTTCGATTGGGTGGCAAGCTCCGTGTGAACCTCCAGGCCGATAACGGTTTCATATTGCATAAATCATGTTCTCCTAAAAAATTTTCGCCAAACGCTCATTTGCAAGCGGCACAGCCGCTTAAATGCTTGATGGCTTCACCGGCCAGGATGAAGCCGGCTACGCTTGGCACGAAGGCTACGCTGCCCGGGACCTGGCGGCGGATGGTGCAGTTGCGCTTGGTCCCCGGCGGGCAGACGCAGTGGTATTTGCAGCTGTTTTTCATATCTTCCAGCGGCGTGAGGGGCGGCTCTTTGGAATACACCACCTTGAGCGACGGCACGCCGCGCTTGCGCAGCTCGTGGCGCATCACCTTGGCCAGGGGGCAGACGGAGGTTTCATAAATATCCGCCACCTCAAAGGCAGTCGCATCGAGCTTGTTGCCCGCGCCCATGCAGCTGATGACGGGGACTTCCGCCGCACGGCAGCACTCAATCAACAGGAGCTTTGCGCTGACGGTGTCGATGGCGTCCAAAACATAATCGTATTGGCTGAAGTCGAACTGCCCGGCGGTGGATGCATCAAAGAAGCAGGGGTGCAGCGTCACGGCGCAGTTGGGGTTAATATCCAGCAAACGGTCGCGCATGGTTTCCACCTTGCTCTTGCCGACTGTGGAACGCAGGGCGATCAGTTGACGGTTGAGGTTGGTCAGGCAAACCACGTCGTCATCCACCAAATCGATGGCGCCAACGCCGCTGCGTCCAAGGGCTTCGGCGGCAAAAGCGCCCACGCCGCCAATGCCGAAGACGATTACGCGCGCCGTTGCCAGGCGCTCCAAGCCCGCGCGGCCAAGCAATAATTCCGAACGGGAAAATTGATTCAGGATGTCGTTCACCGCCCTCAATTCAAATTTTCAAGCGCTGCGGCAGCGGCGAAGAGCGTCGCCTCTTCAAAGGGGCGGCCGATGAGTTGCAGGCCGACGGGCAGCCCGGCAGAATCAGCGCCGCAGGGGAGCGCCAGCGCGGGCAGCCCCGCAAGGTTGACCATGACGGTATAAATATCGCTGAGGTACATCTTGAGCGGATCGGAAAGGCTCTCGCCCAACCGGGGCGCAGTGGTAGGCGCAACCGGCCCCAAAATAACATCACACCCCTCAAAAGCACATCTAAAATCACGCTGGATCAGGGACTTGGCCTGGAGGGCTTTTTTGTAATACGCATCAAAGTAGCCGGAACTGAGCACGAAGTTGCCGAGCATGATCCGCCGCTTGACCTCCATGCCGAAGCCTTCGCTGCGGCTGAGGATGTAGGTATCGCGCAAGCTCTCCGCCTGGGCGGCGCTGTGGCCGTATTTGATGCCGTCGTAGCGCGAAAGGTTGGAACAGGCTTCGGCACAGGCGACGACGTAATAGGTGGGGATGGCGTATTCCGCCATGGGCAGATGCAGCTCGACGACAGTAGCGCCCTGGGCGACAAGCGCGTCTTTGGCCGCCAGAACGGCGGCGGCGACCGCGGGGTGCAGCCCTTCGCCAAAGTATTCCGCAGGTAGGCCGACACGCAGCTGCCCGACGGGCGTGGCGGGCGTGTTGGGGTGCGCAACGCAGGTGCTGTCACGCGGGTCAGCGCCCTTCAAAATTTCAAAAAGCGCCGCGCAATCGGCGGCATTGCGCCCCATGGGGCCAATTTGATCCAGCGAAGAGGCATAGGCAATCAAACCGTAGCGCGAAACGGCGCCGTAGGTGGGCTTCAGCCCGGTCACGCCGCAATAGGACGCGGGCTGGCGGATGGAACCGCCGGTATCGCTGCCCAGGGCAACGGGCGCAAGCGCCGCCGCCAAAGCGGCCGCGCTGCCGCCGGAAGAGCCGCCCGGCACGTGGGCGGGGTTGCGCGGGTTCTTCGTCGCGCCAAAGGCCGAGGTTTCGGTGGTGGAACCCATGGCGAATTCATCCATGTTGGTTTTGCCCAGCAGGATCATATCCGCCGCCCAAAGCCGCTCCGCCGCCGTGGCGCTATAGGGCGGCTTGAAGCCCCGCAGCATGTTGCTGGCGCAGGTGGTTTCAATCCCTTCGGTGCAGATCAGATCCTTCACCGCAACCGGCACCCCTGCCAGGGGCGAGCGGATTTCACCCGCATCCAGGCGCGGCTGAATCAACGCCGCCCGCGCATAGGCGTGTTCGCACGTGCGCAAAACATAGCAGTTGAACTGCCCGTCAAGCGCATCCATGGCGGCATAATAAGCATCCAGGACTTCGGTAATCTTCAGTTCGCCCGCATGGAGCTTTTGCGCCAAAGCAAGGGCGGGGAGGGAGGTGATGGGCATGGTGGTTCCTTTCCGGGGGGTGATGTCAAATCGTTTCAGTCAACTGGCCTGTTCTAACAATTAAAAACTCTTTTAAGGGGATATTCTTGCCCCATTTTTTATAGAGCGCAGCCTTTTTCGTCTGGTTCTCCATATTGTGCGGCGTGCCGGATGTTATAGCGCGAAAACGAAAGGAATAGCCGTTCAAGTCAATCTTTAATTTATCGGCTGTTTTCCCCAGTTGCTCCAGGGCTTTGTAAGAATCCTTGCCCTTTAACTCGATCAAATAGGCGACATGTTCCGCAGCGTCACAGAGCAGCAAAAAATCACAGGTATCGCCCGGATACACAACGCCATCCAGCTGGATATGAAAGACGCTCTTGCCGTTCGGATTTTCTGCAATATGTTTCCGGGGCTGCCCCCGGTCACATGAAACGATGGTCTTTTGCTTTTTTTCACAGTCGGATAGAAAATCTTTCCCGTTGAGGTGCATCAGTCCACCCCCGTATAGTTCAACTCCAACAGCGCATCAAATTCCCCGTTGATTTTCGCCGAAACGCCATCAATCAGTTCATTGCGGAACAACTGCGTTTCCGCATCCATGGCGTTTTCCGGCTTTCCATTGCACACATGCAACCCTGCGAAGGTTTTGGGGTTGAGCCAAAGTTTTTCTCCGATAATCTTGCGGGTTTCCTCCGGCTTTTTTTGCCCCACCTGGTGCGCATAGAGCAGGTTGTTTACGCTGGCCAGCACATAGGGGCTGTGCGTTGTGATGAGCATTTGATGCCCGGCATTTTTGATGAGCGAAACAAACTGCATCATGTCGTTTTGCGCTTCCGGGAAAAGGTGCGATTCAGGTTCTTCGATAATGAAGAAGGTCTTTTCATCCTTTGCCAAGGCGCGGTAAAGGAAGTTCAGCACCCAAACGGCTTCTTGTTGCCCGGAAGACGCAAGGTGAATCTGGATTTCCTTGCCATCCGGCAGAATGATATATTCCCCTTGCCACTTTAGGTATTGATACTCCCCGCCCAAAATGCGTGCGCCAAGCTGCTTGGCGGCGTCCAGCGTCGCTTTGTCCTCCGCCAAGTCGTCCAGCCCTGCCCACCCATGGCGAAAGCTATATTGATGCTCCAATATTTTTTCCAAGTAGGTGCGCGTGGCATAATCAAGCTGGCTCTTTTGTTCATCAGAAAGTTTGGCAAGGATAAACGCCAATGAACTTGCAAGCTGCGTGCTTACAGTTCGCCCGGCAGGAATAAAAAAGGTTTGGTGGGAAACAACGGTAGGCCAATGGACATGCGCATTAAATGCAGTAAGCCAAACAGGCTGAACGATAGACTTTTTCACGCATTTTGACTGGATTTCAATCTGATTATCGTCGTCATACATATAACGAATACGCATTTTTTCGCTGTGCGTATCACCAAACAATCCTTGGAATTTACGCAAAAACATCTGCCTAAGCAAAACGTTGAAGTCAGACTGCGACTGCTCCATTCCCAATAGCTCCAGCACATCTTCCTTCACGCTGCGGAACAAATAGATTGCTTTGGCTATCGTTGTTTTGCCCGAAGCCTGTGGCCCAGTCAGCACGGTGAAGTCGCTAACGTCCATGTCAAGTTCTCTGATTGGCCCCAATTCCCGTATTGTCAGGTGATGCATAGCTTGGTTTCCTCCTATCATTGACCCCTATTCCACCGTCCGCTGCACCAGAAAGCAGCCGTCTTTTTCGCGGGGTGCGTTGGCCAGCAGGGCTTCGGTTGCGATGGATGGCGCGACAACGTCTTCGCGCAGGATGTTGACCAGGGGGAGAGCATGGCTCATCGGCTCCACGCCCTGGGTATTCAGCGCGTTGAGCTGATCGAAATAGCTGATGATGCTTTGCAGGTCGCCTTCACAGGCGGCGCGTTCTGCGTCGGTCAGGCGCACGCGGGCAAGCGCCTCCAAATAAAGCACAAGGTCACGGTCAATGGTCATAGCAAAATCCCCCCTAAGGCTATTATAACACAAATAAAAGCAAAAGTAAACGCATCTCATCAAAGCCCAAAATACGCCGCCGCGTTGCGGAAAGCGACGTCTTCGGCCAGGGCGCACAGGGCTGCGGGGTCGTTGGGGTATAGCCCCTGTTCAACCCATTCGCCGCAAAGGCCGCAGAAGATGCGGCGGAAATATTCGTGGCGCGGGTAGGAAAGGAAGGAGCGCGAATCCGTCACCATGCCGATGAACGTCCCCAGCGCGCCAAGGTTGCCCAGGGTGCGCAGCTGCTCGCGCATTCCGTCAATGTGATCCAGGAACCACCAGGCGGGGCCATACTGTAGTTTTCCCTGTGTTTTGGTTTCACTATCCTGAAAATTGCCCAGCATTGTGGCCAATACGTAGCTATCCTTGGGGTTGAGGTTGAACAGAATCGTCTTGGGCAGGGCGGCTCTTTCATCCAGCGTATCAAGTAGGCGACTGAGCGGCTCCGCCACAGGCGCGTCGTTGACGGAATCAAAGCCGGTATCCGGCCCCAGGGCGCGGAGGGTGCGGGTGTTGTTGGTGCGCATGGGACCCATGTGGAGTTCCATCGCCCAGCGCCGCCTGGCGTATTCTTCGCCCAGGAAGAGTAGCAGAGCGGTCTGGTATTGCTCCGTCTGCAAGGGCGTGAGCGCGTCGCCCGCCCGCCGGATTGCGAATATGTCCTCCACCTCCGTCGCCGAAGCCGGGGCGAACGGCGGCGCACGGAATCCGTGGTCGCTGGCCAGGCAACCCAGGGCGGCGTAGTCGTCCATACGCGCAGCCAGGGCGGCCTTCAGGTCCGCGAATGTTTTGATGGGCTTGTTCACGCGCTGCTCCAGGCTGCCGAGCCACGGCAAAAACCCCGGTTGTTCAATGGCGATGGCGCGATCCGGCCGGAAAGCGGGCAGCACCTTGAAGGGCAAATTTTCCTTCGCCAACAAAACGTGATACTCCAGGCTATCCGCCGGGTCATCGGTGGTGCAAAGCGCCGCAACGTTGGAACGCGCAATGAGCGCACGCGGCGTAAATCCGCCGGCGGCAATCTGCCGGTTGCATTCGTGCCAAATGCGTTCCGCCGAAGCCGGGTGCAGCGGCTCGGTGACGCCAAAGTAGCGCTGCAACTCCAGGTGCATCCAATGGTAAAGCGGGTTGCCGATGAGCTTGGGCAAGCAAGCGCTCCAGGCCTTGAATTTTTCTTCGCCGGTGGCGTCGCCCGTGATGAAGTCCTCCGTCACCCCGCAAGAGCGCATGGCACGCCACTTGTAGTGATCGCCGCCCAGCCAGAGCTGCGCCGCATCGGCAGGGGTCTTGTCCTCATAGATTTCCTTGGGCGAAAGGTGGCAGTGCCAATCAAAAATCGGCTGCGCGGCTGCGGCGGCAAACATCGTCTTCGCAGTTTCGGTGGTGAGCAAAAAGGATTCGCCCAGAAAGGGGGTTGACATGGCAAGATACCTCCAAAAATGCGGCAAGAGTCCAACTCTTGCCGCTAACTTTATTGAACCGCTGTTGTTTCAACTGGCGGGGCGGGGTCTTGTGGAACCGTGGTGCTGTGCTCGGATGTTCGGGCGTAGTAGCTGTCATAATTTTTATTAGTTACCTTCAAACGAAGATCAAAAGCACCGAAGACAATGAAGCCAAGCAAAAGCAAGATGGTGATGATTATGTAAGCCCGACGTTCCCATGAGGGGGCTTTATCTTCCTCTTTATCTTTATCCGTACTGGGGCTTTTCGTACTGCCGCTATTTTTACGATGCCAAAGAAGGTTGCGGATCGTGTAAAACATGTATGCCACCAACTGGAAAACGATAAGCCCGATTAGTGACAACATGGAAACCAAGAACAACTTGCTAAGATTTCCGTTCGCGAGCGGCTCCACTAGCTTCCCCGCAACGTTGACCAGGATTTCCAACGGCAACAAAATCACGATCACGATAGCTACAAAGATGGACATGATGGTCATGAAGTTGGAGTAGAAATTGTCTGTGATCTTGTTGGTTTTTTCTGTAACAGCGTTTTCAATTTGCGTCGGTATTCCTTCATCTCTAACAGCTGCTTTAACTTTCATCGGTATTTTAGCCTTTTTGATTGCCTCGCTAACACTTTCGGGAAGCCGCGTATTAAGCTCGGCTACAACCTTTTCTTCAACCTCCTGCCCCATTTTACTTCTGAATAGCATGTCATTACTCTTCTCTGTAGCTTTCACCGAGTCTGATTTGGACACCAAATTGTTTTTGACGGACTGTAAATTTTCCAGGAACCGAGAGATGCGGCGCACCGTCCAGTAACGGAACATCTGATGGACACAAACATCTTGACGCTCACCTGACGTGTCAATCAAACCATCAATTTTGAATGGACATTGATTCTTACCAGTTCCGTTTGTGACGCTACGTCGGCAAGGCTGTTTTGTTATCCAGAAATCATATTCCTTAGGTTGGTCTGGATTGCTTGCGCAAACCTGGGAGTATTGTCCATAGTCCCTGAGGATTTTGCGAATTGCGGGTCGAACCAGGTTTTCTATGTTGCGTATTCTAAAACGACGATCTTGCGCCAAAAAGTTTTTCTCCTCGTCGCTAGCTTGCTTCGTTTTGGGGTCATAATACCAATGCAACCGACGATAGGTTAAAAAATGCTCGCTTCCGAAATATTCCTCCAGTATTGTGATTATAGCTTTAATATTTTTTTCACCGATGTCTGTAGCATTCTTGTCCAATTCCGCAGCTATTTTGTTCAATTCCGCTTCTTCCGCTTCCGTAGCTTCTGCGTCCTTTTTCGCCGCGCTCTGGATTGCCTGACCTGGGTCTAGGTCTTCTACAAACTCCCACAGCGGTGCGATTAACTGTGTCACAAAAACCCAATAGCTTTCGGGGTTCCCGTCTGCTCCTTCAAAGTTTTCATCGCTCATTTCTTTGCCGCTGAAGAACGCCTTTTTGGCAGAGTCGACATCAGATGTCAACTGCTCAATGAGCTTCTGCGCTTTCGTTCCGTACTCATATCCTCCATTGCCGTCTTTATCTTTGCCATACGCCAATCTGAGGAGATCATCGTATGCCTTCTTCGCTGCGCCTGTCAAGGTTGTATTCACCTGCATCCCTTCCCCGCAAAAAAATTGGCTTAACTTTCGTTAAGCCGCCACGCCGGAATCGGACTTGCCCGTTTCCAGCAAACCCAAATATTTTAATTGATTTATGCCATCTGGGCTGGCATAAAAATTGTATAGTTCTTCCAGCGGTATTTCGTTTCCTTTACGATTATATCCCTCTATCCAAGGGTCACCCCAGTGCGTAGTACGTGAGATATACAGAGCTGATTTCTCGCTGCACATAGCCAACACACGATTCGTGATTGTTGTCAACTTTTGATCCGTTTTTTCATCCACTTCCTTAAATCCATCAAGCGCCAGCTCAATAGGGGCAAGACCATAGAGAGGAATATAGCTTTCGTTTATTTCCTTAATAATTGGCCCACACGAAGCCGCTGAAAAACCAAGGGTGAAAAAGCAACGCCTTCCTTCCTCAACCAGATAAACAACGAAAATCCAATACAGCGCCTTCATGAGGTCGTTCGCGTCCAAAAGTCCCCCCCTCGCTCGAAAGCGGTCAATGCAGAATTTCGCTACGTCAAACACATTTAGCTCCGGCACGGTTTTCAAATCAACGACAGCCGGAGCCACGGTCTGGCTCGTTTCCTCTTCAGTTACCTCTGTGAGGTTTTTCTTGCCTTGATTTCTCTTCTTATTAAACAAAGCGACCTCCCCTAGCATAGAAGAGGCACGCCCCTTCCGCAACTCATGTGATGTGCATTACTAGTTTTCGCTGCTTTGCACATAATATACAAAGTAGCTTGTGCGTTATGCACAAAATTGTGTTTCTTTGCAAAATTATACTACACGTACCATAAGTTGTCAAGTGCTTTTGGTGAAAAAGATTCACTTTCTTGAAACTTTATGCTACATTCTATGCAGAAGGGAAATTTGTGGAACTGTTTTGTGGAAAAATAACAGTAAATCCCACATTTCGACACTCCCCTACCCCTTCCTGACATCCCCGCAGCAATTCTTGAACTTTTTGCCGCTGCCGCAGGGGCAGGGGTCGTTGGGGCCGGGCTTTTTGGCTTTGCGCACCGGGCGCTTGGTTTCGGTGCCGTCGCCCGCGAGGTTGGCATTTGTTTTGGTTTCCTGCGCCACTTGGCGGCGCTCGGTTTCCTGCTGGCTGCGCACGCGCAGGGTCAGCATCATGCGGATGGTATCTTCGCGGATGTTGGTCGTCATTTCATCGAACATATCGTAGCTTTCCATGCGGTAGGCCACGACCGGATCCTGCTGGGCGTAGGCACGCAGACCGATGCCCCGCTTGAGTTCTTCCATCGCGTCGATGTGGTCCATCCAATGCGTATCGACGCAGCGGAGCAGCACCATCTGCTCAAGGGAGCGCACAAGCTCGGCGCCCAGCTCTTTTTCACGCGCCTGGTAGCGCTCCTTGCCCCGGTCATACAGGAGCGTCTTGGTTTCGGCGGCGTTGAATTCGCCTTCCATAAAGTCATCGGGCTGCGTGAGCCAGCCCAGGTATTTTTCGCGCAGCCCGGCGATGTTCCAATCGGCCTTGGGGACGGCGGCGGAGCAGAAGAAATCCACATTTTCATTGACGCTGTCTTCAATCATCTTCAGGATAATCGGGCGTAACTCTTCGCCTTCCAGCACTTTGTTGCGCTGGCCATAGATCAGCTCGCGCTGGCGGTTCATCACATCGTCGTATTTCAGTACGTTTTTGCGGATTGCGAAGTTTTGGCCTTCAATCTTCTTCTGCGCGTTTTCGATGGAATTGCTGACCATCCGCGCTTCGATGGGCATATCTTCCGGGGCGTTGAGGGTGTTCATGATGTTGCTCAGGCGCTCGCCGCCAAAGAGCCGCATCAGGTCGTCTTCCATGCTCAGGCAAAAGCGGCTTTCGCCGGGGTCGCCCTGCCGCCCGGCGCGGCCGCGCAGCTGGTTATCAATCCGGCGGGAATCGTGCCGTTCCGTGCCAAGGATGAACAAGCCCCCCGCCGCAATCACTTCGGCGGCCTCTGCCTTGATCGCTTCCTTGTGCTTGGCTTCCAGTTCGCTGAACGTGCGGCGGGCTTCGTTGATCGCTTCATCTGCGGTTTCCACAAAGCCGGTGGCTTCGCCAATCAGTTCTTCGCTGTATTCCAGGCGGCGCATCTCCGCCTTGGCCAGGTATTCCGCATTGCCGCCCAGCATAATATCGGTGCCGCGCCCTGCCATGTTGGTTGCGATGGTCACAGTGCCAAACGTACCGGCCTGGGCGATGATCTCCGCTT
This sequence comes from Oscillospiraceae bacterium, assembly GCA_031290595.1. Lineage (GTDB taxonomy): Bacteria > Bacillota > Clostridia > Oscillospirales > Acutalibacteraceae > WRMQ01. Next base: position 15,630 of record JAITNG010000073.1, read on the forward strand.
CTTTTTCGTGGTTCTTGGCGTTGAGTACGCTGTGCTTGATCCCCCGCCGCTTGAGCAGCTTGCTCAGGTATTCCGATTTTTCAACCGAAACCGTACCCACCAGCACCGGCTGCCCCTTTTGATGGCTCGCCAGGATCTGTTCGATGACCGCGTTGAACTTGGCTTCTTCTGTTTTATAGACGGAATCCGGGTGGTCGTGGCGGATCATGGCTTTGTGCGTGGGCGCTTCGACGCAATCCAGGTCATAGATTTCGCGGAACTCGTCGCGCTCGGTCATGGCCGTCCCCGTCATGCCGGAAAGTTTGGCGTAAAGCCGGAAGTAGTTCTGGAAGGTGATGGTCGCCAGGGTCTTGGATTCATTCTCAATCTTCACGCCCTCTTTGGCTTCAATCGCCTGGTGCAGACCTTCGTTGTAGCGGCGGCCATACATGATGCGCCCCGTGAATTCATCGATAATCAGCACTTCGCCGTCCTTCACCATGTAATCCACATCCCCGCGCATGGTGCCGTGGGCGCGTATCGCCTGGTTGATGTGGTGCTGGATGGTCAGGTTTTCGGCGTCCATCAAATTTTCAAGCGCAAAATAATGCTCGGCCTTGAGCAGACCGTTCTTGGTGAGCGTCGCGCTACGCGCCTTTTCATCGACCACAACGTCGTTTTCGCCCGCGATGTCTTCGGCGTTCTCTTTATCGTTGAGTTCCTTTACGCGCAGAAACTTCAGCGTCCGTGCAAATGCGTCGGCGCGGGTATACAGCTCCGTCGAAGCCTCGCCGCGCCCGCTGATGATCAAAGGCGTCCGCGCTTCATCAATCAGGATGGAGTCCACCTCATCGACGATGGCGAACGCGTGGGTGCGCTGCACTTTGTTATCTTTATATTGCACCATGTTATCGCGCAAATAATCGAAGCCCATTTCGTTATTGGTGCCGTAGGTAATATCCGCCGCATAGGCCGCGCGCCGCTCCTCGTTTTCCAAATCATGGACGATTAAGCCGACTTTCAGCCCCAAAAAGCGGTAGACCTTGCCCATCCATTCACTATCGCGCCGGGCAAGGTAATCATTGACCGTGACGATATGCACCCCATGCCCGGCCAGGGCATTGAGGTAAGCGGGCAGGGTCGCCACAAGGGTTTTGCCCTCGCCCGTGCGCATTTCAGCAATCCGCCCCTGGTGGAGCAGCACGCCGCCGATCACCTGCACAGGGTAGTGCTTCATTTTCAGCACACGCCAGGCAGCTTCCCGGCAAGCGGCAAACGCTTCGGGCAAAATGTCATCCAGGCTAGCGCCCGCAGCAAAGCGCTGCTTGAACTCCGGCGTTTTGGCCTTGAGTTCAGCGTCACTGAGCTTGGTATAGGCGTCTTCCAGCGCAAGCACTTTATCCAGCTGCCCCTTAATGCGCTTGATTTCCTTTTTAGAATAGTTCTTTCGAAGTTTTTCGAGGATACCCATGGATGTATAGTTCCTTTCAAATTTTCATGTGCTTTTTCATGTGTTGAAATTGCCGGGATGGAATTTTATGATGAAGGCGACTTTGAGGATGCCGCCTGTCTTCTGTTGCTATTTTTGATGGGTTGTGCTATACTGAATCAAAATCAACCTAGGGGGAAACTACTATGCCAAAACGCAGCGACTACATCCGTTGGGATGAATACTTTATGGGCATCGCCCTGCTTTCGGCTTACCGCAGCAAGGACCCCAACACC
>JAITNG010000125.1 GCA_031290595.1 Oscillospiraceae bacterium
GCACAGGCGGCGCTTCAACCGGCATCGGCGACTTCATCAACGGCATCGTCGGCGCGATATTTTAAAGAAATTTGAAGGTCAGGCGGCAATATGGTGGTTTTGGGCGTGGATTACGGGGAAAAGCGAACAGGCGTTGCCGCAAGCGACGCGCTGGGGATTCTGGCTTCCCCCGTGCAGGTGCTGGAAGGGGTTTCGCGCAAGCAGCTCCCTGTGGCGCTGGCCGCCATCGCCCAGGCACGCGGCGCGGGCAAGGTCATCCTCGGTCTGCCGCTGAACATGAACGGCAGCAAGGGCGAAAAAGCGCTGCAATGCGAAGCCCTGGCGGAGCGTCTGCGCGAAGAACTGCAACTGCCCGTCCTGCTTTGGGATGAGCGGCTGACCACGGTTTCCGCCCACAAGGCGCTCAACGAAGTCAACGTGCGCGGCGCAAAGCGCAAGCAGATTGTGGACGCTGTGGCTGCCGTAATGATCCTGCAAAGCTATTTGGATCAAAAGGGGGCGCGTGAATGAAATACCTGTTGCGCGGTCTGCAAGCGCCGCCCAAGCAAAGCGCATGGCAGCTGAGTATTCTGCCGTGCCTGTTGGGCGTTTGCTATTTTTTGAGCGTCCAGCCCGCCTTCAACAGCATCGGGCAGATGGCCTTCCAGCTCGGCAGCGCTGCGCTTGGCGGCCTGGCGGTCACGCTGGCGGCATTGCTGCTCCCGGGGGGGCTACGCGCCTGTGCCCTGGGGCTCAACGGCTTTTTCGCCTCCATGCTCACCTGGGCGCTGCTGGCGCAATGGCAAGCGCAAAAGGCCGCCGGTTCCCCCGGCGGCTGGATCTACATCTTCTATTATGACCGCCCCATGGCGGTGCTGGCTGTGGCCGCTGCGGCGGTTGCGCCGCTGCTCTGTCTGCGTCTGCTGCTGCCCCGCAAGCATTCGTCAGAAGAACTGCGCCGCAACTTTGCCTCTGCATTCCGCATAGCGGCGGTCGGATTTTCGGCGCTTTACCTCGGTCTGTTGTTCTATGGCTTCTTTTTGGTGCGGTTGGAATCCACCGGCTACGATTTGCTTGCGCCCAACTGGGTGCCGTTCCAAATGGTGCAATATTATTTTGTGCGGATGAAAGAGGCGCCCTGGGAGGCCTATGAGGACTGGACCTATTTTTTCGGCAACCTGCTGGTGCTGTTCCCCGCCGGATTTTTGCTGCGCGGGTTGCTGCGGCAAAAAACCTGGGTGGCGTTGCTGCTCCCTGCGGCGTTCAGCCTGTTGATGGAACTCGGGCAGCTGGTCTTCCACTTCGGCCACTGCGATGTGGATGACTGGATCCTCAACACCTTTGGCGCGGCGCTGGGCGTGGCGGCCGCATGGCTGCTCAATGCTTTGCGCAAACGCCTCACCCACGGCGAAGAAACTTCGCTTTTTTAGGCGGCTGTGCCGCAATCGCCGCACACGTTATTTGTTTTGCTTTTGGGGTTCTTCTTCTTTGCTCTTTGAGAACAATTCGCTCAGCCCCACCACAATCAAAAAGGCGGCGAAGAGCCAGCCCAGCCACTTTGTTTGAATCTTCCCGGTGATCCAAATGCCCAGCAGTGCCGCGGGCAGCCCGCCCAGCGCGAGCTTGCCAGCGGTTTTCCAATCCACCAGCTTGCGCTTGCCGTTGATGAGCAGGGAAATCACTGCGCAGGGCAAAAAAAACAACAGATTGACCCCCTGGGCGTTCAACTGCGGCATCGAAAGCGCCAGAGTCAAATAGATCACCAGGATGCCGCCGCCGCCCATGCCCATCGCACCCAGCGCACCTGCGCCCAGGGCGGCGAGGAGGTTCCAAAGCCATTCCATCAGCGCATCACCATCCGTATGCCCGCCCAAATCATGAAACAGGCAAAAATTTTGCGGAGCCACTTGGCCGGGAGCTTGGCCAGCAGTAGCCCGCCCAGCAGCGCCCCCACCGCGCCGGGGAGCAGAAACGGCAAGGCTTCGGGCAGTTCAAAGCGACCCAACAAAAAATACGCCACGGTGCTGAGTAGCGTCAGGGGGAAGATCACCGCCACGGCGGTAGCGTGGGCGTTGGTTTGCTGCAAGCCGAGCTTTTTGAGCAGCGGCACCGCCAGCATCCCGCCCCCCGCGCCAAGCATCCCGTTGAGGACGCCCACCAAAACGCCGCCGCCAACGCCCAGCAGCGTCTTTTTCCTGTCCTCCTGCATGGGGAACACCCGCCTTTCTTCGCCTTCAAAATGCACATAGCATTAGTATGAACCGGCTGCGCCCCGCATATCCCTGGAAGGAAAAACATGCAAAGGGGTGCGCAATGAAGATAATTCAGATCCACCTGCAAAAAAATCAATTGATCAAAATTTTGGCGCTTGCGCTGGCGTTTGGCTGCGCGGTCGGGTGGGGGATGCATAAAATCCAGCGGGCTTCACAGGCCACGGGCGCTCTCCTCGCGGCGCGTTCCGGCACGCCGGCGCTGCTGCTGGATGCGGGCCACGGCGGGGAGGACGGCGGCGCGGTCGGCGTGGATGGCACCATCGAAAAAGAGATCAACCTGCCCGTCGCCCAAAAGCTGGAAATATACCTGCGGGCGCTGGGCTACCAGACCGAGATGACCCGCCGGGAAGACAAGGCCATCTATGACCCAAGCGCAAAAACGCTGCGCGAAAAGAAAGTATCGGATATACACAACAGGTTCGCCCTGCTGGAACAGATGGGCGAAAACGCGCTGTTCATCAGCATCCATCAAAACCACTTCACCGGGGAAAAGTACCACGGCACGCAGGTGTTTTACTCCAAAAACAATCCGTTGAGCCAGGCGCTGGCCAAGGCGGTGCAAGCGCAAGCCGTCGCGCAGCTCCAGCCGGAGAACACGCGCCAGGCCAAACCTTCCGGGACGGAGATCTATTTGCTCTGGCACGCGCAAATCCCCGCCGTGCTGGTGGAATGCGGCTTTATATCCAACTATGCTGAAACGCAAAAGCTCAAGCAGGTGGATTACCAAAATAAGATGGCTTTTTCAATTGCCTGCGGCGTGTTGGATTACACGTCGGCAGAATAATTTTGCTTAGGAGAAAACAAAGAATGGCGAAAGCGAAATCACTGTTTGTCTGCACCCAATGCGGTCAGGAGAGCGCAAAATGGTTTGGCTGCTGCCCCGGCTGCGGCGAATGGAACTGCATGAACGAGGAACTGCGCCAGCCGCCCAGCAGCGCGGCGGCGGCGGCTTCAGCCAGCGCGGCGGGCAAGCTGACCGCGCTGCCCCTGGCGGCGATCACATCGGATGCATCCCAGCGCTACCTGACCGGGATGCAGGAGCTTGACCGCGTGCTGGGCGGCGGGATTGTGAAGGGTTCGGTGGTGCTGCTGGGCGGCGACCCGGGGATCGGGAAATCGACGCTCCTGCTGCAAATTTGCCAGGAACTGGGGCGCAGCCTCTCCATCCTCTATGTTTCGGGCGAAGAATCGCCCCACCAGCTCAAACTCCGGGCGGAGCGGTTGGGCGTAAACACCCGGAGCCTTTCCGTGATCTGTGAAACGGACGTGCTGGGGATCTGCCAGTTCATCCGCACAGAAAAGCCGGGGCTGGTGATCATCGATTCCATCCAAACGATGCAGCACGCGGAAGTCGGCTCCTCGCCCGGGAGCGTCACCCAGGTGCGCGAATCCGCCGCCGCGCTCCTGCGCAGCGCCAAACAGCTGGATATTCCCATGCTGCTGGTGGGGCATATGACCAAGGACGGCAACATCGCCGGCCCCAAGGTGCTGGAACACATCGTGGATGCGGTGCTATATTTTGAGGGCGAACGCCACCTTTCGTATCGTTTGCTGCGTGCGGTGAAGAACCGCTTCGGCTCCACCAACGAAATTGGCGTGTTTGAGATGCTCGAACAGGGTTTGCGCGAAGTGGATAACCCGTCGCTGATGCTCATCGGCGGGCGGCCAAAAGGGGTTTCCGGCTCCTGCGTGGCCTGTGTGATGGAGGGCAGCCGCCCCATTTTGGCCGAAGTGCAGGGTCTGGTCACGCCCACGGGCTTCGGCAACCCGCGCCGCATGGCCAACGGCATCGACGGTTACCGCATGGCGATGCTCATCGCTGTGCTGGAAAAGCGGGCGGGCTACCTCTTTGGCAGCATGGATACCTACATCAACGTCATCGGCGGGCTGAAGCTGGACGAGCCTTCGACCGATCTTTCGGTGGCCATGGCGCTGGTTTCCGGCCTCAAGGATGCGCCGCTGCCGGATGACGCGCTTGCCTTTGGCGAAGTTGGCCTGGGGGGCGAGATCCGCTCGGTCGGCCACTGCGAGCAGCGGGTGCGCGAAGCCGCGCGGCTGGG
>JAITNG010000134.1 GCA_031290595.1 Oscillospiraceae bacterium
CAAACGCCTTGCAAAATCCCGCCGCTTGCCTTATAATAGCAATATCAGTATAATATGCAAATTGCAAGGAGGATGCCCCATGACGGAATTTTTGCTCAAGTATGGCTGCAACCCCAACCAGTCCCCTTCGCGCATTTTTATGGAAGACGGCGCCGCGCTGCCCGTTGAGGTCCGCAACGGCCGCCCGGGCTACATCAACTTTTTGGATGCGCTCAACAGCTGGCAGCTGGTGCGCGAACTCAAGGCGGCCATCGGGCTGCCAGCGGCGGCTTCGTTCAAGCACGTCAGCCCGGCTGGGGCGGCGGTGGGGCTGCCGCTGCACGGTGCGCTGCGCCAAATCTACCGCGTGGCCGGGGATCTTCCCCTTTCGCCCCTGGCCTGCGCCTATGCCCGCGCACGCGGTTCCGACCGCATGAGTTCCTTCGGCGACTGGATCGCCCTGAGCGACCCCTGCGACCTTGCCACCGCGCTGCTGATCCAGCATGAGGTTTCCGACGGCGTCATCGCCCCCGGCTATGCGCCCGAAGCCCTCGCAATCCTCAGCGCCAAGCGCAAGGGCAGCTACGCCGTCGTGCAGATTGACCCGGCGTATCGCCCCGCGCCACTGGAACGCAAGCAGGTCTTTGGCGTAACATTTGAACAGGGGCGCAACGAAATCGCAATCACCGCCGCCCTCTTAGAAAACGTCCCAACCAAGACAGCAAAAATCCCGGCGGAAGCTGTGCGCGATTTGCTGCTTTCGCTCATCACATTAAAATATACGCAGTCGAACTCCGTTTGCTACGCCGCGGACGGGCAAACCATCGGCGTGGGCGCGGGGCAGCAGAGCCGCATCCACTGCACCCGCCTGGCGGGCGAAAAAGCGGACGTCTGGCGGCTCCGCCAGCACCCCAAGACCCTTGCGCTCCCCCTGCGCAGCGACCTCCCCCGCGCCGTGGCGGATACCGCAATCGACCTCTACGTTTCCGGCAACGAAGCGGATGTGCTGGGCGAAGCCGTCTGGCGCGAATACTTCGATGTGCGGCCGGAAGGCCTTTCCGCAGCCGAAAAGGCCGACTGGCTCGCCGCCGCCGACGGCGTTGCGCTGGGCAGCGACGCATTCTTCCCCTTTGGCGACAACGTGGAACGCGCCGCCCGCTCCGGCGTGCGCTACATCGCCCAACCGGGCGGTTCCGTGCGCGACGACCAGGTGATCGCCGCCGCAGACCGCCTGGGGATCGCGATGGCGTTCACAGGGGCGCGGCTGTTCCACCACTAATAACAACACAAGGGAGATAACCATGACCATTCTCATCATTGGTTCCGGCGGGCGGGAACATGCCATTGCCGTTGCGCTGGCCAAAAGCCCGCGTGTCACCAAAATGTATGCCATCCCCGGCAACGGCGGCATCGCCGCGCTGGCCGAATGCGTGCCGGATCTCAAGGCCGTGGAGCTGGAGAAGATCCGCGATTTTGCCGTGGCGCACGGCGTGGATTTTGCCGTGCCTGCGGCGGACGACCCGCTTTGCCTGGGCGCGGTGGATGTTCTGGAAGCGGCGGGGATCCCCTGCTTCGGCCCCAACAAGGCCGCCGCCGCCCTGGAGGGGAGCAAGGTGTTTTCCAAAGGGCTGATGCGCAAATACGGCATCCCGACGGCGGGGTATGAAGTGTTTGGCAGCGCAGAAGCCGCGCTGGCCTATTTGGACGGCTGCACAAGCTACCCGGTGGTCATCAAGGCGGACGGCCTGGCGCTGGGCAAGGGCGTGGTCATCGCCCGGGGGGAAGCCCAGGCGCGTAAGGCCGTGGTGGATATGATGCAAAACAAGAAGTTTGGCGCAAGCGGCAACCAGATTGTGATTGAAGAGTTCCTCACGGGGCCGGAGGTGACCGTCCTGAGCTTTGTGGATGGCGAAACGGTTGTGCCGATGGCGTCTTCCACCGACCACAAGCGGGCGCACGACGGCGACGAGGGGCTCAACACCGGCGGCATGGGGACGGTCGCCCCCAGTCCCTATTATAGCGAAGAAACCGCCGCCCGGTGCATGGCGGAAATCTTTTTGCCCACCGTGCGCGCCATGGCCGCCGAGGGCAAGCCGTTCAAGGGCTGCCTCTATTTTGGCCTGATGCTCACCCCGGCCGGCCCCAAGGTGATTGAATACAACTGCCGCTTTGGCGACCCCGAAGCCCAGGTGGTTCTGCCGCTGCTGGAAAGCGATTTGCTTGCAATTTTTGAAGCCGTGCAAGCGGGGCGGCTGGGCGAGCTGAACATCCGCTGGAAGCCCGGCGCTGCGGCCTGTGTGGTGCTGGCTTCGGGCGGCTACCCCGAAAAATATGCCACCGGCTTTTCGATTGCTCTGGGCGAGGTGGGCGACGCGATAGTATACCATGCAGGGACGCGCCTTTTGCCGGATGGCTCCCTGGTGACGGCGGGCGGGCGCGTGTTAAATATCGCCGCAACGGGCGCAACACTGGCGGGTGCATTGCAAACGGCCTACGCCGCCATTGCAAACGTCACGTTTGAAGGCGCGTTTTACCGGCGGGATATTGGGCAAAAGGCCTTGGAAGCGCTGGCGAATCAATAAAACAGGGGGTGGGCAAAATCGAAAGTGCGTTGGTGAACGGGCTGACGGAAGAGCTTGCGCAGGACGTTGGCTTAACGGGCGAATTCCTGGCCTATATGGCGCTGCAAAACCTGCCGCCGCCTTGCCGGGTTCTGTTCAATTATGAGCTGCACAGCAAGAAGAACAAAACGCTGACGGAAATTGATTTGCTGCTGCTGACCCCCGGCGGGGTGTTCATCATCGAGGTGAAATCGCACCTCAAGCAGCTGGGCGAAATCCTGGGCCGCAACAAGATGCGCCTGGATTACCTGCAACAGCGGCTGCCGGCGCTCAAGGGCTTGCCCTTCTATTCCATCGTCGTTTATCACAACGAACGCACGGATAAGCTCGTGTGGATGCAGGGCAGCGCCTTCGTTGTGCAGATGCGCTATTTGCGCAACACCGTGCAGTGGCTTGCCGAACAGAACCCGCAGGCGCTGGCCCCGGCGCAGATTGACGCGCTGCACAGCGCACTGCAAAACCTGGAGCGTAAACAGCCCAAACAACAACAACCGCCCACCCCGAATATACCCAAGAAAAAGGAGAATCGCCCCATGGTCTACCGAATTTATACCACCCGCCGTGAAGGATTCACGCTTGAAGCCGAAACGCTGCTGCGGGAATGGCAGGAACAGCTGCATATTGAGGGGATGACCGGGCTGACGCTGCTGAACCGCTATGATGTGGAAGGCATTGACGCACAGCAGCTGCGCGGCTGCATCCCCACCGTGTTTTCGGAACCCCAGACGGACGTGGTGCTGCAATGCAGACCACAGGCGGATTTCACCTTTGCCACGGAATACCTGCCGGGGCAATACGACCAGCGGGCGGATTCATGCGCCCAGTGCATCCAGATAGCATCGGGCGGGCAGCGCCCCCTGGTGCGCACGGCCAAAGTCTTCTGCATAAAAGGCAGCCTGGAAGACGGCCAGCTGGAGGCCATGAAAAAAACCGTCGTCAACCCCGTGGAAAGCCGGGAGGCTTCGCTCGACCGGCCGCTGACGCTCCAATTGCAGACGGAGCCGCCACAGGCGATCCCGGTGCTGGCGGGCTTTATCGGGCTGGAAGACGCGGGGCTGGAAGCCTTCGTTAGCGAATATGCCCTTGCGATGGATTTGGACGACCTCCGCTTTTGCCGCGATTATTTTAAAGGGGAAGAGGGGCGCGACCCGACCCTGACCGAGATCCGCATGATCGACACCTATTGGAGCGACCACTGCCGCCACACCACGTTTTTGACCGCGCTGGAGGACGTGGAAATTGAAGACCCCCTGGTGCAAAAGAGCTGGGCGCGTTATCAGGAAATCAAGGCGGAGCTTGGCCGCAGCGCAAAGCCGGATACGCTGATGGAGCTGGCGACGGAGGCCATGCGCTACCTGAAGCACACCGGGCAGCTCACACGGCTGGATGAAAGCGAAGAGATCAACGCCTGCACCGTCACGGTGGATGTGGAAATCGACGGCCAGGCGCAGCCCTGGTTATTTCTCTTTAAGAACGAAACGCACAACCACCCCACCGAAATTGAACCCTTCGGCGGCGCGGCCACCTGCATCGGCGGCGCGATCCGCGATCCGCTTTCGGGGCGCGGCTACGTCTATCAGGCGATGCGCGTCACCGGCGCAGCCGACCCCACGGTTCCCCTGGATGCAACGCTGCCCGGCAAGCTGCCGCAGCGCAAAATCGTCACCACGGCGGCGGCGGGGTATTCCTCCTACGGCAACCAGATTGGCCTTGCCACGGGGCTGGTGGATGAACTCTATCACCCCGGCTACGCGGCCAAACGGCTGGAAATCGGCGCGGTGGTGGCGGCGGTGCCACAGGCGCATGTGCGGCGCGAAACGCCCCTGCCCGGCGACCAGGTGATCCTTTTGGGCGGGCGCACCGGGCGTGACGGCTGCGGCGGCGCAACGGGTTCCTCCAAATCCCACACCCTCGCTTCGCTGGAACAATGCGGCGCGGAGGTGCAAAAGGGCAACGCGCCGGAAGAGCGCAAGCTCCAGCGTTTGTTCAGGAACCCCGCCGCTGCCGGGAGGATCAAGCGCTGCAACGATTTTGGCGCGGGCGGCGTGAGCGTCGCCATCGGCGAGCTTTGCGACGGGCTGGAAATTGACCTGGATAAAGTCCCGAAAAAATACGAAGGCCTTGACGGCACGGAGCTGGCCATTTCGGAATCCCAGGAGCGCATGGCCATTGTGGTTGACCCCGCCGATGTGGAAGCCTTTTTGCGCCTGGCCGATGCGGAAAACCTGGAAGCCACGGTTGTGGCGGAGGTCAGGGAAGAACCCCGGCTCAAAATGCGGTGGAACGGCAGCGTCATTGTGGACCTCGCCCGCTCCTTCCTCAATTCCAACGGTGCGGAAAAGCACGCCCGGGCGGCCGTCGCGCTGCGTGCACCGGCGCAAACCGGCACGCCGCACCAAAACACAAATGCGCTTGCCGGGAGCCTTGCGGTTTGTTCGCGCAGGGGGCTGGCGGAGCGCTTCGACAGCACGATTGGCGCATCGACCGTGCTGATGCCCTTCGGCGGCAAGCACCAGCAGACCCCCGCGCAGGTGATGGCGGCCAAGTTCCCGGTGCTGCAAGGCGAAACCGACCAATGCTCCGTGATGGCCTACGGCTTCGACCCCTATTTGACGGAGCGGGATCCCTACAAGGGCGCCTACTGCGCGGTGGTGGAAAGCGTTGCGAAGCTCGCGGCAGCCGGTTGCCCCCTGGGGCAATGCTATTTGACGTTCCAGGAATATTTTGAAAGAATGAAGTCGCCGGCAACATGGGGAAAGCCCCTGGCGGCATTGCTGGGGGCAATGCAGGCGCAGCTGGATTTGGGGCTGGCCTCCATCGGCGGCAAGGATAGCATGAGCGGCTCCTTTGAGCAGCTCAACGTGCCGCCCACCTTGGTGAGCTTTGCGGTGGCGCTGTGCAAGGCGGGCGAAATCATCAGCAACGAGTTCAAGCAAGCGGGCAGCACGCTGAGTCTGCTCCAGCCGGAAGTGGACGCGAACGGCCTACCGATAGCGCAGAGCCTGCACAAAAACTTTGCGGCGCTGCGCACAGCCATTGCCCGCGGCGATGTTTTGGCCGCCCACGCCCTCACCGGCGGCGGGGTGGAAGAGGCGATCCTCAAAATGGCGCTGGGCAATAAGATTGGCGCAGAAATCACCGGCGGCGGCGATTTTACGCGGGAATACACCCCCCTGGCGGGCGACGTCTTGGTGGAGCTGAAACCCGGCGCAAAACTGCCGGGCGCGGTGGAAATCGGCAGAACCACGGCGGCATATATCTACAACGGCGAAGACCTGCAAAAAATCGAAGCCCTCTATGAACAGAAGCTCGAAGGCGTATTCCCCCTGCGGCCAAAGGCCGAAGCGGCGCCGGTCGAAGCCATCACCTATACGCAGCGTTCGGCGGCCAGGTCGCCGCTACGCGCAGCCGCGCCCCGGGTGCTGATCCCGGTGTTCCCCGGCACCAACTGCGAATACGACACCGCGCGTGCCTTTGAACGGGCGGGCGCGGCGGCGGAGATCCTGGTGATCAACAACAAAACGGCACAGGGCTTGGCGGATTCCGTGGAGCGGGCGGAGCGGGCGCTCCAGGGTGCGCAGATCCTCTTTTTGCCGGGCGGGTTTTCCGGCGGCGATGAGCCGGACGGCTCCGGCAAATTCATCACGGCGTTCCTGCGCAACCCCCGTTTGGCCGAAGCCGTCACTGCGCTGCTCGAAACACGCGGCGGCCTGGTCGGCGGCATATGCAACGGCTTCCAGGCGCTGATCAAGCTGGGGCTGGTTCCCTACGGCAAAATACAGGCCATGACCCCGCAGGATGCTACGCTGACCTTCAACACCATCGGGCGGCACCAATCGAAGCTGGTGCGCACGCGTGTTGCCAGCGTGCTTTCGCCCTGGCTGGCGCTGTGCGAACCGGGGGAGGTGCATCTGGCGCCGGTGAGCCACGGCGAAGGCCGCTTCGTCTGCCCCGCGCCCCTGCTGGCGCAGTTGGTGGCCAACGGGCAAATCGCCACGCAATACGTTGACCTGGAGGGCGCGCCCACCATGGATGTGCAGTATAACCCCAACGGCTCTGTGCTGGCGGCGGAGGGGATCACATCGCCCGACGGCCGCGTCTTCGGCAAAATGGGCCACAGCGAACGAACCGGGCGCGGACTCTACAAAAACGTGCCGGGCGAAACGGAAAACAAGATGTTCCGTGCAGCGGTGGGGTTCTTTGGGTGAGGCATTTTCCAGCGGGGGACAGCATAAAATCAAAAAAAACGCCGCCCAACCGGGCGGCGTTCATATTTTGCGGAAAACCCCCTTATACTGTTCCGCTTTAAAAAGCAATGTATTATCGTAGGCACCTGGACACGGCGTGCCGTGTCCAGGTACGTAAAAATAAAGCACTGCTTTTAATGGAGGAATAGTATTACCCGTCAACCGGCGGCGCTTCCGTTGCGGTTTCTGTGGGGGCGGTTGGCGGCACGGTTGGCGGCTCCTCCGTCGGCGGTTCCGTTGGCGCGGTGCTTTCCGGCGCTTTGGTGGGGATCCACCATGGCCAGGTTGGGTTTTCGTTGGCCGGCGTCTGGGTGGTGCTTTCCTGCGTCACGTCTGTTTCGTCGCCCGTCTGGCTGTTCGGCTCTGTCGCGTCCGCCGTTGCGTCGTTGCCCTGCGGCTGCGTGCTGCTGGTGCCGCTGCCCGAACCGGAGCTGCTGCCCCGGCTGCCGCTGGCTTCCTTAAACAGCCGTGCCAAATAGTCGCTGCGGTCTTCGCCTTCCACGGTCAGGGCGATGCTGGTGGTGCCATAGAGCTGCAATTGCAGTTCTTCAGCCGCCCGCGGGTAATCCACCACCCAGAACCATGTGTTGCCTTTGATGTTTTGTGTCGGGATGCCGGTGGCGTTTTCCGTTTCGACCGTTGGGGTGTAGCACTGCTTGATCTCGTAATCCATCCATCCGCCCGAAAATGCTTGCGATAGCAGCGTGGTGATCTGCAAATCCGTGAGGTTGGTGGTCAGGTATTTGCCGTCCAGGATCTGGTTGGCGGCGTTGAGGATCTGCCCGTTGCTCGCCTTGCGTGCGCTGGCCAGGATCGCCATAATCACCTTGCGCTGGCGGGCGGTGCGGTCAATGTCGCCGCTGGCCAGGTGGCGGATGCGGCTATAAACCAGCGCCTGCGCGCCGTTGAGCGTCACATTTTCGCCCGCCGGGAAGTTGTGGTGCATCGTGGGCGCGGTGCTGTTGATGAAGTTGGCCTCTGTCTTGGTCACATCCAGCGTCACGCCGCCCAGGGCGTTGATCAGTTTGGGGAAGGAGTTGAAATCCACGCTGATGTAGCCGTCAATGATGATCTTGTAGTTGGCCTCAATCGTATCGATCAGCGTGGCCGGTCCGCCCAGGGAATAGGCGGCGTTGACCTTATCCATGATGGTGCGGGGGTTCTTGGTGTTGCCCATCAGGTCGATGTAGGTGTAACTATCCCGGAAGAACGAAGCGAGCGTAACCGTCTTGGTCTTCTTGTTGACCGAAACCAACAGGATGGCGTCGGAGCGCCCGCCGGTGGCCTTTCCGTTTTGGGAATCCACCCCGCACAGCAGGATGTTCAGCACATTTTTATCCTGAAGTTTTTGAATATCGTTGGTCGCCCAGGACGTCAGGAATTCATCCAGCGATGTTGCGTCCACGTCATCGTAGCCCACTTCCACGCCGATCCCTTTGTCTTCCTCTTCTTCCGGCTCGGTTTCTTCGGCATAAATATAGCCCGAGCTGCGGTCAATATCATTGTGCAAGCGGATATAAAAATACCCGAACACAGCCGTCACCCCAAGCGCGATGGCCAGGATGGCAACCAGGATAATGGTGCGCAGGCGTTTTTGTTGTCTTGTTTTCATGTTCACTTCACTTCTTTCGTTATTTTACCAAAGTCCTTCTTCCACTGGTTCCGTCGTCCATTCTTCTTCACCGGGGGGTTCTTCGCTTTCGCTTTCGTCTTCGCCTGTTTCTGTGTCTTCCGGCAACGTGGTGACGGGGGATGTGCCGATGCTGTCGCCTTCCAGGGTTCCCCGGTCGGCAGCGCCGCGGAAGAGGTCAATGATGTAGCTGCTGCGTGCGCCGCCGGATTCCACATTGATGTTACTTTCACCATAGAGCGCCAGTTGCACGTGCTGGGCGGCCAGGGGGTAATCCACCACCCAGATTTGCGCCCCGTTGATGCTTGCGCCAATGGCGCTGCGGTTGCTCCCGTCCACCAGGGGGGAAGTCATTTGCTGCGTGCCATACGTCAGCCAGGTGATCGCCTGCGGAAGCAGCGCGGTGATTTCGCTCTGCGTGAAGTTGGTGGTCACTTGTTCCAGCACATCGCCCAGGGCGTCATAAATCTGCCCAACCGAGGCCGTGCGCGCTTCGGCGATGATCCCCTGGATCACCTTTTGCTGCCGGACGGCACGGGCGTTGTCGGAATCCAGCTTGCGGATGCGGCAATAGACCAGCGCCTGTGCGCCGTTGAGCCGCACGCCTTCGCCCGCCGGGAACTGCCCCTTCATGGAAGGCGCGTTGCGGTTGATGAACTTTGCTTCGGCCGCCGTCACATCCACCGTCACGCCGCCCAGGGTGTTGATCAGCTTTTTGAACGCCGAAAACCCGACGCTGACGTAGCGATCCACGCGGATTTTATAGAGCCGGGTGACGGTTTCCATCATCCCCGCAGGGCCGCCCCGGCTGAACGCGGCGTTGATCCTGCCCCAATATTCCTGCCCGTCAATGTTCATGTAACAATAACTATCGCGCAAGAACGAGAGCATCGTGACCGTGTGGGTCTTTTTGTTGACCGAAACAAGCATGATTGAATCCGAGCGTCCAAATTCGCCGCCATCCGGGTCGTCTTCGCCCAGCAGCAAAACATTGAACACATCCTTGCTGTAGCGAATCTCCTCCTCCCCGCCGTTGTTCCACCACTGCCGCAGGAAGCTGTGCAGGCTGGAAGCATCGGTAATATCATACATGGCCGGGAAGTCGGGGTCGGGGGCTTCCGTCGTTTCTTCCGGCACGGTGTAGCCCGCCGGGCGGGTGCCGGGGTCAACGTTGACCTTGCCGAGCAGCCGGGCATAGGCGCCGGCCACCGTAGCGGCGGCGCAGAGCAGCAAAAGCACGGCCACAACCGCAATCGCCGCACGGCGGCGGCGGTTGCGCCGCTTGCATTCGCGTTCCAGCTCCGTTTCATCCACCAGCTGCAAAAGATCTGAAAACTGTTGATTCATGGTCAATCCAAATTCCTTTACGCACGTCAGTCTGTGATAAAGCGATAAAGCAAAAATCCCTCCCGCAGATTGAAACACCACGAGTAGTATACAGATAGTATACCACATAATTCGCACTTTCACAAGAGAAAGATACAAATTCGACAAAAATTTTTGTCAGCTGCGGCGAAGACAAGCGGGAGCGGCACAACAACGCCGCAAAGAAGAGAAAAAGGCTTGCCAGCGGCACTGAATGGTGGTATACTGAATTCGACAAGAAATCAAGCGGGGAGTTTAGCTGTGCATATCATTGGTAAGATTGATTTGGAAAAGTTCAGCGCTGTTTCGCCCGATATTATCACCGATGAAGTAATTATCACGGATGAACGCATTGGGCATATACAGGAACGACACCCCGGCGCTTATGAGCGGCTTGCGCCGCACCTTGGCGCAGTATTGGCCGACCCCGACTATATTTTGGAATCAAAGATGCCTTTCACGGCTGAAATCCTTAAAGAGATGGAGAGCGTTCGTGGCAAGGTAATTTTGCGCGTCCACGTCCCGGAAGACCCGGAAGAATTTAAGAACTCCGTCATAACAGGCATGATGGTGGATGAAAAGGCATGGAAACGCTTGATAAAAAACAAAAAAGTGCTTTACAAACGCGAATAATCATGCTATAATAAAGATACGATAAGGGTATGGGCGGTTGAGGTGGTAAATTTCGTAGAGGCCACGCGCCGATGGTTTGACAGGGGGCAACCCCGAGAGATGCAGGAGAATTCTACGCCTGCCAGCCGCCCACCTTCTCGTGATACCCCAATACCCCAAGCCGCCCTTTCGGGGGCGGCTTTTTACGCGCGTTTATCACCTGCAACGGTCTTGCAAACCCAAGCAAATCATGTTATAATAGAGCCATCGAAAAGGCCATCGAAAAAGCCATCGAAATTGGGGGAGGGCGACTTATGAGCCGTGCCGATGAAATTTTTAAGGCAAACTGCCGCAAAATCCTGGCCGAAGGAGTTTGGGATACCGAAGCGCAGGTGCGCCCCCGCTGGGAAGACGACGGTAGCCCCGCCCACACCATCAAGCTGTTCGCCATGGTCAGCCGTTACGATTTGGCGGCGGAGTTCCCGCTCGTCACTTTGCGCAAACCGTTCCTGAAGACCAGCGTGGATGAGCTGCTGTGGATCTGGCAGAAGAAATCCAACAACATCGCCGACCTGGGCAGCCGGGTGTGGGATCAGTGGGCGGATGCAACCGGCAGCATCGGCAAAGCCTACGGCTACCAGTTGGGCGTAAAGCACCGCTACCCCGAAGGCATGTTTGACCAGGTGGACCGCGTGCTTTACGACTTGCGGCACAACCCCGCCAGCCGCCGGATTTTGACCAACCTTTATGTGCATCAGGATCTGAGCGAGATGCGGCTTTACCCCTGTGCGTATTCCATGACCTTCAACGTCAGCGGCGGGCGGCTGAACGGCATCCTCAACCAGCGGTCGCAGGATATGCTGATGGCCAACCACTGGAACGTCGCCCAATACGCCGTGCTGCTGCACATGCTGGCGCAGGTGAGCGGCCTTGTGCCGGGCGAACTGGTGCACGTGGTCGCCGATGCGCACATCTATGACCGGCACATCCCCATCGTGGAACGCCTGCTGGAACTGCAACCCTATGACGCGCCGGTGTTTGCGCTTGACCCCGCCGTCACGGATTTTTATCAGTTCACCAAAGAAAGCGTGCGGCTGGAAAAGTATCAGTGGCACCCGCTGGCGGAAGCGATCCCCGTGGCGGTGTAGGCGGCGGCGTTCACACTTTATTTACAACTCCGTCCGTTGACTTTCCTGCCACTATAATGTATAATTAAATCTTCTGCGGCGTAAATTTCTACGCACCAAAACGCGGAAGAATCAGTGTCAATGACGCAAGGAGGAAACAACACTATGGTCAAGGCAATTGTCGGTTCCAGTTGGGGCGACGAAGGCAAGGGCAAAACCACCGATATGCTCGCCGAGCGCGCGGATATTGTCGTCCGCTTCCAGGGGGGAGCAAACGCCGGCCACACGATCATCAACCACTATGGCAAGTTTGCCCTGCATCTGCTGCCTTCCGGGGTGTTCCACCAAAACGTCACCAACGTGATTGCCAACGGCGTTGCGCTGGATATTGGCAAGCTCAAAAGCGAATATGAAGGTCTGCTTGCGCGGGGCGTGGAAGCGCCGAAGCTGCTGGTTTCGCAGCGTGCGCAGGTACTCATGCCCTACCATGTGCTGTTTGACTGCTATGAAGAAGAGCGCCTGGGCGCACGTCAGTTTGGTTCCACCAAGAGCGGCATCGCGCCGTTTTATTCCGATAAGTACGCCAAAACAGGCATCCAGGTTTGCGAAATTTTTGATGAGGCGGCGCTGCGCACGCGGCTGCACAATATTTGCGAAATCAAGAACCTGCTGCTGGAACATATCTATCACAAGCCCGCCCTTGACCCCGATGCGCTGGCCGATGCACTGCTGGCATACCGGGATTGGCTTGCGCCCTTTGTGGGCGACGCCGAAGCGTTTATGCGCACCGCCATCCGGGAAGACCGCAATATATTGCTCGAAGGCCAGCTCGGTTCCCTGCGCGACCCCGATTTGGGGATTTACCCCATGACGACCTCCTCTTCCACGCTTGCGGGCTATGCCGCAGTGGGCGCGGGGGGGATCCCGCCCTGGGCGATCAAAGAGATCATCGCCGTGGTGAAGGCGTATTCCAGCGAAGTGGGCGCGGGCGCGTTCACCAGCGAGCTGTTTGGTGAAGAGGCCGAGCAGCTGCGCCGGCACGGCGGCGACGCCGGGGAATACGGCGCGACCACAGGCCGCCCCCGCCGGGTGGGCTGGTTTGACTGCGTGGCCATCCGTTACGGCTGCGCGGTGCAGGGCGCGACGCAAGTGGCGCTCAGTGCATTGGATTGCCTGAGCTACCTGGGGGAAATCAAGGCCTGTGTGGGCTACGAAATTGACGGCGTTGTGACGCGTGAATTCCCCGTCACGCCGCTGCTTGAAAAGGCGAAGCCCGTGTTCAAAACCTTCCCCGGCTTTGGGCAGGATATTCGGGGAATCCGTTCGTATGACGCGCTGCCCCAGGCGGCGAAAGATTACGTCGATTTCATCGAAGCGGAAATCGGCGTGCCGGTGACGATGGTTTCCAACGGGCCGGAGCGGGCGGAAACACTCGTGCGTTGCAGTTAGATCGCGCACCCATATTTATAGCATCAAAAAGGAGGCCTTGTTCATGCCCTTGATCGTTCAGAAATTCGGCGGCAGTTCCGTGGCCAACGCGGAACGTGTGCGCAATGTGGCGCGCATCGTCACCGAAACTTTTCGCGCAGGAAACGACGTTGTCGTTGTCGTTTCTGCCCAGGGGGATACCACCGACGACCTCATCACCAAGGCGGCGGAACTGACGCAAAAGCCCCCCAGGCGCGAGATGGATCAGCTGCTCAGCGCGGGGGAACAGATTTCCATTTCACTGCTGGCCATGGCTTGCAACGAACTGGGCTGCCCCGCCGTTTCACTCCTGGGCTGGCAGGCGGGCTTCCAGACGGATTCCCGCTACGGCGCGGCGCGGATCAAAAGCATCCGCACCGAACGGCTGCAAGTGGAAATCGGGCGCAAGAACATCGTTGTTGTGGCCGGGTTCCAGGGCATCTGCAAATATGACGACATCACCACGCTGGGGCGCGGGGGGTCAGATACCAGCGCCGTGGCGCTGGCCGCCGCCCTGCGGGCGGATCGCTGCCAGATCTTCACCGATGTGGAAGGCGTCTACACCGCCGACCCGCGCAAAATCCCGGGCGCCAAAAAGCTCAGTGAAATCACCTATGACGAAATGCTGGAGCTTGCGACCCTGGGCGCACAGGTGCTCAACAACCGCTCGGTTGAAATGGCGAAAAAATACCACGTGGAGCTGGAGGTGCTTTCCAGCCTGACAAATAAACCAGGAACCATCGTCAAGGAGGTAACCGCAATGGAAAAAATGCTCGTGCGCGGCGTGACCAAGGATAGCGAGGCCGCAAGGATTTCCGTCATCGGCGTGCCGGATGTGCCGGGCATCGCCTTTAAAATCTTCAGCAAGCTAGCGGCAAAAAACATCAACGTCGATATTATCCTGCAATCCGTCGGGCGCGACGGCACAAAGGATATTTCCTTCACCGTCAGCCGCACCCATGCGCCGGAAGCCATAGAGCTGCTGGGCAAGCTGGATATTTTGGACGGCTTGACCGTGACCTGCGACACCGCCGTGGCCAAGATTTCCGTCGTGGGCGCGGGGATGGAAACCCACCCAGGCACGGCTTCACAGATGTTTGAAGCGCTCTTTGCGGAAGACATCAACATCCAGATGATTGCCACAAGCGAAATCAAAATTTCCGTCCTGATCGAAGAAGCCGCAGCCGACCGCGCCGTCGCCGCAGTGCACCGTGCGTTTTTCCCAGAGGAATAGCAGCACCTGCGGTGCGGCTCGTCGCCTGTGGCGCAACAGCAGCCAAGGGGAATATACTGTGTTTTCAGAGGCGGGTGTTTGATGAAAATTGCGTTGCATGGCAATGCCAATCATGGGTTAAAATTAGGGCTATTCGTAATCCCGGCGCGCTCATAGCGCTGCCCTATCGAACGGCTTGCGAATTCCCGCAATGTTTTCCCCGGCTCATAGCCCCCAGCGCAGGTTTTTGATCCACCTTCCTTGGCGATTATGAATCAGGTATTCCTCTTGTTTTATGAACACGGCGCTGCATAGGGCAGCACTATCAGTGCGCCGTGCAACCTAATCCCATTCCGCAATTAAAAGCAGTGTTCCGTTTTTTTGGCACCGGGATAAAAACTCCGGGCGACTGCTAG
>JAITNG010000172.1 GCA_031290595.1 Oscillospiraceae bacterium
CGCCTTCCAGGCAATAGACCAGCGGCCCCTTCGTCACCGCTGCGCGGCCGATGTTCTCCCAAACGGCGGGGTTGGCGCGCACCAGGCGCACGGGCATTTCCAGCCGGAGCGCAAAGCGGCAGTGTTCGTCTGCAATATCCACATAGGCGTAGCCCTTTTCAATGGAAGGCGTGATTTCGCGGTCGCCGGCCAACAGGGTGTAATGGCTGCACCAGCCGGGGATGCGCAGAGCGATACGCTTGCCCGCGCAGCCGCGCAGCTCCAGCTGGATGTTCCCCTGCCAGGGGTATTCCGTCGCCTGTTGGATGCTGACCGTGCGCCCCCAGGCGCTGCACTGCGCCGTGCTTTGCGCATAATGATGCACAAACAGCGTCGTTTCGTCGTAGCTATAAAGGAAATCCCCCAGCGATGCGATGAAGCGCAGGACGTTTGGCGGGCAACAGGAACAGCCGAACACCGCCTGGCGTTGCAGCTGCGGGTAACGCTCGTTATCTTTCACGCTGGCGTCTTTTTGGCGCAGGGCGGGGTGCACTTCCAGCGGATTTTCATAAAAGAACGCCGTCCCGTCCAGCGATACGCCGGAAAGGAAGCCGTTGTAGATCGCCCGTTCCGCTGCGTCGGCATAGGCTGCGTCGGGTTCCGCCGCCGCCATGCGCCGGGCAAAGAGCGCCAGCGCCAGCGCAGCGCAGGTTTCGCCGTAGGCGCTTTCGTTGGGCAAATCATAATCCAGGGTGAAGGCCTCGCCGTGGTGGGAGGAACCCACGCCGCCGGTGATATACATGCGCCGCTGGGCGATACTGCCAAACAGCGCCCGGCAGGCTTCCCAAAGCGCCGGGTCGTCCGCTTCCACCGCCAGGTCGGCCATGGCGGCATAGAGGTAGAGCGCCCGCACCGCATGGCCTTCCGCCGTCCGCTGTTCACGGACGGGGAGGTGGCTTTGGGTGTAGCTGGGCTTCGCCCAGGCGGCGCAGCTATCGCGGCCGCCCACCTGCCCGCGGGTATCCACAAAATATTGGCTCAGGCGCAGGTAGCGCGCCTCCCCCGTGCAACGCCACAGCCGTACCAGCGCCAGCTCAATTTCCTCGTGGCCGGGGGTATCAAAAGTGGCGCTGTGTTCCCGCATAAACACCCGCTCAATCGCGTCCGCATAGCGGCACATGCAGCGCAGGAAGCGGTCGCGCCCCGTGGCTTCGTAATACGCCACGGCGGCTTCGATCAGGTGCCCCGCGCAATAGAGTTCGTGGCAATCGCGATCCTGCCAGCGCTTTTCCGGCTCCACCACGGTGAAGTAGATGTTGAAGTAACCATCCGCCGCCTGGTGCTGTTCAATCAGGCCGATGGTTTCCTCCGCCAACGCTTCCAGCGCCGGGGCAGGCCCTTTTTGCAAAAGATAGGCGACGCCCTCGATCCATTTGGCGACGTCGGAATCCCAAAAGTAGTGCGGCTTTTCCCCCTGCGCCCAACCGCGTTCCATGTGGAAGGCCGCAAAGCGCCCGGTTTCCCGGAACCGCTCCATCACCGCAACCGACGTAGCGTCGCGGTTGACGCGCTGCCGCTCCCCCCAGAACCCGCCGTCAATATCCACATCCCGGTAAGAAATCGCTGTTTGCCGTTTCATATAGGTTCCTGCCCTCTATTATTTTGCTTTCTTTTAATAAGTATAGCAGTGCGCGAACGCGATGTCAAGGCATAGATATGCAAATCGAATGTGTGATTGTTGTTTTTAGGTTGCACGACGCGCTAATAGCGCTGCCCTATAAAACGCCGTGTTCACAAAACAGGGGGTATACCCGATTCATAATCGCCGCAGAAGGTGGAGCAAAAACCTGCGTTGGGGGCTATGAGCCGGGGAAAACACTGCGGGAATCCGCAAGCCTGTCGATAGGGCAGCGCTATGAGCGCGCCGGGGTTACAATATGCGAGCAACACAAAACAACCATAAAAGTCAAAAAACAACCAACGGTAGTTGAATATATCTTGCAACACGCGTTTTTTGATGCTATACTGGTGGCATCAAATCAAGAAAGGCAGGGCAAAAATATGTTGATGGCAGACCAGGTCGGCGAAAAAATCGCCATTGCGCGCAAACTCAAAAACCTTTCACAGGCGCAGCTGGCCGAACAGCTCGCCGTGAGCGCACAGGCAGTGGGCAAGTGGGAGCGCGGCGAATCCATGCCGGATATTCTCACCTTCACCCGGCTTGCGGAAGCGCTTGGCACGGATCTGAACTATTTTGTTGGCGCAACCGCCTGCGCACAAAACCCGGTTGTGCCGCCGGAGGACGAAGGCGCACAGGAACAGAGCGAAGCGCCGGGCTGGAATATGTCCGGCGGGAACTGGGCGGACGCAGATTTTTCCGGCCTGCACGGGCTTGCGGAAAAGTTCCGCGGCACGAACATCGAACAATGCCGCTTCATCGGTTCGGAACTGGCGGGGCTGACGCTCCGGGGGAACAACATTGAACGCAGCGATTTTTCGCAATCCGACCTGCGCCGCTGCGCGCTCACGGGCTCAAACCTGGAAGGCGACACGTTTGCGGGCTGCGACTTCAGCGGGAGTACATTCACGCGCTGCAATGCGGAAGGCTGCGATTTTTCGGCGGCCAACCTGACCGGCGTTGCACTGCACTGGTGCCATTTGCGGCGCAGTGATTTCACCGGCGCGGTTCTGCAAGGCACGTTGTTCCGAATGGGGCAACTGACGGAAATCACTTTGGGCGGCATACTGGTTGACTGTGCCTTTGAAAACTGCGATTTTTCCAAAGTGACGTTTGAAGGCGCTGTGCTGCGCAACTGCTTTTTCAAGAACGCCAAGCTCAAGCGCGTAAAATTTGTGGATTGCCAGGCCGACCGGCTGACCTATGCCTTCATGAAAAACAGCAAGGCGGATATGTCCGGCGTGACGGTCATCGAAGAATAGCGTTGCACAGCATTGGACTTTTGCGCCGCCGTGTGGTATAATCACCGTTGAGGTGATTTTCCATATGGGTATGATTCATGTGTATCATGGCGACGGGAAGGGCAAAACCACGGCTGCGGTGGGGCTTGCCCTGCGGGCGCTGGGCAACGGCTACCGGGTGACGCTCGTCCAGTTCTTTAAAGGGCAGGCAAGCGGCGAAATCCGTTTGCTGCAAGCAATGGAGGGCGTCACCATCCTGCGCCCGACCAGCGGCGCAAAGTTCACCTGGCAGATGGATGCGCCCGAAGCCGCGCTGCTCAAAGCCGAACACGGCGCGATGCTGGCACAGGCCGACGTCGCGCTGCAATCCGGCGCATGCGACCTGTTGATTCTGGATGAAGCGCTCGGCGCCGCCGCCTACGGCTTTTTGGAGCCTGACGCGCTGCTGCGCCTGGTGCGCGGCAAGCCGGAAGCCCCCGAACTTGTGCTGACCGGGCGCAGCCCTGCGCCGGAGATCCTGGCGCTGGCGGATTATGTGACCGAAATGGTCAAGATAAAACACCCCTTCGACGCCGCAATCCCCGCCCGCGCCGGGGTCGAATTTTAGCTTATCGTATGATAATCCAATGGCCGTTGCGCAACAGCAGCGCAACGAACCAAAACACGCCGAGCGTATTGCCAAGCAGATCCGTTGTATCGGCTCGCCCGATTGCAAAAACGAACTGTATTGCTTCAAAGTAAGCGTTGCTTGCTTTTTTGCTTTTAAACGCGCCATAGTTCCCCGCAAAAAGCAATCAGTTCCGCGCCAGCCACACGGTCAGCCCTGCGCCGTAAAGCAGCAAAGCCCCCGCAGCCGCCCAGGCAAGGGGCGTGCTTTGCGGCGCAAAGCCAATCGCGGCCATCACCGGCAGGGCAAACAGCCCCGCAAAGGTGCTGCCCACAAGCAGGTTGTTCACCGCCGGGCTTTGCAGCTTCGGGTCGGCTTCCCGCAGGAGCAGGACGCCGGAACTCACCGTGCCGGTGAGCGTGCCGAACATGGAAAGCAGCCCCTGCGTGGCATAGCCGGGGTAGAGGCGCGGGCAAACCCATCGCAGATAGGCGAACGTCACCGCCGCGCCCAACAGGCTCATGAGCAAAAAGGGCAGCCATAGGCCTTTCAGCTGTGCAATATCAATGGATGCAATGGCTGCAACAATCATGAAATCGAAGGCCAGGTTGGAAATACGGCTCAACAGCTTGTTGTTCTGCGGCGGGCGCTTTAAAATCCCCGCCTTTGTGAGGCCGCGCAGCAGCAGCCCCAACAGGCTGGCCGCCCAGGCCGCCAGGATGAAGTGAAACCCCCACAGCAGGTTTGTGATCAGCTGCACCGTCTGCGGATTTTCCAGCAGGTGCGCAAGCGCATCCAGCCCCCGCAACGCCAAAAAGCCAAGCATATAGCCCGTCAGCACCAGGGCAATTTGCAGGGTGAGCGGTTCTTCGGTGGTGGCAGGGCTTGCGTCTGCGGCGGGGAGCGGCGCAGGGGCAACAGGCGCTTGCGCCTGGCGGAGTTTCCCCTTGCGCTTCAGAATATTCAGATAAATCACGCCCACAACGCAGGCGCTCAAATACCCCGCCGCCGCCAGGGAAAGCCCGAAGGAACGCCCGCCAGCAAAACCCAGCCGTTCAAAGGTGCCGCCGATGTTGCCCGCCTGCCCCGGCCCCTGGCCGTAGCCCATGGGCAGCAGCAGCCCCGCCGCCGGGAAGCGCTTGGGCAACAGCAACAGGCTCACCAAAAGCCCCAGCGCCCCTTGCAGGGCGAAGGTTGCGCCGATCAGCCCGCCGCTCTTGAGGATTGCGCTTTTGCCTGCCGTTTGCGGCTCCGGGCTGCGCAACGCAAGCGCCGCAAAGCCCACCGCCATCCCGTGGAAAGCGATCACTTCAAGGGTATGCAACTCACTGGGCAGCAGCTTGCTGTGCCGCAGCGCCAGCAGCAAAAAGCCCCCCAGCACAGCGGCCGGCAACAAACTTTTGCGCAAACCAGGCAGCTTCAGCAGCAGCAACGCCAGCAAAAATGCCCCGGCAATCAGCGCCAGCTGCACAAGCCCGCTCCAAAGCCCCGTGTTCGCGGCGGTTATATCCATGCAACTTCCCTCACAATATTCTCACCGTAATTTCCACCTGCTTCACAACGCCACCACCCATATCGACGGGGATCACCAGGCGCTGCACGGCTTCCGGCGTTTCCTCCGGGGGGTTGTTTTCCAGCACAGCTTCAATCACCCCGCAAGCCGCCGTTGCGTGGTTCACCCGGTCGATCAAAATCAACTCGCCCAGCACTTTGTGGCTGCAAAATGCATCCAGCACGGCGGGCTGGCTCAGTGCAAGCACGCACTGGGCAATTTCATTTTTTGCCAGGGCTGCGGCGGGTCGCTGCGCCCCGGTGTTCACATCAATGCTGTAGTTCACCGCCCGCACCATGCCGGGCAACAGCTTTGTGCCGATTTTCACCCAGTATTCCTTGCCGGTGGCGAGCGGCGTGTCGTCCATCCACAGCAGCGTGGCGGAAAATTGCTGCGCCACCTGCAAGCCCGCGTTTTGCGTGATCACGCTCCCGCGTGAAACATCGACCTCCCGGTCAAGCTGTAGCGTCACAGGCTGCCCGGCTGACGCCCTTTCGGCAGGAGAATCCCCCACAAAAATGGCTTTGATTTTTGCGTTTTGATTGCTTGGCAGCACCGTGATGCTTTCACCGACGGAAACGCTGCCGCTTTCGATTTGCCCCTGGAAGCCCCGGAACGTGTGATCCGGGCGGCTGACCCTCTGCACCGGCAGGGTGAAGCCCTTTTCGCCGTCTTCCCCGGAAGTTTCTACGCTTTCCAGGTGTGCCAGCAGCGTTTTCCCGCTATACCAGGGCATGTGAGGCGAGGGCTTCGTCACGTTGTCGCCCTCCGTTGCTGAAACGGGGATGACCGCCACATCCTGCAATTGCAGCTGCGCCGCAAGCTGTGCGATTTCTGCGCTGATGCGCAAAAACACGGCTTCATCGTAGCCCGCCAAATCGAATTTATTGACGGCAAACGTAAAGTGCCGGATGCCCGTCATGGCGCAGATCCGCGCATGGCGGCGGGTTTGGGTCAGCACGCCCTGGGTGGCGTCCACAAGGATCACCGCCAAATCGGCAAAGCTCGCGCCCACGGCCATGTTGCGGGTGTATTCCTCGTGGCCGGGCGTATCGGCAACAATGAAGCTGCGCTTTTCTGTTGTGAAGTAGCGGTACGCCACATCGATGGTGATGCCCTGCTCCCGCTCGGCCATGAGGCCGTCGAGCAGCAGGGAATAATCGATAGCGCCGCCCCGGCTGCCCACCTGGCTATCCAGCAGCAACGCCTGCTCCTGGTCGGCATAGAGCAGCTTTGCGTCATATAAAATATGCCCGATCAGCGTGGATTTTCCGTCATCCACGCTGCCGCAAGTGATGAATTTTAGCAGATCTTGCATCAAAAATAACCCTCCCGTTTGCGGCGTTCCATGCTGCCCGCCGCCTCGTTGTCAATCACGCGGCTGGTGCGCTCGCTGGTGGCGGCGGCCAGGGTTTCGGCAATGACCTCCTCCAGCGTCGCGGCGGTTGATTCCACGCCGCCCGTGAGGGGGTAGCAGCCCAGGGTGCGAAAGCGCACGCTTTGGATAACAGGCGCTTCGCCGGGCAAAAGGCGCATACGCGCGTCATCCACCATGATGATATTGCCGTCACGGTGCACCACAGGCCGCTCTTTTGCAAAATACAGCGGCACAATGGGGATTTGCTCCCGCTGAATGTATTGCCAAATGTCTTTTTCCGTCCAGTTGGAAATTGGGAACACGCGGATGCTTTCGCCCTTGTGGATCTGCGTGTTGAAGAGCTTCCACAGTTCCGGCCGCTGGTTTTTCGGATCCCAGGCGTGCTGGGCGTTGCGGAAGCTGAAAATGCGCTCCTTCGCCCGGGATTTTTCCTCATCCCGCCGCCCGCCGCCGAACGCCGCCGTGAAGCCGTGGAAATCCAGCGCCGCCTTGAGCGCCTGGGTCTTCATAATATCCGTATAAGCCGCGCCGTGGTCGAAGGGGTTGACGCCCTGCGCGATGGCTTCCTCGTTGCGGTAAACCAGCATCTGAATCCCCAGTTCCTGCGCACGCCTATCGCGGAACGCAGTCATCTCGCGGAACTTCCAGCCGGTATCGATGTGCAAAAACGGAAAGGGCGGTTTTTCGGGGTAAAACGCCTTGAGCGCCAGGTGCAGCATGACGGAGCTATCCTTGCCGATGGAATAGAGCATCACAGGCCGCTCGCATTCGGCGGCGACTTCGCGCATGATGTAGACGGCCTCCGCCTCAAGTTGATCCAGGTGCGTCATAAGCCCTCCTAATATTTGTTGCTGTCACGGCTGTCAACCGTAATTATTTTTGTTGCGCCGCCCGGCAGCGCCGCGATCCAGTGCAGCAAATGCCCCTCTTTTTGCACATGCATTCGCCCGCCGCGCCCGCCCATGTCTTCGCCCAGATAGAGCGCAATCGCCTGTACGGGGCATTCCTTCAGGCAGGAACAGCAGCCCCAACAGCGCTCCGGCTTTGCAATTTTTGCTTTTGCATCCTGCAATTTCAGCAGCGAGCCGGGGCAGACCTGTGTGCAGGCGCCACAGCCGGTGCATTTGCTTTCTTCAATCAAAATGCTCACGCACACACCTCTTTCAGCGCAGCAATCACGGCCTGGCAGACCACAAGCCTTTCCTGTAGTTCCAGAATATACACCAAATCCTGCATATCCTTTGCGGCGCAGCTTTTGCTTTTTTGCGCGATTGCGGCGATTTTGCTTTCGGCAACCGCAAGGCCTTCTTTGGTGTATGTATATTGGCGCGAGATGCCGCCGGCGTATGCGTCCATCACGCCCTGCATCTCTTCTTCCAACGCGTCAACTGTATCAGTATCATAGAAAAAATAGGCGTTCAGCGTTTGCAGCACCGGCGTTGCATCCGGGGCTTGCGGCGGGTCGTCCTGCATATATTGCAGGGCTGCGTGCGCGGCAATTTCGGCTTCTGCTAACGCGCCCGTCACGTATTTTTGCGGGCATCCCCCCGCTGCGTCCCCCGCCGCAAACAGGCCTTTGAGCGATGTTGCGCGGTCAACGGCCACGGCATAGCCGCTGGCCGTGTGGCCACCTGTGATGTATGGCTCCGTGCCGTCAATTTCCACGTTTTGCACGCTGGGCGGCGCGGTTTCGAGCCACCGCAGGGTTTGGCCGGGCGCCATGTTCAAATATGCTTTTGCAAGTTCGTCGTCCTGCTCCTGCGGAATCCCCGCTGTGCGCAGATAGCACGGCCCCCTGTTTTCGGCGTTTTCCCGCACGGTTCCCCGCACGCGCTGCATGGTTGCAGTGCCGTATTTTTGCTCGTAGACCTCGCCCAGCGCATTGATTTGCTTTGCGCCCACGCCCTGCGCAAGCGTGCCGGTCGGCGCGATGGTATCCTTGCAGCGCAGTGCGACAAAGCGCTGCGCAAAGCCGGTCATTTTTGCCCCCGCACGGACGCCCATGGCGTAGCCCGCGCCCGTGTTGAAGGGCGGGTACCACAGCTTGTGGCGCGAAAAGCCCGGATGGTTCGGCTGATACAGCCCCGCCGCGCCGCCGGTGGCGCAAAGCACCGCCTTGGCAGTGACCACATACAGCACGGGCGACTGCACTGCAATTGCAAACGCGCCCGTCACGCGGTCGCCCTGCACAATGTAGTCGAATGCGTTCGCCTGGTTCAGCACGGTGATGCGCGGCTCCTGCGCCACAGCCCCGGCCAGCAGAGGCTTGATGTTCTCCCCGTTGATTTTCACGTTGCGCCAGCCCCGCGTGGCGTAGCTGCCGTCCGGGTTTTTGAGGATGGTCAGCCCCAGGCTTTCGAGTTTTTGCACCGTGCCGTTCAGGCGTTCGGCCATACTCAGCAGCAACGCTTCGTCCACTGCGCCTTCGGCGTCGTTTTTAGCGTAATCCGCATAATCCTGCGGCGTGTGGCCGGGGCCGATGTAAGCATTCAGGGCATTCACCCCGGCGGCCAGGCAGCCGCTGCGCCGGATGTTCGCTTTTTCGAGGAGCAGCGCCTTGCCCTGCGAGCGTTTGCAAAATTCCAGCGCCGCCCAGCAGCCCGCCGCGCCCCCGCCGAGGATCAGAAAATCAGTTGATAAATATTGGATGTTCACATGCACTCCTATGGTGTGACAATATTAAAATCCGGCGTAAATGTATCGAGCAGCTTTTGCAGCTCCAGCAGCGTTTTCACGTTGCCCTTGAGCTTGATTTTGCCCGTGAGGAAGTTTTTAAGCGCTTCGCGCCTGTTGCCCATAAATATCTCGATGAGTACGCGTTTGGGTACCGTGATCGCCAAATCCGCGCCTTCCGGCCCCTTGCCTTTCCAGTAATTCAGCACGGCGTTTTCAATGATCAGCAAATATTGCTCCTGCACATCCGTGAAGTGGAAGTGCAGCGCAAGGCGTTTGCCCGCCGCCCGCCCGGCGTTCAGGCTCACGGCCAGGTAATCAAACAGATGCTCTGCACCCATGGCGGTGACGACGTCGAAGCTGGCGTTTTGCTGCACATTGCGCAGTTGTTCAAAGCCGCGCAGCTCCTGCGCTGCGGATAAAAATGCATTGCGCCAGGGCGCGCTTTCCGATTGGTAGCCCAGCTGCTCCAGCGCATCGGCTTCCAGATTTTTTGCTTCAGCATTCTCCGGATGAGCAAACACCAAATGATTGAGTACCTGCGCCGCCCAGCGGTAGTTTCCGCTTGCAAGCGCTTCTTTGGCGTTTGCAATTAATTTTTCCGCGCCGCCCGCAAGCTGCACATATTGCCGCCCCGCTTCCTCCGGCGGCAATTGAAAGAGCGTGGCCGGGTTGCCGTCATAGAAGCCCAAATAGCGCTGGATCACGGCCTTGGTGTTGTGATGCACCGTGCCGTAAATGCCCCGCAGCGCCCAGTCCTGCTCCAGTTCCGGCGGGTAATGCAGCGCCTCTGCGGCCTCGTTGATGGTGTAGCCCTGGTTCGCCAGACGCAGCGCCTGGTCGTGAATGTATTTGTAGCCGTCCCGCTGGCGCTTCAGGTAGGCGATCCCGGCCTCCGTCCCCCAAACCGGGGCGGCGTGGGTGGTGAACACCACATCGCTTTGCCCGGCATATTTTTCAATGGCCTCGTCAATATAGCCCGCCCAGCGCTTGCTATCGCGCACCTCTGTGCCGCGGATGGTGTAAATATTGTGCAGCCCGTGGGTGCAGATTTCCGCCACCAACAGGGCGCGGCGCCGGGGGAAAAACAGGTTCATCTCGGCGGGGGCTTCCGATTCCGGCGTGAGCTGGAAGACGATTTCCACGCCGTCAATCTGCAAAACTTCGCCGGTGGCGTGGATCTCTTCCGTGGGGGCAATCAGGCTCACCGTGCCCACGGGGATTTTGCGCCCGATGCCGCAATCCACATGCCCCTGCGCACCTGCGGGCAGCCCCGCGCCAAACATGTAGCTCCCCCGCCGGGTCATGGCGTTACCCGCCAGCACGTTTTCGCTCACGGTGTAATGCATAAAGCGTTCCGGGGCAATCACGCGCACCAGACCCGCCGTAACATCTTCCTGCGCAATCACGCCCTTCACGCCCGCCCAGTGGTCGGCATGGCTGTGGGTGTAAACCACGGCCTTGACGGGCGCTTCCCCCAGGTGCCTGAACACCAGGTCTTTGGCGGCCTTTGCCGTTTCGCAGCTGGTGATGGGGTCAACGATGATCCAGCCGGTTTCGCCCTTTATAAATGTGATAATCGAAATATCGAAGCCCCGCACCTGATAGATCCCTTCGGCGACCGCGAACAGACCGGCAACGGCATTGAGCCGCGCCTGCCGCCAAAGGCTGGGGTGTACGGTATCGGGCGCCCGCTCCTGTTCCAAAAAACTGTATGCTTCAAAATCCCAAATCACCCGCCCGTCGGCGCTCTGAATTGATCCTTCCGGCCCCGCGATGAAGCCCTTGCGGGCGTTTTCAAAGTCGGCTGTGTCGCTGAAATCCAGTTGGCTATAGATGGTTTGGTTCGCTTGGATCGTGTGTTCACTCGCGGGCTTTGCCTGGTTTTCCATGCTGCTCCCTCCCAAAAATCATATAATTCCTACATGGATACCATGTTATCAGAGAAGCGCTTGCTTGTCAAGCAAAATTTTTCTTGACAAGTGGTTCTGCCTGTGATACAATGCCTAATATCATAGTATTCAGATATGAATTATACTTTTTTGGAGGCTGCCATGAAAAAAGCTGTTGCGATCCCGCTTGCCCTTGCGCTCGCGCTCACGCTGTTTGCCTGTGGCAAGGCGCCGGCGCCAACCACCGCCACGCAAGCAACCACTGCTGCCGCAAGCACGGTTCTGCCAGCCATAGAAGCCATAGAAGAAAGCGCAGCCGCAACGCAAGTGGCGGATGCGACAGGCACGGCAGAAGAAAGCGCTTCCGTTGCCGGAAGCACGACGCAAATTGCCACGACCCAGCCCGGCGCACCATTTGCGCTCAACAGCAGCGATATTGCACAGGTGCTGGCGCTCTATCAGGCCATTGCCAGGCAAAACCCCAACCTGCGCACGCAAGATTCCGCTTCGCTCAACGGCGTAATCAAAGGCGAAAACGGGCAGGAGGGTACCTTTGCAAAGATTGCGCGCCCCATCTTCGCTTCGGCGATTGAAAAAAGCGGCACGACGGAAAACACCTTCCCCGGTGCGCCCGCGCAGTTGACGGTCGGCGACGTCACATCCGCAGAAGCCAAAACGGCGAACGGCAAAACCACCCTCACGCTGCACATCAAAGAACAAAACGCCAAGAAGGATACCCCGAAATTTGAAGGCTCGGTGGGGCGCGGGTTTGGGCTGCTTGCGGGCGACGCGCTGCTGGGCAACCTGGGCGGCGGCGGCGTGAGCGTGGACGAGAGCAAGGCCACGGTGGATCTGGCCTACAAAAACCCGGTGATTCTCCTCACGGCAGATAGCGCCACAGGCAAAGTGATCACCGCCCAGTGGACAAATCAGGTGACCATCACAGCAAAGAACCTGAACGTAAAAATCCTGGTCTTCCCCGCAAAAGAGTTCCCCCGCATGGAACTGACGATTGATTACAGCGCAAAAACAATATGAGGTACAATATGAAGCATTGGCAAAAAATCCTGCTTGGGCTTTCCCTCCCCGCAGCGATTCTGCTGGCGTGGTGGCTGGCCACAACCTATGGCGACATCCCCCCGCAGATTCTGCCCAAGCCGCAGTCCGTTCTGGCCGTTTATGGCGGCGAAGATGCTTCCGTGCTGCTCGGGCATCTGCTGATCTCCCTCTGGCGCGTGGTGCAGGGGTTCCTGCTGGCCTCCCTGCTGGGGGTGGTGTTCGGTTCGCTCACAGGGGTATCCCGCGTGGCCAAGAGCATCCTCATGCCAACCCTGACGGCCATCCGGCAGATCCCCATGATTGCGTGGATTCCGCTGCTCATCCTCTGGTGCGGCATCGGCGAGGCTTCCAAGATTGCCATTATCGTGCTGGCGGCGTTCTTTTGCGTGTTCGTCAACACCCATGCGGGCATTGCCGAAACGCCGGAAAACTTCCTGGAAGTCGCAAGGCTTTACCGGCTTTCAAAGCTGCGCACGTTCTTCGGCGTGCATCTGCCCTCCGCCCTGCCGCAGATTCTCACGGGGCTGCAACTGGGCTTGGGGGTATCCTGGATGGCCGTGGTCGCTTCCGAACTCATCAGCGCCACTTCCGGCATCGGCTACCACATGAGCGATGCACGGGTGTTCATGCGCAGCGATATTGTGATTGCCTGTATGCTGGTGATCGGCCTGGTGGGCATTGCGATGAACACAGCGCTGGCCTTGCTGTTTGGGCTGATTGCCCCCTGGAAGCCGAAAGGAGCGCACAAATGAGTGTGGCAATCCGCAACCTGAACAAGCGCTTTTTTGTGGACGGGAATGCAATCCCTGTGCTGAACAACATCAATTTGGAGGTGCGGCAGGGGGAGTTCATCACCATTGTGGGGCAGAGCGGCTGCGGCAAAAGCACGCTGCTCAAGATGATTGCGGGGCTGGAAAGCATCACCGAAGGCGAAATCCTCCGCAACGGCAAGCCCGTCACAGCCCCCGGCACGGATTGCGGCATGGTGTTCCAGGATCACCGGCTGCTGCCGTGGCTGCGGGTCAAACGCAACGTCGGCTTCGGCCTGCGATGTAGCAAGGCCGAACGGGAACATATTGCAGCGCAGCATCTGCAACTGGTGGGGTTGAGCGACTTCGCGAACGCCTGGCCGCATCAGCTTTCCGGCGGGATGGCGCAGCGGGCGGCCATCGCCCGGGGGCTAGCGACCAACCCGGCGCTGCTGCTGCTGGATGAACCCTTCGGCGCACTGGACGCTTTAACCCGCATTCAGCTCCAGCGGGAGGTGCTGCGCATCTGGCACGCTTCCGGCGCCACCATGGTGCTTGTGACCCACGATATTGACGAGGCCATCTTTTTGGGTGAACGGGTGGTGGTCATGTCCGCCCGCCCCGGCGAAATCAGCGAGGTCATCCCCATCCCGCCCGGCGTGGGCGCAGACCGCGGTTCGCTCGATTTCGCCCGTTACAAAGACCGCATACTGAAATATTTCTTCGCGGATGAAAAATCCAGGGAAGAATATAACATTTGAAGGGAAAACATAGATGAAACGCATTCTTTCGCTCCTCACGGCGCTCTTTCTGCTGGCGGCGCTCACCGCCTGCGGCGCAGAAAAGGTTGACAAGAGTCTGCTCCCCGTGCGCCTGGGGAGCATCACCAAGCAGTTCACCGATTCGGTGGGCATTGCCCAGCGGCAGGGCTTTTTTGCGGAAGAGCTGGCCAAGGTTGGCTACCGGCCGGTGTTTTCGGCCTTTGCACAGGCGGGTCCGGCGCTGAACGAAGCCCTTGCAACGGATAACATCGACTTTGGCATTTACGGCGACTTCCCCCAGTTGGTGCTGTTCGACAAAGGCGTAGACGTCCGCGCCATCGCCCCGGCAACCACGGCGCAGAACTACGGTATTCTGGTGCAGCCGAACTCCGGCATCAAGACGATCAAAGACCTGGAGGGCAAAAGGGTCATCGCCCCCAAGGGGACGGTGCTCCAGATGGTGTTTGAAAGCCTCCTTGCCAGGGAGGGCGTGGACGCCGGCAAAATCACGCGCCTCAACGCCATGGCGGATGCACAGAGCGTCTTCATCACCGGGGAGGCGGACGCGGTGATTTCCACCGCCTTCGGCATCGCGGTGTTGCAGGCGCAGTGCGGCGGCGACGTGATATTTTCCACGGAAAACGAGCCGGAATGGTCCACCGTGACGACGGTTGTGGGGCGCGGCGCGTTCCTGGATGCAAACCCCGAAGCCGCCAAGGCGGTGGTTCGCGCACTCTTCCGGGCGTGGGAATTCGCCGCTGCCGATGCGGAGCAAGCCTACCAGGCGCTTTCGTTTGAGTTCGCGCCGCCCGCACTGATCAAGGCGGTCTATGGCTACGACCCCAGCTTTGCGCACTTTGCGCCGGAATTCACCCCGGAAGCCCTGGTCAAGCTGGAGGCCACGAACGCCTTTTTGGCGGCAAACAAGCTCATCGCGCAAAAAGTGGATTTGAACAAGTTCATTGATACGCAATATATTGAAGCCGTGCGGGGGGAATTTGCATGAAACATAAAATTTTGTTGGGTGTAGCCCTGCTGTTTGGCGCACTGTGGCTGGGGCTGGAACTGTTCCTGCGCTTGCGCCCCCCGGAAGGCGCTATCCTCGTTTCAGGTTTGCGCATCGGGCAGAACCTCCTTGGGCTGCTCTTTGATGTGCTGCTGGCGGCGTTTGCGCTGGCCAGCCGGAAAGCCCCCGCCGTTGTGGGCGCGGTTGTTTTGCTGCCGGGGGTGGCGTTCCATGCCGCAAGCATCACCATCGGCACCGTGCGCCCCATCGTCGCGCTGCGGCAAAGCGCCCCGGCGTTTGCGGATGCGTTGGTGCAGTTCGTGCGCGCCTACGGCAAATTTGCGCCCTTTGCGGCGGGGCTCGCCCTGCTGCTGATATTGATCCCTGCTATCATCAAAACAAGAAAGAAGGCATAAACCGTGGGCAGATATTCAGAAGATTTAACCCTGGCGGAGGTTTTGGCTGACCCGGAATTCGCGGAGGTGATTGCGCGGCTGGGGCCGCAGTTCGACCTCGATCACCCGTTTTTGAAGATCATCCAAAAGAAGAAGATTGCCGACCTGCGCAAGCTGATTCCCAACCAGGAGATGAAGGAGCAGCTGGCGCAGGTGGAAGCAGAGCTGAGAACGCTTTAGAAAGGGGAAAACAACCATGCCAAAGCAAAAATTCACCGGCAAAGTGGGGCGCACCATCCTGGAAACCGAAGCGGAATTTGAAACCGTGCGCCAGGCGCCGCCCGGTGCGCCCAACGTAGTCTATATTGTGCTGGACGACCTGGGCTTTGCCCAACTGGGCTGCTACGGCTCCAACATCCAAACGCCCAACATCGACCGCCTGGCCGGGGAGGGTCTGCGCTACAACAACTTCCACACCACGGCCATCTGCTCCGCCACACGGGCGAGCTTGCTCACCGGGGCGAACCACCACGCCGCCGGTGTGGCCTCCGTGATTGAGGTCAACATGCAATACCCCAACGCGCTGGGCTACACCAACCCGGAATACGCCACGGCGGCGGAAATCCTGCACGAGCATGATTACGATACCATTGCCGTGGGCAAGTGGCACCTGGCCGAAAATTCACAGGCGTCCCCTTCCGGGCCGTTTGAGAACTGGCCGCTGGGCAAGGGGTTCGACCACTACTACGGCTTTTTGCAGGGGGAAATCGACCAGTATCACCCCACGCTGTTCCGGGATAACACCCTGGTTGACCAACCCAAACGCGCCGACGAGGGCTACCACCTGAGCGAAGATTTGACGGATAACGCGCTTGCCTACCTGGAACAGCAGCGCCACGCGCACCCAGAGCAGCCGTTCTTCCTCTATCTGGCCTACGGCGCAACCCACGCGCCCCATCATGCGCCGCGGGAATACATCGACAAATACAAAGGGCAGTTTGACCAGGGCTGGGACGCCACCCGGGAAGCATGGTTTGCCCGGCAAAAAGAACTGGGCGTTGTGCCGCAGGACGCCAGGCTCAACCCCCGCAATCACCTGGTGAAAGCCTGGGCTGATTTGAACGACGGCGAACGCAGGCTTTACGCCCGCTATATGGAAGCCTTTGCGGGCTTCCTTGACCACACGGATGAACAGATTGGCCGGGTGATTGAACACCTGCGCGTCAACGGGCAGCTGGATAACACCATCGTGGTGCTGCTCAGTGACAACGGCGCATCCTCCGAAGGCGGGCAGGACGGCAGCTTCAACACACAGAAGGGTTTTTCGCTCACAGCCACCAACGATGACGACGTCGCCTGGGGGCTGGAAAATTACGACAAAATCGGCGGGGAGTTTGCCTTCAACCACTACCCGGCGGGTTGGGCCAACGCGGGCAACACGCCCTTCCAGTGGTACAAGGTCTGGACGCATGAGGGCGGCGTGCGCGACCCGCTGATCATCCGCTACCCCGCAAAAATCAAAGACCCCGGCAGCGTGCGCGGCCAGTTCCATCACGTCAGCGACGTCACGCCGGCGGTGCTAGAACTCATCGGCGTGGAAAAACCCGCCGTGATCAAGGGCGTGGCGCAAAAGCCGCTGCAAGGCGTTTCGCTGGCCTATACCCTTGCTAGCCCGGATGCATCCAGCCGCAAAACCGTGCAATATTTTGAGCAGCTGGGCAACCGCGCGATCTATCGGGACGGCTGGAAGGCCAGCGTGAACCACGCCTTCACCGATACATACGAAGAAGACGTGTGGGAACTGTATCACGTGGAAGAGGACTTCAGCGAAAGCGTGGATCTGGCTGAAAAGCACCCCGAAAAGCTGGCGGAACTCCAACAGGCCTGGGAGGAGGAAGCCGAAAAATACGGCGTGTTCCCGCTCATGCCCCTGCCGGTGCAGCAGTTCCTTGGCAGCGGGGATGGCATCGGTTCCCTGCGGAATTTGCGCTACCCCACGGTGCAGCTGGAATTCACCAACGTGCTGCATCCCTTCGACACCACGGAGTTGCAAGCCGACACCCACAACCACCGGGTGATTGCGGCGGAAATCACACGCAAAAGCGCAGACCAGGAAGGTGTGCTGATTGCATCCGGCGACCGCTTCGGCGGCTACAGCTTGTATATTCAGGGCAACAAAATCCGTTATGTCTATAATCTGGCGGGTCAGTATTTCAGCTGGATCAAGCCCGAACGCGAACTGCCTTTGGGCGACCTGAACATCCTGCTGGAGCTGCACCGTGTGCCGCGCAGCAGCAAATACAGCGTAGCCCTCAGCGTCAACGGCGCGGTGTGGGGCGAAACGGAGATCAGCCGCACAAACTTCATCCAGGGGCCGTTCACCACCATCAAAGCCAACCGCTTTTCGGAAGTTTCGCCGGATTACGAAGTGCCGTTTGTCTTCACGGGCGAAATCAAGCGTCTGCGGGTGATTGGCAGGGCGTTCCATCCGCTGGCGGCGGAAGAGCTTGCAAAATTATTCCACGCGGAATAATCAGCGCAAATACTTGTGCGCCATTTCCGCAATCCTGCCCCCGCAGTGCGCAAAAAAGCGCCTGTAGTCCTCGCAGAGGAGGCTCTTGCCCGGGAGCGGTTCACGCCAGCGGCGGCAACCGCCCCGGCACAGGAACGCATGGGGGCAAGCTCTGCAATCTTCCTGCATCAAAAGCGAAGGCGCGGCGAATTGCCGTGCCTTTTCGCTTTGCAGGAGGGTGTTCAAATCAACACAAACCGTGCCGAGCTTCCACTCTTCCGTGACGTAAAAATCGCAGGGATACACGCTGCCGTCGGCTTCCACCACGGGGTAAGGCGTGCAGCGCCCGCACATGCCGCAGGCTTCCGGCGCATAGCCCGCCGCCATTTGCACCAGGTTCGCAAAAAAACGGACGTCGATTTTTTCGCCCCGGGCAAAGTCCTGATACCACAAATCAAACACACGGCACAAAAAATTGCCGTATTGCCCGGGCTTCAGGTTGTGATGCCCCGGGCATTCATTTAGCGCCGGGATGAACTGCAAAAAATCATAGCCCTTTTTCTTGAAGAAGGCGTATATCTCTTCGGGCTGGCGGGCGGCTTGCGCGGTGACGACGCTCAAAATGTTGAACGGCGCACCGTGCTTTTTCAGCCGTGCGGCCGCTTGCATAATGGCATCGAAGCTGCCGGTGTTATCCTGATGCACCCGGTTGGCGTCGTTGAACTTGCGCGGGCCGTCGAGCGAGAGGCCGACAAGGAAATCACTGGCAGCCAAAAACGCCGCCCAGTCGTCGTCAAGCAGCACGCCGTTGGTCTGGATGGTGTTTTCGATTTTTAATTTTTTGCTGTTGTATTTTTGCTGAAAGGCAAGCAGCGCCCGGTAAAACTCCAGGCCAACCAGCGTCGGCTCCCCGCCCTGGAAAGCGAAGGTGCAACTGCCCTCGGCGCTTTGCAGCGCAGTTTGCACCAACTGCTCCAGGGTTTCCAAAGCCATAAAGGCGCGCGCAGGTTTTTGATAAAAGCAATAGCGGCAGCGCAAATTGCAAGCGCTGGATGCGGGCTTGATGAGGATGGAGAGCGGCGGCATATGTGCCTCCTTGCGTTTTTGATGCGCCGAAGCGCCGGGGTCATTGGGGCGCGGGGAATTCCCGGGTCGTCAGTTCCCCGTCCACCAGCGTGGCTTCCGCCCAACCGCCGCCATAGACGGGCAGACGGAATGCGGCGTTGATCTCTTTCTTCCAGGCGGGCAAGTAGCGGACGCCGTTTTCGTCGCTTTGCAACAGGGCGAAAATGAGCGCGAACGAGGCGGCGGCGCCGTG
The DNA here is from genome assembly GCA_031290595.1 of Oscillospiraceae bacterium. Classification (GTDB taxonomy): domain Bacteria; phylum Bacillota; class Clostridia; order Oscillospirales; family Acutalibacteraceae; genus WRMQ01. The sequence continues at coordinate 18,801 of JAITNG010000172.1, forward strand.
GCACTGATCCGGGGTATAGTCGTAGTTCGGCCCCCAAAAGGCCGGGAACGCGCATTTTTTATTCCAAGTGGAAAACCGCCGTTTGAGGATCTCCCACGTTTCTTCCGCCTGCCCCAGCAACGCGCCCTGTGCGCCGTCCGTCTGCCAGCCGGGCTGGCGTCTTTCGCGGCGGTTTTCAAAGGTGCGCAGTGCAAGCGCAAGGTCGCCGCGCACCGCCGTGTGCCGGAAGAACGGGAAAACGGCATACAGCTCCGGGTTTTCGCAGTTGCGCCGCTGCGTATCCAAATCCACCTGGCAGGGCGCGATCACCGTTTCGCCGTTCAGCTCTTGCAACGGCATTTCCGGCGTGAGCCGCAGCAGGGTTTCGCACTGCCCGCGCAGCGCGTCGTCAATATCCAGCGCAAGGAAGCCTTCGCACACGGCGAGCAAACCGGCGATATTCGGCGCATCGTTGATGCAGCACTGGTTGGTTTCCAGCGACGAAATGGGGAACAGCCGCAGCTTGTCATCCCAAACTTCAAAGTGTTCGCGGAAAAAGGTCAGAATCGGCCTGGCGAGGGGGATCGCCGTGTTCTGCAAAAAATCTTCCTCCAGCGTGTGGTGATAATACCACAACGCCATCACCAGCAGTTCAAGCATCGCGTTGAAGTGCCAGCGGATCCACGGGTTGTTGAACTGCCTGGGGATGCGCGGTTTGCCCTGGAGGTAGTCATAATTGCGCTGTGCGCCGAAGCTGGTCATGGTTTCAGAAAAATGCGCGCCGTCATGCCCGTAATAGGTTTGGCAGCGGTATTCGCAAATGGGGAGCAGACCCAGGTAGTATTGGAAGAAGGGCTTGCAGAGTTCGTAGTCCCCCGCAAGCATCGCGTTCCAATAGACAAGGCGCGTGTTCTGGAACCAATAATCGGCGCCCCAGAGGCGGAAGTCATAGTCGGGCTTCACCGTGCCGTTGTCCGGCTCCGTTGTGAAAATGGAGCCGTTGAACTTCACCGGCAGTTTGCCCCTCCCCGCGCAGAGGTTCATGTAGCGCTGCAACGTGTAGCCGCGCGAAACCACATCTGCGGCCTCGCTGCCCCACAGGCAAACGTAGCTTTTCGCCCACGCCGCTTCCCAATATGCCGCATGGGCGGCAAAGCGATCCCCCGGCGGGCAGGCATCCGCGAGGGCGGCAATTTCATCAAGATAGACCTGCACCGCGCCGCACTGCGCCCGGTGCGTAAAGATATTGATTTGCAGCGCTTCCGCCTGCCCTTGCAGCGTGGTTTCATCCGTTGCCCGCAGTGCATCGGATTGCATCAACACGCCGAAGGTGACGCCCATAAACGGATCTTTTGCGCCCGGGAAGCCCGTAAGATGCTGGAAATCCATGGTGAAATCATAAATGGAATGCGCATTGCGGTGGTATTGCCCCACGCTGTGCGCCCCCTCCCGGTAATTCACGTCCGCATCCACAATCTGCGTGTATTGCTCCTGCGGGACGTTTGCGTTGAAGGCGCTGTCGTCTTTGTTCAAAACACGCGCCGCTTTGCGGTGGTTGATGAGCGTCGCCGTCACGGTGGTTTTGGCCGGGAGCGTCGCATCCAGCGTATAGACGGGGTAGTTTGCGTCGGCGAACAACCGCAGCGCGGCGTCCCCGTTTGTGATGCTGACACAGGCCTCCGCAAGCCGCAAGTGCAGCCGGGTGCGCGCATCAAAGGGGTTTGGCACGAAGGATACCAGCACGTGGGCGGGCTTGAGGAGGGTGTTCATCCCCGAAAGGCTATCAATGCGCGCGGTGAGAATGTGCAGCCCGTCGCTTGCAAGCCAGAGATTCGCGCCGATTTCGCCGTTGCCAACCGGCACAGAATCCAAAGAGGACGCCGCCAACCCATCCAAAACAAAATCATGGCGGCCAGGGTAATTTTCAATCTGCATATCATCCATCCTTACTGCTTTTTGTTGGCTTTTATTATGCCATATTCCCCCTACCAATGTCAAGGTTTTCCTTGACAGATTGCCTAAAAGCTCTTACACTATATATAGGGAATAAAAGAGGAACGGGGGATGCGAATGCTGCTACTTTACCTGGCTATGATTGAATCGCCGGAAGACCGGCAAAAGTTTGAGGCGGTGTATGAAGCCAACCGCACACTGATGTTCAGCAGGGCGAAGGGCATATTACATGACGGCTATCTTGCAGAGGACGCCGTACAGCAGGCTTTTTTGAGAATAATTCCGAAATTTTCGCGGTTGGATGAATTTTCATGTAACCAAATCCGCAATTATCTGGTTACTGTTGTTAAGCACGTTACGTTTGACATGCTGCATGAGCAGGGCAAGATCATTGAAATTCCGTTTGACGAAGCGTATCAGACGGGGGAACCCGAGGGTCTTGACGAATTTATTGCCCAGCTGAATCATGCAGAGTTGGAAGAAGCCTTTGCGCAGTTGACTGATGTCTACAAAGAGCCGCTGTATCTGTATTATAACCTGGGGTTGCCCGTGAACGAAGTTGCGGAGGCTTTGGGTCTGACGGCCAGCGCTGTGAAACTGCGGCTCATGCGGGGGCGCCAAAAATTGCGTGCATTGTTGGAGGAGGCAAGGAGATGAAGCAGGATTTTATTATGCGCAGCCCCGCGCTGCTACAGGCGATGGAGGCTGTCATGGATCGGGAGATCGAGCAAATTCCGCTGGAAAAGCATACATTTTCGTCGGCATTTGAGCAGCGGATGGAAACGCTCATCCGCCGCCAGCGCAAGCTCCGCAACCGCTTGGCGAACACACGCACCCAAAAGACGCTGTTGGCATTGGCGGCGACGTTCATTTTGGCGGTAGTTATGGTGTTCAGCGTATCCGCCCTGTGGGAACCGATAGTTCAGTTCGTTGTCACGACCTTTGAAAAATTCTCGTCCATTGTCTTTTATGTTGATGAGGAATCGCCGCCGCTCACGCTTGAATCGTTCTATGAACCCACCTGGCTGCCGGAGGGGTATGCCCTTGATACCGACCAAACCATTGATACTGATTTTGATCGGATACTCTTTTTTACCAAAGAAAGCGACGTTGTGCTATTGGATCAAGGCGTGCTGAACACAAGCATAAACGCCGACACCGAGGATGCCGTAGTAGAGCATTTGATGGTCAATGCGTACCCCTGCTTTGCCTACAAGAAGAAGGGCTTTCTAACATTGGTTTGGAGCAATGGACAATATGCGTTTTCACTGATGGGTACGCTGGCGGAAGACGAAATGCTCCGCATCGCGGAATCTGTTTGCGAAAAAGAAAGCAATTAAAAATATTTTT
>JAITNG010000026.1 GCA_031290595.1 Oscillospiraceae bacterium
GAAACACATCGTAGTTGTTCCTGCCGGAAAGCATCCCCCGCAAGTCGTAGGCTTCCTGCCAGCGCCGGGTCAAAAGGAACAGCGAAGCGCCCAGGCAGAGCGCCGCCGCACAGCGCAGCGGCCACTTGCGCAGCGTGCGGAACCATTCCGGCTTCCAAAACACCCCTGCCAAAAAGAAGGGGTAAAAAAACACCGCGCGGGGGAAGGCGAGGAAATCCTGCGGCTGCTGGTCATACCCGATGGCAACCCCCGCCGCCACCGCCAGCAGCAGCGCCAGCCAGGGCTTCAACTGCGGCCTGAGCGAAAAGAGCAGGTGCGTAAAGAGCAGCCACCAGAGCATCCCCAGCAAATACCAGGGTGCGCCGTTGACGGTCAAAAAGCGCATCGGCGCGGGCGTAAAACCGGGTACCACATAGCGGAAAACCAGTTGATCCAAGCCAAAATTGACCACTTGCAGCGCGGTGAACAGCAGAAGAAACCCGAACGCCCGCTGCTTGGGGAACGCCTGCCCCGGGCGCAGCATCCGCTTGCTGAAGTACCCCGCCAAAAAGATGAAAAGCGGCATGTGGAACATATAAATCCACACGCGCAGCACCGCCGCGCCGGGCTTGAGGGCTACGCCGGTCACATCCACAGCATGGCCGAGCACCACCAAAAAAATCAGCAGCGCCTTGGCGTTATCCAAGAACCAAACGCGCGGCTGCACGCCCGGTGTTGCGGGCTCCTTCATTGACTGCGCCCCCTTTTATTGTTGTTCCTCAATTTCCGCTTTGGCTTCCTCCGGCTTCAGGAGCCTTTGCACCAGCAACACAATGACGCCGATTTGCAGCGCCAACGCAACCCCGTGCAGCGCCAGCGTAATGATTTGCGTTGTCTTTTTGGATTTCATCGTTATGCCCTCCCAAAAATAATAAAAATAAACAGGGAAGCAGTTTCCTGCTCCCCTGCCTTGAAGCAGATGAATGGATTTTTTGATGGCTTGGATTATTCCTCTGCGGTTGCTTCTTCCGGCTCTGCGGGCGCTGCTTCCACAGCTTCCACAGCTTCCACAGTTGTTTCTACAGCTTCCGCTTCTTCTTCAGCTGGCGCTGCGGCTGCCGGGGTTTCTTCGGTCTTCTTGGCGCGGGAAGCTCTGCCGAACCGGCCGGTTCTGCCAGCGCTCTTTGCGCCGGGCTTCTTGGCCTTTTCGTCTTCCTTCACCAGTTCCAAAATGCACATTTCCGCAGCATCCCCCCGGCGCTGGCCGGTGCGGATGATCCGGGTGTAACCGCCGTTGCGATCCCTGTATTCGGGCGCAATCTCATCAAAGAGCTTCTTGACGACGTCCTCTTTGGTGACGAACGCCAGCACCCGGCGCTTTGCGGTAAGGGTTGGCTCCTTGGCGATGGTGATCATTTTTTCCGCCATAGAACGCACCTCTTTTGCGCGGGTGACGGTGGTTTCAATGCGCCCGTTTTCCAAAAGATAGGTCACCAGTCCGCGCAGCATGGCCATGCGGTGATCACTGGCGCGCCCAAGTTTTCTGCTGCCAGGCATGTTGATTCACACTCCTTTAAATGGTTTTGCAGTGCCTGCCTCACTCGTCATCCTTGCGCAGTTCAAGGCCAAGGGAACTGAGTTTGGCGATCACTTCATCCAGCGATTTGCGCCCAAGGTTGCGCACTTTCATCATGTCTTCGCCGGATTTGGAGGTCAAATCCTCCACTGTGTTGATGCCCGCCCGCTTCAGGCAATTGTAGGAACGGACGGAGAGGTCAAGATCATCAATGATCATCTCCAGCACCTTTTCCTTGCGGCTGTCGTTTTTTACAACCATGATCTCCGTATCGTAGATCTCATCGGAGAGATCTGCAAACAGAGTGAGGTGTTCATTGAGGATCTTGGCGGCAAGCGACACCGCTTCCTGCGCGGTGGTTGTGCCGTCAGTCCAGATCTCCATGGTCAGCTTATCATAATCGGTAATCTGCCCCACGCGTGTGTTTTCCACGGCGTAATTGACCTTCACCACCGGGGAATAGATGGAATCCACGGCAATCACGCCGATGGGCGGTTTGACCAGTTCCTTGTTGCGTTCGGCGGAAACATAGCCGCGTCCGCAGTCACAGGTCAGTTCCATGCTGAGCTTTGCGCCTTTTTCGATGGTTGCGATGCGCAGATCCGGGTTGATAATCACGACTTCGGAATCCGTTTGAATATCCGCCGCAGTGACCTCGCCCGGCGTTTCCACATCCACATAGAGGCGCTTTTCCTCATCGCCCTGGATTTTCAGAATCACGCTTTTGAGATTCAGGACAATTTCGGTGACATCCTCTTTCACGCCGGGTATGGTGGAAAATTCGTGAAGGATGCCGTCGATTTTGGCCGTAGTGATCGCGTAGCCGGGCAGGGACGAAAGCAGCACCCTGCGCAGGGAATTGCCCAGCGTTGTGCCAAACCCGCGTTCCAACGGCTCAATGATGAACTTACCGAAGGTGCCGTCTGATTTCATTTCGGCCACTTCAATCTTAGGCTTCTCGATTCCAATCATGTGGAAACCTCCCCTTTCGCGATGGATTCGTTACTTGGAATAGAACTCGACGATCAGGTGCTCTTCCACCGGGGCGGCAATTTGCTCGCGGGTGGGGAGATCGAGAACCTTGCCCTCGAGGGCTTCGCGGTCTAAATCCAGCCACTGGGGCGTGGGATGCGCAGCGCTGCTTTCGAGCACTTGCTTGATCTTTTCGCTTTCGCGGCTCTTCACCTTGATGGAAACAACATCCCCGGGGGTGAGCAAATAGGAGGGAATATCCACCTTTTTGCCGTTGACCGTGAAATGCCCGTGGTTGACCAACTGGCGGCTTTCGGCACGCGAAGCGCCCCAGCCCAGCAGATAAACGACGTTATCCAGGCGGCTTTCGCAAATGCGCAGCAGCGTTTCGCCCGTCACGCCGCCCTTGCGTTCCGCCATCAGGAAATACTTGTGGAACTGGCTTTCCGCCAAACCATAATAGCGGCGGGCAAGCTGCTTAGCACGCAGCTGCATACTGTATTCTGTGGGCTTTTTGCGCCCCTGGCCATGCTGACCCGGTGCGTAAGAACGACGCTCGAGTGCGCATTTGCCGGTGAAGCAACGCTCGCCTTTTAAATGGAGCTTTTGCCCTTCGCGGCGGCAAAGTTTGCACACCGCGCCCGTGTATCTTGCCATTGTTTCGTTACCTCCTTCTTATGCACTACACCCTGCGGCGCTTGGGTGGGCGGCAGCCGTTGTGGGGGATCGGGGTCACATCTTTGATCATGCTGACCTCCAGCCCTGCGGTTTGCAGCGCACGGATTGCGGCTTCGCGCCCTGAACCCGGCCCTTTCACAAAGACCTCAACAAACTTCAGCCCATGCTCCATCGCGGCGCGGGCAGCGGTTTCCGCCGCCGTCTGCGCGGCAAAGGGAGTGGATTTCTTGGAGCCGCGGAAGCCCATTTCGCCCGCGCTGGCCCAGGAAAGCGCGTTCCCCGCCGTATCGGTGATGGTGACGATGGTGTTGTTGAAGGTTGACTGGATATGAGCAGCCCCACGTTCAATGTTCTTGCGTTCGCGGCGCCTGCGGGTTCCGGCTGTTTTTTTACCGGCGGCTTTGCTTGCCATGGAATCCCTCCTGACTTACTTCTTCTTGTTGGCGATGGTCTTCTTCGGCCCCTTGCGGGTGCGGGCATTGGTCTTGGAACGCTGCCCACGAACCGGCAGCCCCTTGCGGTGGCGGACGCCCCGATAACAACCGATCTCAATCAGTCGCTTGATATCGAACTGGGTATCGCGGCGGATGTCGCCTTCCACCTTCACATTGCGGTCAATGTAATCGCGGAGCTTGGATACATCGTCCTCCGTTAAATCCTTTACCCGGGTATCGGGGGAAACGCCGGTGGCTGCCAAAATAGCACTGGACGTTGTGCGCCCGATGCCGAGGATATAGGTCAAGCCGATTTCCACCCGTTTGTCCCTGGGAAGATCCACACCTGAAATACGCGCCATGTTCCTGATGCACCTCCATTTTAGTCGTTAGCGAACACGGAGCATGGTTCTGGGTTCGTGCCCAGCGCCTGATCCCGCTTGTTCGCTCCTCGCGCCCACTGCCTGGCTCATTTAAAGCCAATCAGCCTTGGCGCTGCTTGTGCTTGGGGTTCTCGCAAATCACCATGACGCGCCCCTTGCGGCGGATGATTTTGCATTTTTCGCAAATTTTCTTTACGGATGGTCTTACTTTCATCGTCGCCATTCCTTTCGCTGCTATGCGTATTATTTGCTGCGCCAGGTGATACGCCCCCGCGTGAGATCGTAGGGACTCATTTCCACCGTGACTTTATCCCCAGGCAAAATACGAATGTAGTTCATCCGCAGTTTGCCGGAAATGTGTGCTAGGATCTTGTGGCCGTTTTGAAGCTCCACCTGGAAGGTTGCGTTCGGCAGTGCCTCAAGGACGGTTCCTTCGACTTCGATCATATCGGACTTCGACACTTGAATCAACCTTTCTCTGTGGCGTCGCTTTGCGCGGCCTTCAATTGCCTTTCCAGGCGTAACAGCCCTTTGTGCAGCGCTTTGTTGCCGCGCAGGGCTTCGGAACCGAAGGGGGCGACGCCCTCCACGGGCCGGATGTGTTTCGCATTTTTGCGCTTGGGCCGCTCCAGCGGGCGCTCTCTTCCGTCACAGAGCAGCAGACTCTCGCCTTGCCCCCCCACCACGCAGAGCAGATACCCCGCATCGCGCCCGGCCAGGGAACGCACAACCGTCCCCGTTGGCAACGCCAGCGTTTGTGCCGTTTCAGCCATTGGCTAGCCCTCTGCTTTGGTTAGAATCACGGCGCCGTTGGGCGTGATGGCGATGGTGTGTTCAAAGTGTGCGGAAAGCGTTCCGTCCTTCGTCTTCACCGTCCAGCCGTCCGGCAACACCCGCACGCCGCTTTTGCCCGCGTTGACCATCGGTTCAATCGCTATGGTCATCCCGGCGCGCAGCCGCAACCCGTGCCCCGCGGTGCCCACATTGGGGATGCTGGGGTCTTCGTGCAACTCCTTGCCCACGCCGTGGCCGGTGAAATCCCGCACAAGGCTGTAACCACGGGCTTCGCAATAGCTCTGCACCGCCGCGCCGATGTCGCCCACGCGGCCATCCGGCACCGCCTTGGGGATCGCCGCAAACAACGCCGCCCGGGTGGTTTCGCGCAGCCGCTGCGCCGTTTCGCCGAGCTTCCCCGCCGCAAAGCTGGCGGCGGTGTCGCCCACATAGCCACGGTAGGTCGCGCCGAGATCGACGCTGACCAGGTCGCCTTCGCGCAGAACGCGCTTTTTGCTGGGGATGCCGTGAATCACTTCATCGTTGACCGAAATGCAGGCGCAGGCCGGGAAGCCGTTGTAGTTCAAAAAGGTTGGCGCAGCGCCGCAATGGCTGATGTAATCGTGCGCGATTCGGTTGAGTTCCGCCGTGGTAACGCCGGGCTTCACCGCTTCGCCTACACGCAAAAGCGCTTCGGCGGCAATTCTGCCCGCATCACGCATGAGCGATAGTTCACGCGCAGTTTTTAGGCTGATCAATCCAGGAACCCCTTATAGTGCCGCATCATCATCTGGCTTTCCAGCTGCTTGACGGTTTCAAGCGCGACGCCGACCATAATGATAATCGAGGTACCGCCCATCGAAATCGACATTGTGGCGTTCTGCAGGTTGCCATAGGAATCCGTCACCTGCGGGAACTGCGCCGCCTTGAGAACCAGGCCGGAAAGCAGCGAGAACACGATGGGGAACAGCGCAACCACACTGAGCAACAGTGCGCCCAAAAGGGTGATGCGGCTGAGGATGCGCTTGATGTAATCCGCCGTCGGCTGGCCGGGGCGGTAGCCCGGGATCGTGCCGGAATTCTTGCGGATGTTGTTGCTCATTTCCACCGGGTCATATTGAATGCTCGAATAGAAATAGGCAAACCCGATGATCAGAACAAAATAGATCGGCACATACACCCAATTGCTCTGCTGGAAGACGCTGAAGAAGCTCTGCCAACCCGCCGAAGGTTTGCTGATGAACATTTCCACCGTCGGCGGCAGGGAAAGGATGGAGCTTGCAAAAATGACAGGCATAACGCCGGACATGTTGACCTTGATCGGGATATGCGTGCTTTGCCCGCCATACATCTTGCGGCCGACCACGCGCTTGGCGTATTGCACCGGGATCCGGCGCTCGGCGTTGTCCATCCAGACGATGAACGCGACGATGGCCAGCAAGCCGATGGTCGCCAGCGGCACAAGGAAATAATAGGGGCCGCCGCGCCAGAAGTAGCCGACATACTGCCCCTTTACGCCGTTGGTTTCGGGGCGCGTCCAGCTATAAAGCGAGGTCGCAAGGCTCGGGATGCGGGCGACGATACCTGCGAACAGGAGGATCGAAACACCGTTGCCGATGCCTTTATCGTTGATGCGCTCGCCCAGCCACATGGTCAGGCCAGCGCCGGCCGTCAGCACCGATATAATCACAAGCGCCTGCAAGACGCCGGTGAAGCCTGTGAAGAAGGAACCGTCCGCCTGGGTTTGCAGATAGGTTGCCACGCCGCTCGCGCCGCCGCCGCCGTTGCGCAGATAGAAATAATAGGCGGTCGATTGCATCAGGCCGAGGCCGATGGTCACATAGCGGGTGATGGCGGCAATCTTCTTGCGGCCTTCTTCGCCTTCCTTTTGCAGCCGTTCCAGCGCGGGGATCGCCACCGTCAACAGCTGCATGATGATGGAACTGTTGATGTAAGGCGTGATGGACATGGCCAAAATCGTCGCGTAGTTGAACGCGTTGCCCGTCATCATGTTGAGGTAGGAAAGGAAGGAGCTGTCATTCGCCGCATCGGGAATAATCCCGTCCACGCCGATGTTGACAAAGGGGATGGTGATCGCCGAACCGACGCGGAACACCAACAGGATGAACGCAGTGAAGAGGATCTTCTTGCGCAAATCGGCAATCTTCCACGCGTTGATCAAGGTCTGTAGCATTATACCACCTCCGCAGTGCCGCCGGCAGCTTCGATTTTGCTCTTGGCGGTTTCGGAAAACTTGGTGGCCTTCACGGTCAGCGCCTTGCTCAATTCGCCTTCGCCCAGGATCTTGACGCCCGCCAGGGTCTTCTTCAGCAGCCCTGCGGCCACCAGCGCATCGGCGTCCACCACAGTGCCGGGCTGGAACGCTTCTTCCAGCACTCCAAGGTTGACAATGGCGTATTCGGTGCGGAAAATGTTGTTGAATCCACGCTTGGGCAGACGGCGTGCAAGCGGCATCTGGCCGCCTTCAAAGCCCGCGCCCTTTGCGCCGGAACGCGCCTTTTGACCCTTGTGGCCGTAACCGGCCGTTTTGCCCTGGCCGGAGCCATGCCCGCGCCCAACGCGTTTGCGCTCCTTTGTGGAACCCGGCGATGGGGAAAGCTCATGCAATCTCATTGGTTTGCACCTCCTCAATCAGGTGTGCCAGCACCCGCAGTTTGCCCCGCGTTGCAGGGGATTCCGGCTGCGTGCTGGTGTCGCCGATCTTCCGCAGACCCAGCGATTGGGCGGTGGCAATCTGGTTCTTTTTACTGCCGATCAAACTCCCGGTGAGCTTGATGGTTACAGTGCCTTCGCTTGCCATTGGTACCACCCTCCTTTTAACCTAAAATTTCAGCGACGCTCTTGCCGCGGGTCGCCGCGACTTCATCGATGTTGCGCAGCTGCGCCAGCCCTTGCATGGTGGCACGCACCACGTTGCACGGGTTGTTGGAACGCAGCGCTTTGGTGCGGATGTCGTGGATCCCCACGGTTTCAACCACCGCACGAACCGGGCCGCCCGCAATAACGCCGGTGCCGGGGGGCGCCGGTTTGAGCAGCACCAGGCCTGCGCCGAATTTGCCGGTGATTTCATGTGGAATCGTGGTGCCGCGCAGCGCGATTTTGAAGAGGTTCTTCTTCGCATCCTCAATCCCCTTGCGGATTGCATCGGGGACTTCGCCGGATTTCCCCAGCCCGAAGCCGATGGTTCCGTTGCCGTCGCCCACGACGACCAGCGCGGAGTATTTGAAGATGCGACCACCCTTCACCGTTTTAGAAACGCGGTTGATGGAAACGACCCGTTCGACCAGTTCCAGCCCCGCTGCGTCATTCTTAGCCAATTTGGATGTCCCTCCTCTTCTTAGAACTGCAAGCCGCCCTCGCGGGCGCCCTCGGCAAGCTGCTGCACGCGGCCGTGGTAGACGTATCCACCGCGGTCAAACACCGCATCTGTGATCCCTTTTGCCGCCGCGCGTTCCGCCAGTGCAATGCCGACCTTTTTGGCCGCTTCCTGGTTGCCGCCGTAAGCGTCAAACGCTTTTTCGGCGCTGGAAGCCGCCGCAAGGGTGACGCCCTGGGTGTCGTCAATCAACTGCGCGTAAATGTGCTGTAGGGAACGGAAGACGTTGAGCCGGGGGCGTTGCGCTGTGCCGCTGATTTTGCCGCGCACGCGCTTATGCCGCCGCTGCCGCGCCTTGTTGGAATCTCGCTTTGTTACCATGGCGTTTTGTCTCCTTATTTACCCTTGCCGGTCTTCCCTTCCTTGCGGCGGATGACCTCATTGGCATATTTGATCCCCTTGCCCAGATAGGGTTCCGGGGGGCGCTTTTCGCGCACTTCTGCGGCAAACTGACCTACCTTTTGTTTATCCACACCGGCGACGATAATTTTGTTGGGGGCGGGCACACTGACTGTAACGCCGTCCTTCTCTTCCATAATCACCTGGTGCGAATAGCCGATGTTGAGAACCAGCTGGTTCCCCTGCTTCAGCGCACGGTAGCCGACGCCGTTGACTTCGAGTTCCTTGGTGAAGCCCTGCGAAACGCCGTGAACCATGTTGAACAGCAGGCTCCGGCTCAGGCCGTGGAGCGCGCGGTTCTGCTGCAAATCGTTGGGGCGGCTCACCGTGACGGTTTCGCCCTCCTTTTCGATGCGCATGTTTGGGTTGAACTGGCGGCTCAACGTGCCTTTGGGACCTTGAACCGTCACGGTGCTGCCGTCAATTTTGACGTCCACACCGGCCGGGATTGCAATCGGCAACCTTCCGATTCGGGACATGGGTCAGCACCTCCTTCTTACCAAATAAACGCCAGAACCTCGCCGCCGACGTTCTGCTTGCGGGCGGCTCTGTCCGTCATAACACCCTGTGGGGTCGAGAGGATCGCAATCCCCATCCCACGCATCACCCTGGGGATCTCTTCGCAGCCGGAATAAATGCGCAGCCCGGGTTTGGAAACCCTGCGCAGCCCGGTGATCACCTGGGATTTGTTCTGCCCGTATTTCAGCACGACTTCGATGACGCCCTGTTTGCCATCTTCATGCACACGGAAGTTCTTGATGTAACCTTCATCCAGCAGAATCTGAGCGATGGCCTTTTTCATGTTGGATGCGGGGATCTTCACCGTATCATGCTTCGCGGAATTGGCGTTGCGGATACGCGTGAGCATATCGGCGATGGAATCCGTCACTTGCATTGCGTTCTACCTCCTTACCAACTGGCCTTCTTGACGCCGGGAATCTGCCCCTTGTGCGCCAGTTCCCGGAAGCAGATGCGGCATACGCCGTATTTGCGCAGGTAGGCATGGGGGCGGCCGCAGATTTTGCAGCGGTTGTATGCACGCGAAGAGAACTTCGCGGGGCGGGATTGCCGGATCTTTTGTGATGTTTTCGCCACGAATATTCCCTCCTTCTTACTTCGCGAACGGTGCGCCCAGCAGACGCAGCAGTTCACGCGCTTCTTCATCGGTGTTTGCGGTTGTCACAAAACAGACGTCCATCCCGCGCACCTTGTCGATCTTATCATAGTCGATTTCGGGGAAAATCAGCTGTTCCTTGACGCCCATATTGTAGTTGCCGCGGCCGTCAAACGAATCGGGGCTAATCCCGCGGAAATCGCGCACGCGCGGCAGCGCCAGGCTGAAAAAGCGGTCAAGGAACTCATACATCCGCTGCCCGCGCAAAGTCACCTTTGCGCCGATGGTCATGCCTTCACGGAGCTTGAAGTTCGCCACGCTCTTTTTGGCCTTGCAAAGCACCGGCTTTTGCCCGGTGACTGCTTTCAAATCGGCCACGATGGCGTCAATCATCTTGGGGTTATCCCGCGCTTCGCCGCAGGCGATGTTGACGACGATCTTTTCGAGCTTCGGGATTTGCATGACGCTTTTATATGCAAACTTTTCCATCAGCTTCGGTGCGATGGTCTGCACGTACTGTTCCTGTAGCCTTGCCATGTGTCATGTCCCTCCCTTATTCAAATTCTGCCAGGCAATCGGCCTTTTTGCAGGTGCGAACCTTCTTGCCCTTGGCGTTGATTTTGTGGCCGATCCGCGTGGGGCGGTGGCATTTGGGGCAGATCAGCTGCACCTTGCAGGCGTAAAGCGCGCTTTCCACCTTCACAAGGCCGCCTTGTTCACCCTGCTTGCGGGGCTTCACGTGCTTGGTGACGATGTTGACCCCTTTGACGATGACCTTGCCTTCTTTGGGGCTAACTTCAAGCACCTCGCCGCGTTTGCCACGGTATTTGCCGTTGATAACGACGACTTCATCGCCGCTGCGCACATGGACTTTACTGTTCACAATGCTCATCTCTCTTCCCTCCCGCTCACAGCACTTCAGGAGCAAGGGAGAGGATCTTGACATATTCCTTCTCACGCAGCTCCCGGGCAACCGGTCCAAAAATGCGGGTACCCCTGGGGGTCTTGTCGTCTTTAATGATCACGGCGGCGTTTTCATCAAAGCGGATGTAACTGCCGTCCTCGCGGCGCAAGCCGCTGGCCGTGCGGACGACGACGGCCTTGACCACCTCGCCCCGCTTCACCACGCCACCGGGTGTCGCCTTCTTAACGGAAGCCACGATCACATCGCCGACGTTGGCATACCTCCTGCCGGTGCCGCCCAGAACGCGGATGCACATCAGTTCCTTCGCGCCTGTGTTATCGGCAACCTTGAGGTAACTCTGCTGTTGAATCACAGTGCTTCCTCCTCTTATTTCGCTTTCTCGATGATTTCCGCCAGCCGCCAGTGCTTATCTTTTGAAAGCGGGCGGGTTTCCATCACCTTGACCCTGTCGCCGATGCCGCACTCGTTGTTTTCGTCGTGCGCCTTGATCTTCATCGTGCGGTTGATGATCTTTTTATACAGCGGATGCGGCACACGGTCTTTGATGGCCACAACGATGGTTTTATCCATCTTATCGCTGGTTACGACACCAACCCGGGTTTTCCTGAGGTTCCTTTTATCCATGTTCTCTTACAACCTCCCTTTCCTTACGAGTTGGCCGCGTGAAGTTCGGTTTCGCGCTGCACAGTCAATATGCGGGCGATGTCCTTCTTCACGATGCTGATGCGCATGGGGTTATCGAGCTGGTTGATGGCCTGCTGGAAGCGCAGCTTGAACAGCTCATCCTTCAGCGCAAGCAGCTTAGCATCCAGCTCCCCGGCGGAAAGTTCCCTGAATTCACTGGCTTTCATGCTTGATCACCACCCGTTTCTTCCTTAGTAATGAATTTGCACTTCAGCGGCAGTTTTGTCGCCGCCAGGCGCATAGCTTCCTGCGCCAGCGCTTTATCCACTCCGGCGACTTCAAACAGGACTCTGCCCGGCTTCACCACGGCCACCCAGTATTCGGGCGAACCTTTGCCGGAACCCATGCGGGTTTCGGCCGGTTTTGCGGTCACAGGCTTATCGGGGAAAATCTTGATCCACACCTTCCCGCCGCGCTTGATGTGGCGGGTCATGGCGATACGGGCAGCTTCAATCTGATTGGCGGTGATCCATCCGGGTTCTTCCGCCGATAGGCCAAAATCACCGTAAGCCACAAAGTTGCCCCGGGTCGCTTTGCCTTTCATCCTGCCCCGTTGCACCTTGCGGTGCTTGACGCGTTTGGGTAAAAGCATCAGTGCCTGCCTCCTTCCCTGCGCGGGCGGCGGTTATCCCGCAGCACCTCGCCCTTATAAAGCCAAACCTTGACGCCGATGCGGCCGTAGGTCGTTTTGGCCTCGGCAAAGCCGTAATCAATATCGGCGCGGATCGTTTGCAGGGGGATCGTCCCCTCGTGGTAATGCTCCGTGCGGGCGATTTCAGCGCCGCCCAGCCGACCGGAAACCTGGGTTTTGATGCCCCGGGCGCCCAGCTTCATCGTGCGGCCAATCGCCAGCTTCAGCGCCCGGCGGAAGCTGACGCGCTTTTCGAGCTGCGTAGCAATCCCTTCGGCCACCAGTTGGGCATTCAAATCGGGCTGCTTGATTTCGATAATATCGAGCGAAACCTTTTTGCCGCCCAGTTTTTGCTCGCAGACGTTGCGGAGCTTTTCGATCTCTGCGCCGCCGCGGCCGATCACCATGCCGGGTTTGGCACAGTGGATCTTGATGTAAACGCGCTTGGCGTCGCGCTCAATTTCGACCTTTGGCACCCCGGCGGGGGCAAGGGTCTTGAGCAGATAGCGCCGGAGGTTGTAGTCCTCCACAAGGGTTTCGCCGAATACCTGATTTTTGGCATACCAGCGGGATTCCCAAGGCTTGATTACGCCAATGCGCAGGCCTGTCGGGTTGATTTTCTGACCCATCGTTGAACCTCCTCCTTGCTTATTCCGCTTCCCTGAGAACCAGGGTGATATGGGATGTCTTCTTGTTGATACGTGTGGAACTGCCCTTTGCTCTTGCGCGCATACGCTTCAGTGTCGGCCCGGAACCCAACATCGCTTCCGCCACAAACAGGCGGGTGGCGTCCATATCGTGGTTGTTGGTCGCATTGGCGATGGCGGAATTGAGCAGCTTCAGCAGGGGCTCGCATGCGGACTTGGGGGTGTATTTGAGAATGGCCTGCGCCTTCTCCACCGGCTGGTTCCGAATCAGATCCAGCACGATCTGCACCTTGCGGGGCGTGATGCGAACATAGGTTGCTTTTGCCGTAGCCTCCATGGGGGGATACACTCCTTTCGACCGTTATTTCTTCGAGGTTTTGGAACCGGCATGGCCGCGGAAGGTGCGCGTGGGCGCGAATTCGCCCAGCTTGTGGCCTACCATATCCTCTGTAACATATACCGGAACGTGCTTGCGTCCGTCATGCACCGCGAAGGTGTGGCTGACGAATTCGGGGTAAATCGTTGACGCACGGCTCCAGGTTTTGAGCACTTGCTTTTGCCCGCCCTCGTTCAGCTTCTGCACGCGTGCCAGCAGCTTTTCCTGCACAAAGGGTCCGCGCTCCAGCAGTTTTGCGCTTCTGCTCATGTGTTGTGCTCCTTTCTGAATTATTTGCCGTTGCGGCGTTTGACAATCAGCCGATTGCTGGCCTTCTTTTTGGACCGCGTCTTGTAACCCAGCGCGGGCTTGCCCCAGGGGGTCACGGGGCCGGGGCGGCCGATGGGGGATTTGCCTTCGCCGCCGCCGTGGGGGTGGTCGCAGGGGTTCATGACCGAACCGCGCACCGTCGGGCGGAAGCCCAGGTGGCGTGTACGCCCGGCCTTGCCGATCTTGACGTTCTCATGGTCCACGTTGCCGACCTGGCCGATGGTGGCCATGCATTCGGCGGGGACGTTGCGCAGCTCGCCCGAAGGCAGACGGATCAGGGCAAGTTTGCCCTCCTTGGCCATCAGCTGGGCGGAATTGCCCGCCGAGCGCACCAGTTGGCCGCCGCGGCCGGGGTAAAGCTCCACGTTGTGGATCACCGTGCCGGTGGGGATGGCGTTCAAGGGCAGCGCGTTGCCGGGTTTAATATCGGCGCCGGCGCCCGCGTGAACGGTGTCGCCCACTTTGAGGCCTGCGGGTGCGAGGATGTAGCGCTTTTCGCCGTCTTCATATTTGAGCAGGGCGATGTGCGCCGAGCGGTTGGGGTCGTATTCCAGCGTTGCAACCAGTGCGGGGATCCCGAACTTGTTGCGCTTGAAGTCAATGATGCGGTATTTTTGCCGGTTGCCGCCGCCGCGGTGGCGCACGGTGATGCGCCCGTAGCTGTTGCGCCCGGCGTGCTTCTTCTGCGCACGCAGAAGGCTCTTTTCGGGTTTGACCTTGGAAAGCCCGGAATAATCTGTCACGGACATATTGCGGCGGGCGTTGGTCGTTGGTTTATATGTTTTGATCGCCATGTGGCAGCCCCACTTTCTAAGATGTTAGACTACTAGATGCCAGATACTAGATTCTGTTTGGGGAACCTGCATCCGACTTCCAATATCTACTCTCTAATCTCTGAATTTACATCATGCCGTCAAAGAATTCGATGCTCTTGCTCTCCGCCGTCAGGGTGACGTAGGCTTTCTTCCAATCGGAGGTGTAGCCTTCGTGCCCGCGTTCGCGGCGCAGCTTGCCTTTGACGTTGAGGGTGTTGACCTTGGCGACCTTCACCTTGAACAGCTCTTGCACCGCCCAGGCGATTTCGGCCTTGTTGGAACCCCTGGCCACCTCAAAAACATATTTCTTATCCGGCGCGCCCAGCATAGAGGCCTCTGTGATGATGGGGCGCACAATAATATCCTGTGCAAACTTACTCATGCTGTTACCTCCTCATCGGCTGCGGCCGCCGGTGCATAGATCTCTTCGATTTTGCCAGCGGCTTCTTCCAGCAGCAGCAGCGTATCGCAGTTGAGGATGTCGTAGACCGTCAGGTTGTTAACGGGGGTGACCTTCACACCGGCGATGTTGCGTGCGCTGCGGTAAAGCGTTTCGTCGCTGACGGGGGAAACGATCAGGGTCTTCTTCCCCACCTGGAGCGCTGCCAGCACCTTGGCGACGGCCTGTGTCTTGATCTCCTCCAACGGGAGTTCGTTCAAAACAGTCAGCTCGTCATCGCGCACTTTGGAAGAAAGGGCGCTCTTCATCGCCAGGCGGCGCACCTTGCGGTTGACCGCGATCACATAATCTCTGGGCTTCGGGCCGAGGGCGATGCCGCCGTGCGTCCACTGGGGGGAACGGGTGGAGCCTTGCCGGGCGCGGCCGGAGCCTTTTTGCCGCCAGGGCTTCCTGCCGCCTCCGCGGACTTCGCCGCGCGTCAGTGTGGATTGGGTGCCCCTGCGCTGCGCGGCCAGGTAACTGCGCACCACCAGGTGCATGGAAGGAACATGGGGTTCAACCCCAAACACGGCATCGTTGAGCGCAAGTTCGCCGACCTGCTCGCCCGCCGCGTCATAGATAGTTACGTTTGGCATTTCACTCTCTCCTTTCCTTAGGCCTTCACGCTGGCGGAGATCAGGACAATGCCGCCCTTCGGCCCGGGGATTGCTCCCTTGATGGCCAGGAGGTTGTTCTCCGCATCCACCTTCGCAACGGTGAGGTTTTGCACCGTCACGCGGACATGCCCCATGTGGCCGGGCAGCTTCTTCCCCTTATAAACGCGGGAAGGTGAGGAACACGCGCCCATGGAACCTGCGTGCCGGGCAACAGGACCCGTGCCGTGGCTTTCCTTGAGGCGGGAAAAGTTCCAGCGCTTGATGGCGCCGGCCGTCCCCTTGCCCTTGCTCGTGCCGCAAACATCCACCTTTTCGCCTGTGGCGAAGACGTCCGCTTTGATCAGGTCGCCCACGTTGAGGTTCGCTTGCGGGAGCTTGAATTCCTTGAGCTTCCGCTTGGGGGCGACGCCGTTCTTTTTAAAATGCCCCTGGAGCGGCTGCGTAACGCGGCTGACCTTGATTTCGCCAAAGCCAAGCTGCACCGCTTCGTATCCGTCGTTTTCCAGTGTCTTAAAAGAAACCACCGGGCAGGGACCCGCTTCAACGACTGTCACCGGGACGACGTTCCCCTTCTCATCAAAGATCTGGGTCATGCCCAGCTTCTTGCCGATGAGTGCTTTTTCCATACGCTGTATCCTCCTTGTTTGGTTATTGGTTGGCAGAGCCAACTTGACCGCATGTCCTATTGCTGAAGGTTAAAGTTTGATTTCAATATCGACCCCGGCGGGGAGCTCCAGGCCGGAAAGGGCTTCCACCGTTTTGGCGGAGGGGCGCAGGATGTCGATCAGGCGCTTATGGGTGCGCTGCTCAAACTGCTCACGGCTATCCTTATACTTATGCACTGCGCGCAGAACCGTGATGATCTCTTTTTCCGTCGGCAGGGGAACAGGCCCGCTGACCTGTGCGCCGGAATTCTTTGCGGTTTCCACAATGCGCTCGGCTGCTTTATCCACAAGACTGTGGTCGTAGCCGCGCAGGCGGATGCGGATGTTGCCTTTTGTTGCCATTGCTTTCTTCACGCCTTTCTTGTTTTGGCGGCTCACCTTGCTGGGCGAAAATTCAATACACGCCCCCGGGTGTTCATCGGCTTCCATTAAAAAGCCGGGGAACATGGCTAGCCCCGGATTGCCGAACAGACTCCAGCAAAATGGTGCGCCCGGTTTTTGAATCGGACTTGCTCCACGGAAATTCCCCGCCAGCGCAAAAGGAGCAGCGCAGCCATTGCGCAGCGCCCCGGGCGGCCACCTTCCGTATCGTCGCTGATCGTATGCACACACTATCGGCGCACACGCACTTGAGTATTATACTACAGCTTCCCGCGAAATGCAAGCGTTTTCTGAAGATTTTTTTATTTTCTTTTGCGGAACTTTCATTTTTTCGCCCCCGCCTATTGCCAACCCAGGCAAACTATGCTAAAATAAGACAAGAGCAACGGGCTGCCTGCGTGCGGCGCGTTCCTGCAAATTGTATATAATATTTATTACTTTACTATGGGAGGCACTTATGCAGAGTGAAACATCCAAACGACTTCAGGCGGAATACCGGCAACTGATTGGCCGGGCGAACCAACCGGCGGGGCAATACAACGGCGTCCTGCAACGCTGGGCAAACCCGGTGCTGACGCGCGACCACATTCCGCCGGCCTGGCGCTTTGATTTTGACGCGGACGCAAACCCCCTTTGCCTGGAACGGCTGGGGGTCAACGCCACGTTCAACAGCGGCGCGCTTTTGCTGGGCGGCTATTACTATTTGGCCGTGCGGGTGGAGGGCTGCGACCGCAAATCCTTTTTTGCCCTGGCCAAAAGCGCCAGCCCCACCGAAGGCTTTGTGTTTGCGCATCCCATTGAACTGCCGGATACCTGCCCCGGCGAAACCAACGTCTATGATATGCGCCTGACCCTGCACGAAGACGGCTGGATCTACGGCCTTTTCTGCTCTGAAAGCAAAGACCCGGAAAACCCGGAGCTTTCGGCGGCGGTGGCGGCGGTGGGCATCGCGCGAACGAAGGATTTGCATAACTGGGAACGTCTGCCGAACCTGCGCTCACTTTCGCCGCAGCAGCGCAACGTGGTTTTGTTCCCCGAAAAAGTGGAGGGCAGGTATGCCCTGTTCACCCGCCCGCAGGATGGCTTTATTGAAGCCGGGCAGGGCGGCGGCGTCTGCTTTGCCCTGTGCGAAAGCATGGAACAGGCCGAAATCACAGAAGAACGCCTGGTCAGCCCCCGGGTGTATCATACGATCACAGAGAGCAAGAACGGCGCGGGCGCAACACCGATCAAAACGGAAAAAGGCTGGCTGCACATCGCCCACGGGGTGCGCGGCACCGCCGCCGGGTTGCGCTATGTGCTTTACCTCTTCGTCACCGATTTGCAAAAACCCTGGGAAGTCATCGCCGCGCCTTCGGGCTACCTGCTCGCGCCGCTGGGCGGCGAACGCGTCGGCGATGTTTCCAACGTCCTCTTCAGCAACGGCGCGGCGGTCAATGCGGAAACCGGCGAAGTGACCGTCTATTATGCTTCCAGCGATACGCGGCTCCACGCGGCCACCACCACGCTCACGCAGCTGTTGGATTATGCCTTCCACACCCCGGGCGACGCGCTGCGCAGCGCCGATAGCGTCCGGCAGCGGGTGGAACTGATCCGCAAAAACGAAGCGCTGCTGGAATGGCAGCGCTGGATGGAGCGCGTCCCGGCGGACGACCCCTGGCGCGGCCAGCTGGAGCGCATGGAACACGACGCGGCGTTGCGTGCAGACGCCTTCCGGCAGGATCTTTCGTTTGGCACGGGCGGTCTGCGGGCGGAAATGGGCGCGGGGCGCAACCGCATGAACCTCCACGTAGTCGCCAGAGCCACCCTGGGGCTTGCGCATCATCTGCAACAAAAATATGCCGGTGCGGCGTGCAAGGTCTGCATCGCCTACGACACCCGCAACCATTCGCGCCTTTTTGCCCAGTGCGCGGCACGGGTGCTTTGCGCCAGCGGCATTGCGGTGGAACTCTATACCGAAGCCCGCCCCACGCCGATGCTCTCCTTCGCCGTGCGGCAAGCGGGCGCACAGGCCGGCCTTGTGCTGACGGCCTCGCACAACCCGAAGGAATACAACGGATACAAGGCCTACGGCTCCACTGGCGGCCAGCTGACGGATCACGATTCGCTGTTGGTGGAGCAGAAAATCGCGCAGGTGGATCTTTTTGAAGGCTATGACCTCTATACTAGCATCACCCTGGAAGAGGCGGCGCAAAACGGCCTGCTGACCTGGCTGGGCGCGGAGGCCGACGAGCGCTACTACGCCGCCATTGAAGCCTTTTTGCCCCGCAAGGCGTTCAGCCGCGCCAACGGCGGGCAGCTGCGCATGATATACACCCCCCTGCACGGCTGCGGCCTGGTGCCGGTGACGCAGATGCTCGCACGCCTGGGCTACCCGCAGTGCATCGTCGTGCCGGAACAGGCGGACGGGGACGGGGACTTCCCCACCGTGCAAAAGCCCAACCCGGAAGAAAAGCCCGCCTTCGCCATGGCGATGAAGTGGGCGAAGAAGGAGGCTCCGGACGTCATTTTTGCCACCGACCCGGACGCCGACCGCATCGGCGTGCTGGCCAAAAACGCCGCCGGGGAATTCCAGGTGCTGACCGGCACCCAGACCGGGGCGCTGCTCTGCGATTATTTGATCCGCACGCACAAAGAACTTGGCGCCCTGCCCCCCAACTCGGGGATCGTCACCACCATCGTCACCGGCACCCTGGCCGAGCGCATCTGCAAGGCCAACGGCGTGCAGGTCGCCAAAGTGCTGACGGGCTTCAAATACATCGGCGAAGCGATGGACGGCTGGCTGGCCGACGGCAGCCACAGCTTCCTCTTCGGTTTTGAGGAAAGCTACGGCTACCTCACCGGCGACGTTTGCCGCGATAAAGACGCCGTGCTGGCTTCCGCCCTGGTGGCCGAAATGGCGCTCTATTACAAGCTGGAACAGGGGATCACCCTTTACCAGGCGCTGCAAAGCCTTTACGCCACCTATGGCGCGGTGAGCGAAACGCTGCACAACCACGAGGCCAAAGGCGCGGCGGGGCAGGCGGAAATCAAGGGCGTCATGCAGCGTCTGCGGCAAAACTATGCGGGCTGCATCCCCGGCGAAACCGTGACGCGCATGGAAGATTACAACGAACCCGCGCAGCCCGGAAGCGCTGTGAGCCGCTACGGCCTCCCGCTTTCAGATGTGGTGAAGCTCTACTTCAAGGGCGGCGAATGGCTGGTGCTGCGCCCTTCCGGCACAGAGCCGAAGATCAAGCTCTACGTTTGCACGGATGAAGCCTTTGCGCCGGGCGCAAGCACCGCGCAAGCGCAAATCCGCTGCGCGGAGCTGACAGAAAAGGCCGTAAAGGCGCTGTTTTAGAGGGCATTTTTGTGGCAAAAAGCGAAAAATTGGGCGTGTAGACTTTATTTTCCAAATGTATTGACTTTTCCTGTAAAAGAGAATAAAATGGATGTTACATTTTGGAAGCAAGCCACAAAAGTAAAAGAAGGAGAGAATATTCATGAAACAAACCATCCGCAAGATTCTTGCCACAGCACTGGCGTTGACCCTGGCGCTCACCCTGGGGAGCATGGCCGTCTCCGCCGCCTCCGCCGCCAAAATCACCATTGGCACAACCGAATATGCAACGCTGACTGAAGCCTTTGCGGCTGCCGCCAGCGGCGACACCGTCACCGTCAGCGGCAAAGTGACCACCGCCCCGGCGGCGATCCCCAGCGGCGTTACCCTGGAAGGGAAAGACGGCGCAGTGATCGCCATTGACCCCACCAAGCTCGGTGACGGAAACGAAGTCCTGCGCATCGGCGCGGACGGCGCGATTAAAAACGTAACCGTCAGCGGCGGGCTGAAGACCCTCTTCGCCATCCGCATCTTCGGCGCGGCCAGCGGCGTGGTTGTCCTTGAAGACGTGGTCGCCAAAAGCGCCCTGCGCGGCGGCGTCAACATCCTGAACGTCAACGGTTCCACCGTTACGCTCAAAAATGTTGCAGCCAACGCCAACGGACAGGCCGGGTTTTATTTTGACGCCGACCCCGCCGCCGAAGGTATCACCTTTGAAAACAGCGCCACCGCCCAAAACCGGCGCACGGGCGTGATCATCCGCAACGCCTTCGGAAACGTGACAGGGCTTGACCTGAGCGGCGTCAAGTGCGGCGAAGGCAGCTTTGCCATCGAAGAGCGCACCGCCAGCGCCGAACCCTTCAACACCATCACCCTGGTCGCCCCCCCCGCCGGCATCAGCACCGCAAAAGCCCTGCGTTACCTTGTGGAAGAGGAATACACCCACTTCCGCTTTGGCGCAACCATCCCGGTGACCCTGGGTTCCTCGGCTTCCATCAAAACCAACCGCTACGGCTTTGAAACCGAGCTGTATTATACGCTCGCTTCCACCGCTGAAGCCGATGTGCGCGATGGCGAAACCATCACCCCCGGCAACTTCTTCTCCCTCAGCTTCGGCAAGGTGCTGGTCGCTTTCGCCTGGCTTGGCGAACTCATTTCCACAAGCGTGCGCTTCCTCGTGGCTGCCCTGTAAGGACAAGTGCAACAATAGGATAGCATAAAACAACCCCCCGGTCGGCTGACCGGGGGGTACGCTATGCACATCAAAAGTATTGGTTGTAATTTTCCACCAACGCGTTCCAGGTCAACGGCCCCACATCGCCGGAAACCGGCACTTGGGCGTAGCGCTGGAAGGCGGACACGGCATTGCGGGTCGCCGGGCCGAAAACGCCATCCGGGGTCAGGGCAACCAAGCCGGGGATGCGCCGGGAAAGGGCGTTGAGCCAGGTTTGCAGCAGACGCACCTGGTCGCCGTTATCCCCTTCCGAGAATGCGTAGCCGGGGTAGATATTGCGGGCGCTGGCGGGAGGCAAGGCAGCATAGGTTTCGTCATAGACGCTTTGCAGCCAATTCCACGTGTTGCGGCCAACAACGCCATCCACCGTCAGGCCATAGGTCTGCTGGAAGGCGCGCACCGCCTGATCCGTGCCGTTGCCAAAGACGCCGTCCGCCGCGACGCGCGGAATCTGCGGATGGAACAGGGAAACAAAATCCAGATAATACTGCACAACCTTCACATCCTGGCCACGGTCGCCCTGGCGCAGGTTGATGTTATAAAGCGCCCGCGCCTCGCTGGCGGAGATGCCCTCGGAATCCAATTCGGAAAGGCGCTTGACGGCGTTATAGATGGAACCCATGCGGTACCAGGTTTCCCGCCCGACGATGCCATCCACCGTCAGGCCGAAGGTGCGCTGGAAGGCGCGGACGGCGGCCTCGGTTTCGGCATTGAACACCCCGGCGCCGACCGTCACAAGGGGGATGGCGGGGTAGCTCCGGCTGATGCGGCGCAGCATCGTCTGAATATCGCGCACGCTCTCGCCGATGCTCCCCCGGCGCAGAAGCAGCCCGGGGTAGGATTCGCGTATGTTGCCCACCGGGGCGTTGAAGACCAAATCAATATCGTTGCCATAATAATATTGCAAAATACGGTAAGGCGTATAGCCCTGGCTGGCCAGGTAGTAGCTCCCCCACTGCGAAAGCCCGGCGCAGGTGGATGTGGTGCCGTTGCAATAGGAGGAATGCATGGGTTCCACATGCCCCTGGCGCACAATGTAGTCATTGAACTGCTCATCCACCAGGCGGCTGATGTTGGCAAAAATCTCGCGCCCTTCCACAAAGGCCTGGTCGTATGCGGTGGAAGAGGTGATGTCAAACGCATACCCCTGGGAGCGGTAGAACTCGGTGTAGATGCGGTTCAGCGCAAAGGTGGTGATCGCATAAATATTGGCGCGCAGGGCGTTTTCGGGCCAGGTGGGGTAGATTTCGCTGCTGGCCACATTCTTAATATAATCAATAAAGGGGATGGTGATATTCCGGGCGCTTGTTTTGGGCGAACCCAGGTGAACGGTGATCGTGTTTGGCACCATCGGCGTACCCAACTCCATGGCGTTGGCCTCCTTTTCCCTGTGTTTACTTGAGGTAAAGCGCCTCATCGAGCACCTGCGTGCCGTTGCCCGGGGCGATCTGCACATCCTGCACGGATTCGGTATCGGCAAAAATGGTGACGTTGCGGAACACCCGGCTGCCGCCCGCCGCATCCGTCACGGTGATGTCATAGAGGGCATAGGGCGTTGCGTTCCTGGGGGGCGCGAAGGAAAGCTGCTTGGCGGGCGCGGGCAAATTCAGGTGGGCGGCTTCGCCGTTTTGATCCGTCGTCACGTTATAAAAAATATACTGCACGCCGTTGATCGTTGTCGTCACCATGAGGTTCGCCCCCGCAACCGGGTCGCCGCCGATGGCGTTGTGTATGCGCACCGTCAGCTGGCCGCGCCCGGTGTTCTTTTCGAGGAAATCATCCAGAGATGCATAGCGTTCCGTGGGCAGCTCCACAAATTCCGTGTTGACTGCCGGGTTATTGTATGTATCGTAGCCGACGTCGAGCGCATCGTAGGCGACGTCCGGCGGTGCATTTTCCACGCTCCGGGGGAAAAGCGCTACCGGCGCGGCCTGCGGATCCACATAGGCGGGGACTGAACCATCCGCAGCGGTGTAGGGGTATTGCGCCAGGGTATCCGGCGTGGGGCGCGTCAGCGCCTGCGCACTGGGGATATATGCGGTTTCTTCATATGCGTAGGCCGCCGCGCCGGAAGGGGCTGCGCCTGAGGGCGCGGGCGGTTCCGGGAGGATGGGCGGTTCCGGGGGCGAAGGCGGCGGCTCCGGGGCGGCGGGTTGCTCCGGCGGCGCGGTGCAGCAGGGCGTTTGGCAGCAGCAAGCCGGGTAAGTGACCGGGAACCCGCAGCGGCGGCAGCGCCCGGCAAGGCGTTGCTGGCGGCCATGCACCGGGCAGAGCTTCGTTTGCACGGCCAGCGTAGCCTGGGATTCCTCCGGCTGTGGCGCAAGCGGCTGCGCAAAGCTGGGCGTTGGGGGCGCGGCGGCAAGCAGATCCGCCGGAACGACGCTTTGGCCGGCCGGCGCGGTGTAAATCAACGGTGCGGGCGTTTGGTAGACCGGCACAGGCCGGGCTTCCACCTGCGCAGCGGGCTGCGGCTGCGGCACAATCACCTGTTGCGGCGCGGCTTGCCGCACGGTCTGTTCCACATAAGTGGCCGTCCATTGCGCGGGTTGTTTGGTGGCGGCTGCCGTGGCCTTGGCTGCTGCAATCGCGGCGGCCTGTTTGGCTGCCACCAGCTTGGCTTCGGCCTGTTTCGCCTCCCGCTTCTTTTCGGCGTGTTCTTCAATGGCGTCCACGCCCAGGCGTATTCCCTCCGCCGCCGCGGCTGCGCCCGCCGCTGCCAGGCCGGATCGCAGCGCGAGACCCACAAGGGGTTCCGCCCGCTCCACAAGGGGTTCCGCCTTTTGCAACAAGTGTTCTGCGGCCGCCCCGGCTTCTTCCAGCCGGTGGCCTATGCGTTCCCCCTGCCCGGTATGTACGCCCGCCTGCGTGTTTTGGATGTTCTGTATGTTTTGAATGTTCTGCACGGTGTTTTGGATCGTTTGCGTTTCCCGCTGTTGCACCGCAACCGGCGGTTGCTGCCCGTTGCGGCGGCCGAGTTCGAGCATCTGTTGCTTATACTGCTCCACATTGGGGTTCTGGGTCGTTGTGCGCCGTTTCTCCTGCTGTTCCATGGGAGATCATCCTTTCTCATTGGCTTGAAATATAGCCTTTTGGCAGACGGTTCTATTCTTACTATATTCGCGCGGGGGAAAAGGGTGACTAAAATTATAATTGTATGCCGCAATAAAAAACGCCGCCCGTGCGAATGCACAGGCGGCGTGGGTTCGTTTTGCTTCACCAGCCGTGTCGCTGGTTCAAAACGCAGGGGGAAAGACTAGATGATCAGGCCGAACAGCGCGATCAG
>JAITNG010000161.1 GCA_031290595.1 Oscillospiraceae bacterium
ATCAAGGTTACCTGTGGGGCTACGACAAGTGGAACGACTACTACACCAGCGATGTGGTGTATTTTGCAGTGACAAAGGCCGGGTCAGGGTTCACGGCGCATAAAGGGGCGGCGTGACGCAGGATTTCCCCCACGGCTGCCGGATTTGTGCAGCAAGCCCCGGATGTTCCCGGTGGTGAACCCCATGGGGCACACTGTGCACCAGGCGCGTGGGGTGAACAACAGGCCGGATAGGAAGGCCAAGCCGGTGGCGACTTCCATGAAAATCAAAATCGTGTTGCCCACAACGCCCACCCCGGCCACGCCGCCCACGCGCACGCCTTTGATGACCGAAAGCGTCAGCAGCACGGCAAAACTGCCCATCATCGCCGCCCAAAGAACCCAGCGGAACCCCTTCGTTTTCATGAACGCGGGCTTTCGCAAGCCCAGAGAAATCCGCCGCGTGAACAGCCCGATGAACGAACCGCGCGGGCAAACCCTTGCGCAGTGCATCTTTCCCCGCCCCGTCAGGGCGATAATGATTGGCGTGAACATGCATACCAGGCCATAAAGCCCGAACGGATGCCAAAAGTTCGCAATCGTGATCCACACAATCGTGATGATCCACGACCACCCTTGCAGGGATTTAATCCAGGGTTTTGGCTTCATATCAACCAGCCTGCCTCTCGGTTTCGTAGGTCAGTTCATTCCGCAGTGCACCGTCCAGCGCGGCATTGCCCTGCCGTGTTTGCAATGACAGATTCGTGCGCCGCATCCCGATTTTCTCCATGAGCTTATGTGATCCTGTGTTTTCGGCGTCGCAGTGGGCGACGATTTTTGGTAGGCCAAGCGTATCAAAGCCAAAGCGCAGCAGTGCGCGACCCAGTTCAGCGCCAAGACCCTGCCCCCAATATTCTTTCTGAATCACCCAGCCGATCTCCGCAGGTTCGCTCAGTTCAAAAAAGCCGCAGCCGATGTTGCCGCCACCGGCCTTCCGTTTCACATTGAATTGATAGCCCGTGGGGGTTTCCAGCGCGGCATTTTGCGCCCACACCTGCAAAAACGCATGGATCGCTTCATCCGCAAACGGCCCCCACAGCATATACCGTATGTTCTCGGCGTCGCCCGCCCAGGCCTTTACACCGGCGAAATCTGCGGCCGAAAAACTTGTGAGCAGAAGATGCTCCGCCTCAATTTGGGGTAATTTCATCTTGCCAATCCTCCCAAAAATCAAAGTTCAGGTTCGCCGCCCGCTTGCCGTTGATCTGATGCGGTTCGTCGCCGTGGTGCACGCTTTTGCGGGTGAAGCCGGGGATTTGCTCCAGCTTTGTTTCGTGCAGATTCAGTTCATCCTGCGCATTCCCGCCGATGAAGTGCAGCGGGATTTCGGGATAAATCTTCGCCAGCTGCCGCAAATATTTTTTTGTATTGTATCCCCCGCCGGTGAACTGCCCGCCCAGCCAGCCAAGCGGCCAGGCCAGGGGCGCGGGCAGCGGCAGCGTCTGCTTTGCCGCATGGGTCATGGTTTTGATGGAACTGTGCAGCGCCAGCCCGCCGATATGCACGCCCTGCTGCGCCAGCGCCAGCGCCAGCCATGCCGCAACCGCGCCGCCCAACGAAAATCCGTGCAAAATGATTTGCTCCGCCTCTACGCTTTGCCGTGCAAAATCAAAAATCACGCGTGCATCTGCATAAAATTCTTGCTCCGTGCATTTGCTTGGTATGGCTGCGTTTTCGCCGAAGCCCCGGTAGTCCACGCCAAGCACGGCAAAGCCATGCGCACAATATTCGTTTGCGGCGTCGCCCAGCATGGCTGCGTTCGAGCCTTCGGAGCCGGAAAAGAAAATCACCGTTTTGCCGTTGGGTCGCTCCGGCAAATAGGCAAACCCGGCAAGCGCACCCGCTTTTACGCGCTGCGCTTGTGGATAGGTTGGCTGAACGCCGTCCGTGCGCTGCTCCGGCGTACCGATGGCCATTTCGTTGAATGCGCGGCTCAAAACATAGTTACGCATGGGGGATCACCTTCTTTTGCAGTTTGCGCAGGCGCAGAATTTCGCGCTTTTGCCTGTGATTCAGGGGCGCAGTGGCATTGCCCCACAGGCGCAGCACACGGAAGTCATGGCTGACGTCGCGGGTTTTGCGGGTGTATAAATAGGTTGGCAAAAATTGCACGCCCGAAACAAACGAGATGGCTTCGCCGTTGGCCGTGCCTTTTTGCAGCGCAAATTTCGCCAGCAAACCCAAGCGCGTGTTCTTTGCCGGGTGATAACTCATGAAATCCCCCAGCGCATAAAACGCCAGACGCGGCTTTTCAATTTGTGAATACGGGTCGGCGCAGCGGTAGCTTTCCACGGGCTGCACGCCGTGGGCGTGGTTGCCGATGATCACGTCCGCGCCATGTTCCCACAGGGTGCGCGTTGCATCGATGAAATGCTGCGTGGGGTACGACTCGTTTTCCAGCCCCCAGTGCAGCGCCAGGATCACAACATCGGTATGTTGCGCCTTTGCTTTGCTGATTTGCGCATAAAGCGGCGAAAAATCCGCGCCGGGCAGGTTGAGCCGCAAGCGGTTGACCTGTGCGTTTTGGGGCGCGCCCTTGCCGTTGAGCGAATAGGTATAAGAAATAAACGCAATTTTGATGTGATTGCGTTCCGTGATCAAAAATTCTTCGTCGCTGCCTTTTGAAGTCCCGGTGTGCAGCGCACCTTTGCTATCCAGAAAATCAATGGTTTCCAGCAGCCCTGCTTCGCCGCGATCCATGGCATGGTTGTTTGCGGTGGTGAACAGTGCAATGCCTTTGCCGTTGCGATAAAACGCATCAAACACTTCCACGGAATTGTTCATCCGCAGCGGGATAAACAGATTCTTCGGGATCGCTGAAAACGGTTGGCCGGGCGCGACAGGGGATTCCAAGTTCGCGCAGACCAGCTCTGCGTCAAAATAAAAATCCTCTATGTCATCCAACAAATGCGAAATCGTGTTGGGCGTGATGTAATCCGAAGGCAGAATATCGCCCGCAGCGGAGATTCTGGCGCTCGTTTCAGGCGTAAATTCTTCAGGCGGCGTAAAATCAAGCGCTGCGCTTGCAAAAGGCGCCTCGATTTCCGGGGTTTCCGCATGCTCCACCTGCCGGAAGTAATATTTATACAGCCACCACCAAGTTTCCTTGAAATCGAACTTAATATCCGGGTTCGCCTCGCGCGGGCGGGATTTTTGATAGCGTTTGGGATGCAAAAGCGTTGCAATCAAACACCACAGCCGGAACAAATTCGCCAGTAGGCAGCGAAACAGCCAATAAATCATTGCGCAACCTCCCGTTCCAGCGCCCGTGCCGCCAGCGCCGCAAGCAATTCTGCGGCGGGCGCGAGTTGCGTTGCATCAACGGCAAATTTGGGGTGATGCGCCTGTGGTTGCCCCAGCCCGCCCGTCCCGATGAAGAAGAACACGCCCGGGAGTTTCTGCTGATACAGCGCAAAATCTTCGCCGCCCAGCGAGGGCTGGTTGGGCACGACAGCGAAGCCCTGTTCTTGCGCAATACCTGCCGTGAAATCCGAAAGGACGGGGTCATTATTCGTCGAAGGCGCACCCATCTGCCAGAGGTAGTCAATCCTTGTGCCGCTGGCGAGGGCAATGCCTTTGGCAATCTCGCCGAGCTGATCGCCCACTTTGGCGAACAGCGCCGTACCCAGCGTGCGAATCGTACCCTCAATCAGTGCGCTTTCGGGGATGACATTCCACGTATCGCCCGCGATGATTTTCGCCGCCGTGATCACCACCGGCTCAAACGGGCTTGTGAAGCGGCTGACAATCGTTTGCGCCGCCATGATAAACTGCGCCGCCGCCACAATGGGGTCAACGCAGTCCTCCGGGGCGCTGGCGTGGCCGCCCTTGCCGTGGATTTCAGCCCGGAAGCCGCCCACAGCGCCGGTATTTGCCCCCGCCGAAACCGCAATGACGCCCGGCGCCAATTCCGGCGACGTATGCAGGCCATAGATCTCCCGCACGCCTTCCAGCGCACCCGCTTGCAGTACCTGCGCAGCGCCCGCGCCGATTTCTTCCGCAGGTTGGAACAGCAGCAGCGCCGTGCCTTTTAAATTTCCCCGCCGGGCGTGCAAAAGCTGTGCCGCGCCAAGCAAGGCCGTCAGGTGAAAATCATGCCCGCAGGCGTGCATCTTACCCGGTGTTCCCGAGGCATAGCGCAGCCCGGTTTCCTCCGCAACGGGCAGCGCATCAATATCCGCCCGCAGGGCAATCGTCGGCCCTTCCTGCCCGCTCACCCGTGCCACAAGGCCGGTTTTGAGCGGCAAATCCAAAATTTCCACGCCCAGTTCCGTGAGGATTTCCCGGATCCGCCCCGTCGTTTCAACCTCTTCGTTGCCCAACTCCGGGCGCCTGTGAAACCACTGAAACTGTTCAAACAATTGCGCTTGCAGCATAAAATCTTCCTCTCTGTGTTTTGCTCATACACGCACGCCCTTTTCCCGCTCTGCCTCCGCAATGCGCAACAGTTTTTCGCGCAGCAAGGATTCAAATTGCTCCGGCTCGTCGGTCATGGGATTGTGCCCGGAATGCTCGAACCAGACCAATTCTTTGTGCGGCGCTGTGATTTTTTGCAGGAACGGTTCGACCAAAGGCGCCGGGGTGTTGTAATCATAAACGCCGTGAAAAATAAAATAGGGGACTGCGAAGTGCGGGCAATGGGTCGCCAGATCAGCGTCTGAAATCTCGTCCATCATCGCAAGCGGCACAATTATGGAGCCAAGGAGCAACCCCAAAAGGTCGCCAAAACTATATTCGTGCGCGGCGAGCATTTCGCGCACCATGTGGCCAAAATAGCTGTCGTCGTGATTGTTCGGCGAATACCCGCCATATTTAGTCAGCAAATCGCGCTGCTTCATCGCGCCGCGCACGCCGTGCTGATAAGCGCCTTTCACAGGCGGCCCAACACGTTTGAGCGCCGCAATATCTTTTTGATTGCCCGCTTTTTCAGCCTGTGCAAGCGTATATTCAAAGCTCACGCGTTCATTTTCAGCGCCGTTGACCACCTGCCCAAAGCCCACGAACGCCGCCACCAAATCAGGGTAGCGGTAGGCAAAACCCGCGCCCAGCGCGCTGCCCCAACTGCCGCCGACGGCAAAAATTTTATCCTTGCCAAAGCGCTCGCACAAGTATGCCGCGAGTTCGCCCGCGTCATCCACATGGCGATCCAGGGTCAGGCTTTTGGGCTTGCAGCCCCAGAACGAACCGCCGCAGCCCCGCTGGTCGTATGCCACCAATGTGAACGAATCCAACAAATCCGTGTGCTTTGTCATGATCAAATGCCGGTTCGGCCCGCCCGGCCCGCCGTGGATAAACAGCAGCACAGGCTTGCTCTCGTCGCCCGATTTGATATGCACTTTTTGCCGCAGCCCGCCCAGGCGGACTTTCAAAATTTCGTCTGTCATATCCGATATTCCCCCATTTCCCTGCGATACGCATAATGCCGATAGGAGTATTATAACACGTGTATCATATTAAGTCAATAGGAATAGTAGGAATATTTCTTGGCTGCGTAGAAACCACAACACCCCACAATGAGTTTTCATTGTGGGGTGTTGTTTGATTTGAGGGCTGTTTTATATTGTTTTGAATCAAAAGATGTTGTTTTCAAGCCTTACCCCTTGACCCCCAGCCGGAGCCGGTAGCCGAAATCGATTGTCTGCGTTCCGCCGCCAAAATATGCGTCCACCGCCGTGCGCAGCGCCGCCAGTTCCTGTTGCAGCAGCGCGGGTTCGCTGCGCAAAATAGATTGCACGCTGCCTTGCGAAAGCGCGATGTTGCAGAACCGGGCGCCGTCGCAGCTTTCGGTGTTGGCTTCTCTTTGGGGTAGCGGTTTTATGCATACCCTGCCAGCGCGTTGCCCACCAGCCGTTCCGGCCGCAGGTGCGCTTCGTAGTATGCCGCGTTGTTCTGGCGCATTTGCCGGGCAAAATCCGGGTTTGCCAGCAGATATTCCGTCTGGCGCAGGGCTTCTTCCGGGGCTGCGAAGGGGAGGTAATTGCGCTGCGGGGCGAAGTCGCCGGGCAGGGTATCCCACAGCGGCTCACAGACGATTGCCTGTGCGGCGGCGACGTATTCGCCCATCTTCCAGCCGGTGGAGCGGTGCAGCCCCACGGTGGTCAGGCAAACCGCCGCCCGCTGCATGGTTTGCAGGTACGCCCCCCGCCGGGTGTTGGCCGCCGGGGCGATCAAATCGGGGAACCGCATTTCCGTGAACCGGTTGCGGGCGAACCCCGCCAGCGCACGGTCGCCGTATTCTTTGCGCAACAGGCGGATCAGCGCCGCCCGCGTTTCATCCATCTGAAGGATCCCGGCAAGCGACGGCATTTCGCGGAGCAGCCGATCCAGCCCGGCAGGGGTGCAGGCCGGGTCATGCTCTTCGAGCGGGAACCAGGTGCGCGTCAAAAAGAGAATCGTTTCCCCCAGCGGATGCGCCGCCGCCCGGGCAAAGCGTTCCGGGTAAAACTGACGATCCGAAAGGCGGCCGACGGGCAACCGCGCCAATCCCTTGCGCAGCAGATTGTGCCGCGCAAGGGGGTCTTTTAGGCCGCCGGGCAGGTCGCGCAAAGCAATATGGTTATAAGGGTTCGCCGGGCAGCTGACGTGGTAATTCAGCCCCAGCGGGCGCTGCCGCTGCACATAGGCGGATGCATCATACGCACCGGCGCGTAAACTCCGGCGGAAATAGGCGCGGATTTGCAGACGCTCCATCGCGGCGTCAAAATCGGCGGGCGGCACGTGCAACTCGCCCGCATCATGGGTATCAAAGGCCAGCGCCGTGCCGTCCGCCAGCCGCGCCAGCACCAGTTGGTTGTGGCCAAAGTCCTGCGGCAGCGCCCCGCGCTCCTGTTGCAGGGAACACGCGCCCTGCTTTGCCAGCAGGGCGAAGCCCACCAGCACCTGGCTGATGTGAATCGTCGCGCAGGGGTCAAATTGCAGGGTGATCTTCATAGCGCCGCGCGGAAAATCGCAAGCACATCCTGCCATTTCAGCTGGCAAAAATGCCCCTGGCCGTGTTCTTCGCCAAAGGCCGCGCCGGTGGCCTTTTTCGCCATCTCTTCCAGCCGCTCTTCGCCAATGCCGAGTTCTTGCAGGCTCTGCGCCAGCCCCATGCGGCGGAAGAACGCCTGGAGCCGGGTGACGGCTTCCAGGATCGTGCCGTCGGCGTCGCGCCCTTCGGTGCGCACGCCCATAACCTCGCGGGCAAATTGCAGGAACATGGGGGCGTTGGTTTTGTAGACATAGCGCATCCAGGCGGGGGTCAGCACCGCCAGCCCCGCGCCGTGCGGAATATCATAAACCGCGCTGAGTTCGTGTTCCATCCCGTGGCAAGCCCAATCCTGTTCACGGCCCTTGCCCACCAAATCATTGTGCGCAAGCGAACCCGCCCAGCCGATTTCGCTCCACGCGTCATAGTCGCCGGGGGCTTCAATCACCTTGGGCGCATTGCGCAGAATCGCCCGCAGCAGACCTTCGCAGAGTTCATCGGTCACATCGGTGTGGCGCGTGTTGGTGAAGTAGCGCTCAAAGATGTGGCTCATCATATCGGCCACGCCGTTGGCGGCCTGGTTGGGCGGCAGGGTGGCGAACAGCGCCGGATTGACCACGCTCAGCACAGGGCGCACACAGGCGTCCGTGTGGCCGTATTTCAACTGCGCTTCCTCGTTGGTGATCACGCAGGATTCGCTGCTCTCGCTCCCTGCGGCGGGGATGGTCAGCACCGTGGCCACGGGCAGCGCACGCTCCACATGCAGGTCGTCGTTGAACACCTGCCAAATGTCGCCTTCAAACAGCACGCCCATCGCAATGGCCTTGGCCGAATCAATCGCACTGCCGCCGCCCACGGCCAGGATCAGCTCCACGCCCTCCCGGCGGCAAAGGGCGATACCCGCGCGCACCAGACTGAGCCGGGGGTTCGGCACCACGCCGCCAAGTTCCAGGAATTCGATCCCCGCCGTGCGCAACGAAGCCGTCACTTCATCATAAAGCCCGCTGCGCTTGATGCTCCCGCCGCCGTAGTGCAGCAGAATCTTTTTGGCATAGGGCTTGAGCAAAG
Organism: Oscillospiraceae bacterium; assembly: GCA_031290595.1. Taxonomy (GTDB): domain Bacteria; phylum Bacillota; class Clostridia; order Oscillospirales; family Acutalibacteraceae; genus WRMQ01. The sequence goes on from JAITNG010000161.1 coordinate 8,074, forward strand.
CCCCGATCTGCTTTTGGGTATCCCGGCCAAAAACCAGTTTGGTGGGGATGTCGAAGGTGAAATTTTGCATGTGTGTGTCCTCCTGTTGCAAAGTTGGTATATGCGAATTATACCACAAGGCACACGGAAAAACAAGGGGGAAATCGGCGGGCATAGCAAACCCCGCATACCACCGCCCGCGTATGCATATATATATCACAACAAAAACCGCCGCAAAGGAGCGATGCACTATGGGCGAACCTGTCGTCACCCGCGATCACCCGATGGATAGCGACCTGGCCGCTTTCCACCTGCCGCAGCCCTACCCCGTCCCCGTCAATTTGCCGCCTGACCACCGCAAGGGGCAGTTGCTTTCGCAAGCCTATGCCGGGCAATATTCTGAAATGACCGCCCTTTCGCAATACGTGGTGCATTACGAAGCCTGCGGCAATGCCACCGCAGCAGCGCGGGCGCTGCTCGGCATCGGGATTGTGGAAATGCAGCACATGGATATGATCGGCAGCTGTATGCGCCAGCTTGGCGTGAGCCTGGAACTCAAATCCGGCGGCCAGCACCCGCCCTATTGGTGCGGCCGCAGCGTCGCCTACGGCAAAAATTTGCGCGACCGCCTGTGCCTGGATATACAGGCCGAGCGGGCGTGCATCGCGGACTATCGCAAAATCCTGTGCCAGCTGAACGACGCGGCCATCGGCGCACTGATCAACCGGATCATCGCGGACGAAGAACTGCACATTGCGCTGCTGGAAAATCTGCTGAAAAGCGCATGACGCTCACCCCTTCCGGCGCAGCCGACGGAGTGCGGAGAAGCTCTTGCACACAAAATAGGCGGAAGCCGTCACATCCACCCACCAAGCCTTGTTCCATGGCCGGTAACGCGAATATTTTTCGCTATGCGCGACCGTCGCCAAATAGGCTTCCAGCAAATAAAAGCGGATTTGCTCTTCCCGGCTAAAGTGCTTGGGCGGCGCATAGCCGCGCATGATGCAGTCGCCCACCCAGTCGCCCCAAAAGCAGCGTTCCAGGTCAATGACCGTGAGTTTTTCATCTTGATAGAACAGGTTCATGGTGTGCAGATCGAAGTTCACAAGCACGCCCGGTACGGCTTCCAGGATTTCGCGGTGCAGTTCAATGTAGCGCAGCAGCTTCTTCCCCCGTGCGCAGCGCTTGCGGAAACCGGCGCAGTCCTCCACCAGCGCCTGCGTCATTTTGCGCAAAGCCAGATACCAGTTGGCTTCCAGCCCCATCTGCTCATAGCCGAACCCCGCCCCTTGCAGCGCGTGAAACTGTTCCAGGATCTGCGCAATCTGTGCATCTGCATCCTGCCGCGCCGCGCCCTTCAGCCTGGCTTTATCCAGCCGTATGCCGCCCAATTTTTCCATAATAAACCAGTCGCAGGGCAAAAGGGCTTTATCCAGACCCTGCGCAAAAACCTTCGGCACCCTGATGGTTGTCTGTTCTTCTAGCAGTGCAATAAAGCGCAGCTCCTGGCACAGGAGATTCCGTTCATGCGCCAGCACCGTTATGCCGGGTTCCGGCGCAACCTTCAACACGTAATCCACCCCGCCCGCCGTGACCGCCAGCACGGCGTTATACCAGCCATCGGAAAGCGGCGTGATTGCGGTGACGCCGCCAAGCCCGGCGGAATCAAACAGCGCCTCCACCTGCGCACGGGTAACGGCATATTTTGTTTTGCTTTGCAAAATGGATTCCTCCCCTGTTTCAGTTTTTATGTTCGGCTTGTGACGTTCGTCCAAACTTGTGCAATTAACGCACCTGGACACGGCACGCCGTGTCCCTACAAACCGGGATAAAGCGCCAACGTACCTCTGTGTTTTCATGCACCTTTGTAGGGACACGGCGTGCCGTGTCCAGGTGCGTAAGTATAGCACAGGGCAAGGCGCACGGCAAGCGATAGCTGGTTGCGCAACATTCAAGCTGTAGTTGAATTGATAGCCCCCCGCGCCCACTCTGCCGCCCGCAGCGCCGCACGGTATAAATCCGCCCGGCAGGTTTGCCGCAGCTCCGCCAGGGGCTGCGGCGTTTTTGTTGCGGGGTATAGCCCGCAAAACCCCGCCGCCGTGAGGGCTTCCGCCGCGTCTTCGTGCAGGTAGCCGCAAAGGCCGACCACCGGCACGCCCCGCGCCGCCGCCCGGCGCAGCACACCCATTGGCGCTTTGCCGTGCAGCGTCTGCAAATCCATGCAGCCCTCGCCGGTCACCACCAGCGCCGCGCCTTCCAGCAGCCGGTCAAAGCCCGCCTGTTCCAGCAACAAATCAACGCCCGGCGCAAGGGAGCCATCCAAAAACACCACCACGCCATAGCCCAATCCCCCCGCAGCGCCCGCGCCCGGCAGTTGCGACGCAGCATGGGCAAAGCGCAGGGAAACGTGGCGCAGACCGTCGTCCAGCCGCTGCACCATGGCTGACTCCGCACCCTTTTGCGGGGCATAGACCGCCGCAGCGCCCGCAGCGCCAACAAGGGGGTTCGTGACGTCACAGGCCG
>JAITNG010000171.1 GCA_031290595.1 Oscillospiraceae bacterium
GCGATGGTGATCTGCTCCTTGCGTTCCTTGTCAATCAGGATGTCCAGATCGGGGAAGTAATCCACCACTTTATCCTCAATGCTGTTGATGTAACCTTCCGCAATGGCGATGCCCACCAGTGCGGAGGTCACGGATTTTGTTGCGGAATTGATGGTGTGCTGTGTATCCTGATCCCAGCCGTCGGCATACCATTCATAAACAATTTTGCCTTTGTAAAGCGCAACGATGCTGTCGTTCTGCGAACCGAAGGCGAGTAGGCCACGCAAATTATAGGCGGGCTGCAACAGCCATGTTTGCAACCACAGCGGAGCCTGGCCGGTTTCAAAGTCTTCCGTCGGCCAAACGCCGTATTTATCCGGTGCCACTCCGTCGGCATAGGGCGAGGTGCGGGTATCGGGCGCAGTGGTCGGCTGCGCAAAAATCGCGGGGGAGAGAAACAGGAAGGTGCTCAAAATCCAAGCAAGAATAGCGTTCATGTGAATGTTCCTTTCTTCTTCAGTGTTTTGCAGTGCCATAGTAGCATTATAACCTTTTTTCTGCAACACGTCAATCTAATTCTGCCAGCGCCGCTTGCTTTATTTGTGCAGACGTGCTATAATGGATTTATACTACACATGGGGGGACAGCACATGGAAGAAAAACTTGTAGACGACGCCACAACCAAACGCTTTGCCACGCTGGAGGATTGCCTTGGCGCACAGTTGCTCAATGACTTGCGGGGGATAGCGGTTAGCTACGGAATGCGCTGGAGGGACGCCGACGCCCAAGAAAAGCCCGAACTGCTGGCTTGGCTGACGCAACAAATCCCCGCACGGCTGGAAGAAACCGTGCTGCATTTGTCAGAGTATGCCCGGGCGTATTTTTATCAACTGATTGCACAGGGCGGCGCCGCGCCGGAATCGAGAGAATATTTCGGCGCAAATTTTGCACTGTACCGCACGGGGTTGCTCGGTGCATATGAAGATGAAGACGGACAAAAAATTGCATACATCCCGGAAGATATATGCGCACTGTGGGCGGGCATTGACCAAAGCGGCCACGAAGCAACGCTTGCTCGCAATGATTTGCTGATGGAAACTGCAAAAGCCGTGGTGAATTTATATGGCATTTGCGATACGACCCAGTTCATGGCCGTTTTTAACCAATATTATTCCCCGCGCCTGAGGCGCACAGAATGCCTACACTACCTGCGGGTGGTTGCATTCCGGCAGGATTATTTTGATGTGGAATTCGTCACAGGCAACGAGAACCAATATTATATTTTAAATGCGTTTGACGATGACGAATGGGACGAACTGCTGGAGCTTTACCACGATTGCGAAGAGGATTGGTACATGCCCCCCCAGGCAGATTTGCCGCTTTACGCTGAAGAAGACGCGAAAACAAATTCATTGCAGTTGCAGGAATTGCTGGCCTGGGCAGAAAAAATCTATGACCTGAATGAGCGGGATTTGGAAGAACTGGAATTCACCATCGGCTATGGCTGCCAGAGGGACGAGCCGTTGCACGATGTTTTGCTGGATTTGGCGCGGGACGGCTACTTGAACCGCAAAAATATTATGTCAGAATGGATACGTAGGCTAAAAGAAGTCGATCACAACACCCGCAAGTTCAACCTGCACGGGCATACCCCGGCAGAACTGCGGCGCGGTATGCCGATACTGGCGGAAAAAAAGGTGAAACCCAACGAACTCTGCCCCTGCGGCAGCGGGAAGAAATACAAGAAGTGCTGCGGGGCGGTTTGATGCTGCTCCGTAAGGAAATGTTGCAGGAGCCTGGACACGGCGTGCCGTATCCAGGCTCCTGCAATTCACCCCTCCACCAGCTTTTCCAGCGCCAGCGCAAAGGCTGCGTCTTGTTGCGCCCCGCGCTTGGCTTGCCCTTTCAGCCGCCCGCCGCCCCGGCGGATCTTCTGCGCGGTATGGCGCTGGTTCAACAGGCCATCGATGTTGCTGTCGCTGTAAACAAACCCGTCCTGGTGCAGCGGCGCCGCGCCCCTGGCCAGGCACATGGCGGCCAGGCCATAATCCTGCGTCACCACCACATCGCCCTTTTGCACCAGGTTCACCAGTGCAAAATCCACGCTATCCGCCCCCTTGCTGACCGTGATCGTGTGCGCACCCGCCTTGCTGAACTCGTGGGATGTATCGCACAGAATTATACATTCCAGGTTGTGCTGCCGGGCAATGCGCACGGCAAGATCCACCACAGGGCAGCCGTCGGCGTCAAGAAGAAGTTTCATCCGTCCCCGCCCCCTCCATGCAGTTGTTTCACAAATGTGCCCGCAAACACCTTCATCTGTGACGGCATAGCCACATTTGCGGTAACAGGCTGTTGCGCTGGCATTATTGGTTCTTTTCGTTGCGCAATATGCCAATTACGAATGGAATATGCGCCACCTGCATAGGGATTGCGCGAAGGCCAGGGTTCATCGACGCTGCCCTGCCCTCTCCATAAACTTTCCCTCCGTCACCAGCACCCGCGTGTGCGTGCCTCGGCCGATTTCCCCGGCGTCATCGCGGGCGGCGACTTCAAAGTCGATGCTTCTGCCGTTCACGGCAGTGACTGCTGCAGTGGCGGTGATGTTCATACCCAGCCCGCTTGCCGCCGTATGGGCAACGGCAATCGCCGTACCGACGGAGGTCTGCCCCGGCGCAAGGCAACCGGCCAATGCGGCGCAAGCGGCCTGTTCCATCAGGGCGATCATCATGGGCGTAGCGAACACGCCAAGGCTGCCGCTGCCCACGGTCTGCGCCGTGTTCGCAGGGGTAACCAGGGTGGTCGCAGTGCCGATCAGGTCGGGGCGTAGTTCAGGCATGGGGTAACCTCCTTGTGCGTGTTAAAATACATAATTTTAAAGCCCCAGTCGATTGCTAATGCCAATCACGGGTTGCATTGTTGCTTTTGGGTAGCACGGCGCACTGATATCGCTGCCCTATCCAACGCTGTATTCACAAAACAAGGGGAATACCTGATTCATAATCGCCACGGGAAGTGGATTGAAAAACCTGCGATGGGGGCTATGAGCCGGGGAAAACGTTGCGGGAATTCGCAAGCCTTTATTTTTCCACCCACGCGGCCAGCACCTTGGGGGTGCTTTTTTGCAGCAGCAGGTAGCAGGTTTCTTTGCGCGTTTCACCAAAGTCGGGTGTGCCGATGATCAGGAAGACGTCGTTGGCTTCATCCAAATAGATGGTGCGCTGGGAAGCCTGCATCCAGTTGCGCTGGGTGGCGTCTGTGACCGCCCGCACCCAGACCTCGCCCGCATTGGCTTTGGTAAAAGTCGCTTCGCTGTACATCCCGGAAAGCTCCATTTGATTGGTGTCGGCCGCAGCAGCGTCGGCACGCGACTTGTATTTTGCCAGCGAAAAGGGTTCGGGAGTGATTGGTACGTGATCCGCCAGCGTTGTGGGCGGCAGGGTGGGGCGCGCAGAGGTGGTGCTTTCGGCTTCAACGCTGCCGCAAGCGCTCAGTAGCGCCGGTATGGCCGCCAGGCAAAGCAGCGCCGCCAGGAGTTTGCGCAGGTAAGGTTTTTTTTGCATTATGCCGCCTCCTCTCGCCGGGGGAGCAGCGGGGTCGGGAAGCTATCGGCCGGGAAGCCCAGCACCAGCCCCAACTGTACGCCGACTTCGCGGTTTTTGACCGCTTGGCCGTCGGTGAAGCCTGCGTCTGTGGCCGAAACGAGCAGCGGCACGTTGACCGCCGTGTGGCCGTCTGAGGTGTAATAGTATTCCTTTTTGGCGGCGTCATATTGGATGCCGCCGGTTTCATGGTCAGCTGTGACGACAACCAGGGTGTTGTTGTGCGCGTCAGCATATTCCAGCGCGGCGGCGATGGCTTTATCAAACTCCGCCACGTGATGCACCGCGCCCGCCATATCGTTGTTGTGGGAATATTTATCGATGTGCGCGGCTTCCACCATCAGGAAGAAGCCGTCCGCGTCGTCGTCCAGGACGTCTACCGCGCGGATGGTCATTTCTTCCAGCGTGGGCGTAGTTTCGGTGTTTGTGGTGTGCGAAAGATCATCGTTGCTGAACTGGGCGAAGCTGCGCTGGCCGGGTTCCAGGGCGTCCCAACCGGCGCGGTCCGTCACCAGGGTGAAGCCGCCCGCTTGCGCACCTGCCTGTGTGACGGAAGCGCTGCCGCCGCCCCAAATCAGCGTGAGGCCGGAAGCCAGCTGGCCAGCGGAAATCTTTTCTTCCTCATCGCGGGATGCCGCGTGCGCGGAAAACCCGGCGGGCGTTGCGCCGCTGGTGGAATCCGTGGTGACGACGCCCGCAGTCTTGCCGTGTTCAAGCGCCAGCTCCGAAAGGCTTTTGGGCGTGCCGAAGACCTGCAAGGGGTCGAGCGGATACACGGCAATTTCGCCGTTGATGTTGCGGATGCCACAGGCCAATGCGGTGGCGCCGGCGGCGGAATCGGTGACGGTTTGCCAGGATCGGGTTTCGCTTTCGCCCTGCACCGGCATGGTTTCCATCACCAGCTGTTCCAGCCCAAGCGACTGCTTGGCGCTGGCCAGGGTGTTGAAGCCCATGCCGTCGCCGATCATCAGGATCACGTTTTTGTAACTGCGGTAGTTGTTGCTCACGCCGGCACGCAGACCGAGCGCGCCAAAGAGCAGAACCAGCGGGGTGCAAAGGAGCGCGACCGCTTGCCGGAACAGTTTCAACATAACAAGACCTCCAATCAAATTTTAGGCGCTATTTCTTCACGGCGCAAACGCCCGGCGTTGCTTTTTCATCTTCTGCAACAGCTTCCGGCTTTGCGTAGAGCAGGTTCGGGTTGCTTGCCCCCTTGTGGTGGTAGGGGAAAAAGTGCAAATAGACCGCGAACACCACCGCACCCACGGTGTTGAGGCATATATCGGACATCGTATCGATCAGCGCATAGCGCTGGCGATAGACCGAAAGCGCGTCTTCCACAGGCCCGGGGCCAGGGTTGAAGAACGGCCGCACCTGGTTGGCCGCCTCTGCCATAAGGTAGCTCCAGTGCTGGGTGTCGCCTTCGCCGGGGGCGATCTGATCAAAGGTGAACTCAAAAAGTTCCCACCCGGTGCCGATGATGAAGCTCATCCCCACGGCGGCCAGCAGCAGGATGTTGAGCGGCGCGGTGGTGCGGTGCTTGCGCTGCAAAGCGACGCAGAGTTCATAGCCCACCATCACGCCCAAGGCGCCGCCCAGGGTGTGGATAATATCATCCCACCACCAAACGGTGTAATAAAAATTGACGAACGCGCCAAAAAAGCCGGTGGCCAGCGCGAAGGGAATCGAAAGGTTTTGCGTGTAAGAGGAAACCAGGCGCAGGACGCTGTTTTTGGGGAAGAACTGCACAATTTCCCAAAAGAAGCAGGCGGGGAGGTAGACGATCATCATCAGCAGGAGCTTTTGCGGTTGCACCTGGGTCATCACCGCCGGGTCGGTGATCAGGGTGGTGAAGGGCGCGCGCCCGGGCGCAAAAGTCCAAAAGAACGTGCAATAAAGCCCATAGAGGAAGCAGGCGCGACCCGCCCACCAATACACAAACTGCCACGGCTTTGCACCCGCCCGGATGCGTTCCCAGGGGGTGGTGTTTTCCGCCATGGTCACAAGGCTTCCAGCCATATCATTCCTCCTCTGTCGTTTCGTTATTAGGGTTTTCAGGGTTTTCCAGGTCTTCCAATTTTTCCAGATCCTCCGCAAAGCTGCCTTCCACCGGGGGCGGGGGGTCTTCCTGCACAGTTTCTTCCGGGGTTGGTTCTTCCAAAAGTGGTTCTTCCGGCGTCGGTTCTTCTGCGACAGGCTCTTCTTCTGCGGGGATTTCCACATAAAACGGCTCAGTGGGTGCGGAAAATACAGGCGCTTCCGCTTCGCCGGGGTCGTCCTCTTCCGGGCGCTTGCGTGCCAGCAGCAGGATCACGACCAGCGCGGCCAGGAGCGCCACCCCCGCCGCAATGGTGATGATGGTGCGCGTGCGGTTATCTGTGCTGTCGCTCTGCTGCGCATCTTCCGGCGTGTAGTCTTCGGGCGCTTCCACCAGCACGGTGTAGGATTCCCCGTCCGGCGTGGTGATCCATTCATAAAAATCAGGGACGTCGCGGTGGGGGACGCGCACGCCCGTGTAGGTGATCGGGCGGTTGGTGAGGGCGGTGGTGGTTGATTTTGTGGTGGTCACGGTCGTTGTCGCCCGCGTGGTGGTGGTCGTCGTCGTTGGCGGCTCGGTGACGATGCTCGGCGGCGGGGGGCGGGTTTCGCCGTTTTCATCCGTTTCCGGCGGCGGTTCCGTCGGCTCGGTGGATTCCCCGTAGGGGTCGCTCTCCTCCGGCACGGTCAGGCTTTCTTCCGGCGGAGCAACGGTCGTGCCATCCACGGGGTAAGGGTTGGTGGTCGTCTGCGTCGGGGCAGCCGGGGCGGTGGTTTCCGCCCAAATCGGCAAAATGCAGGTAAACAGGCTAAAAATGGCCGCAGCCAAAATGGCCATGAGCCGCCCCAACACCCGCAGGGTGCATCTTTGTTTCAAGCGCATCGCCATCCTTTCTTTTGGCCACGGGCAAACAAGCCCTGTGTCGTCTTCCTGTATTATAACAGAAAAATTGCAAATCGTCAACCGCCAAATCGTCAGCCGAAGCGGTACACCCGGCACTCGAACGGCTTTGTGATGAACTGGTTGCTCTGCACTTCCGGCGGGGCGTAATTGCTAAAGAGCAGCTCGCCGTGGAGCAAATCGAAGCCCAGCGGCGCGTTGAAGCGCTGGGGCTGCTCGCTGAAGGAACAAATGACCAGCAGCTTTTTGTTTGCGCTGCGGCGGGAATAGACGTAGAGGTGGCGGCTCGACTTATCATGCTCCGTGTAGTCGCCATAAAGCACCAGCGGGTTGCTCCGGCGCAGCGCCAGCAGGGCGCGATACCAGTGGAGGAGGGAACATGCGTCCGCTTCGGCGGCTTCCACGTTGACTTGCGTGAAGTTTGGGTTGACGCGGAACCAGGGTTCGCTTTGGCTGAAGCCCGCGTGGGGGGCGTCGCTCCACTGCATGGGGCTGCGTGCGTTTTCGCGCGAGCGGCGGTTGGCCAGGCGCAAAAAGCGTTCGCCCTTGACGCCGAATTTGGCAAAGAGCCTGGCGTTGTTGAAGGTGACAACGTCCTTGAACTGCTCCAGCGAATCCAGCTGCTGGTTGGTCATGCCAATTTCCTGCCCCTGATAAATAAACGGCGTGCCGCTCTGGAGCAAATAGGCCGCCGCAAGCATCTTTCCGCTTTGCACGCGGTATTTTTCGCTGCCGTAGCGGCTGATGATGCGGGGATGATCGTGGTTTTCAAGGTAAAGTGCGTTCCAGGCGCTGCCCTTGAGTTCCGTCTGCCAGCGGGTGAACGCCTTTTTGAGCTTTTTGAGCCGGAAGGGCAGGGGAATCCAGTCGGTCAAAATGCAGTCGGCTTCCATGTGCTGAAAGTGGAACATCAGGTTCAGCAACTGGCCGTCGCCTTCGGTGATGTATTCCTTGGCCAGCTTCGGGGTCATCATCGGCGCTTCGCCCACGGTGAACGCGCCGTAGGGATCAAGCACATCCTGCTTGAATTCGCGCAGGTACTCCTTCACCGCCGGGAGGCTGGTGTAATGCTCCAGCCCGGTGCCGACGGGCAGGGGGAAGCCGCCCGGCAGACCTTCGCGCTTGGCGATATAGGTGATCACATCCTCGCGGAAGCCATCCACCCCCATTTCCAGCCAAAAGCGCATGATTTCCTTGACCTCCTGGCGCACCCGGGGGTTGCCCATGTTGAGGTCGGGCTGCTTTTTGGCGAACACGTGGAGGTAATATTCCTGCAAGCCCGCGTCGTATTCCCACGCGCCGCCCTCAAAAACGGATTTCCAGTTGTTCGGCGGGCGGTTGCCGCCGTTCCCCTTGCCCTTGCGCCAAAAATAATAATCGTGGTAGGGGCTTTGGGCGCTCTCTTTGGATTTTTGGAACCATTCGTGTTCATCGGATGTGTGGTTGATCACCAGATCCATGAAGACCTTCATGCCACGGGCATGGGCTTCGGCCAGCACCTTCCGGAACAGTTCCAGGGTGCCGTAATCCGCCGCAATGCCGCGGTAATCGGCGATGTCGTAGCCATAATCGGCGTTGGGCGTTGGGTAAAGGGGCGAAAACCAGATCGCATCCACGCCCAGGCTTTTGATGTAATCCAGCTTTTGCAGCACGCCCCAAAGGTCGCCGACGCCGTCGTTGTTGCCGTCGCAGAAGCTGCGCGGCCAAATCTGATAGACGGCCATTTCTTTCCACCAGGCGGGTTGAAGTTCAGTTGGCATGTGTGTTCCCCCTGTGTTTATTGTATTATTGGTATTATATGCACTCGTTTCTATATTTTAACGCAACGCGCGGCCTTTTGCAAGCGGAATCTACAATTGTTCACAATTATTTTCTAAGAGATGAAGTAAGCCTTGGCAGATTGACCCCTTGCTTTTTTTGTCTTTTTAGCGTATAATACTTTACATGTAAAGACTGTTGCGGACGGGGGCGTTCAGGATGCATTGGCTGCCCGTTGCCGCCGGGATTTTGGCGGGTGCGCTCAATTATTGGCTGCTGGCAAACGCTTGCCGCAGGTTGCTGCGGGCAAAGCGCGGCGGGGCGATTTGGCTGCTGGCGGCGCTGGCCACCCCGGCGGCGGGGATGTTCGTCTGCGCCCTGCGCTGGCCGCAGGCGTTGCTGTTCTTTGGGGTTAGTTGTTCCGCTGCGCTGGTGCTGCTCGCGCTGGTGCGGGGGATCGTTTCTTTATGTAAGAAATCATAAAATTTAGAAGTGAGGCGTAAACCAAACGATGTTGCATGAACTTCTTTCTGCGGCGCAGCATTATGGCGCTTTGATTGCGGGGTTGCTGGCGGTTGCCTTCGGTCTTGTGCTGCGGCGGCGCAGTGCGCGCAAACTTTCCGCCGTTGAAGCGCCCACAAGGCGGCAGAAGCTGCCCAAGCGCATCTTCACCTTGCTCAGTGCGTTCGGCGGGTGGCTGTTTGTGGTGATGCTCATTTCGCTGGTCTTCCACAAGGAAGAGAAAGGGGAGTTTGCGCCGCCTGAAATCCACCCCAAGGCGGTTGCGCTCTTTGGCACCGGGCTGCACGTCAGCCCCACGCTGCTGACCACCTGGGGTATCCTGCTGGTGATTTTTGCGGGCTGTTTGGTTTTGCGCTTCACCGTGCTGCGGCACATGCAGGATAACCCGAAGGGCATACAGATGCTGCTGGAAGCCATGATTGAAAACCTGGATAAATACATCGGCAGCAAGCTCGACGGCATGAGCCTTTCGTTTGGGGCCTATGTTTTCAGCCTGGCGCTGCTGCTCGTGTGCAGCGCGGCGGTGGAACTGCTCGGCCTCCATGCCCCGACGGCGGATATTAACATGGCGCTGGGGCTTGCGCTGATCACGTTTTTTCTGATCAACTATTACGGCTTCAAGCGCAAAGGCTTTGCCGGGCGGGTCAAGAGCTACGTGGGCATCCACACCGAGCTGCCGCCGGACGCAAATTTTGCGCAGCGGGCAAAGGCAAACCTGAAGGCGCTGGCAAAGCCCGCCACCATCGCGGTTCCTTTCCGCGTGCTTTCGGATCTTGTGGTGCCGCTCTCCCTTTCCTGCCGGCTCTTTGGCAACATGTTTGGCGGCATGGTGATCATTGAACTGCTCTATTGGGCGCTGGGGCACCGGGCGGTGGCGATCCCCAGCGTAGCCGGGCTGTTCTTCAACGTGTTCCATCCGTTGATTCAGGCGTTCATTTTCGTCACGCTGACCCTTTCTTATATTGAAGAAGCGGCGGCGGATGAATGAGTATATTTTGGGAAAGTAGGTGCTATTATGGCATTTTGCGGCTATTGCGGCGCAGTGATGCAGGATGAGCTGAAATTCTGCACCGTTTGCGGGAAGGAGCTTGCCCCGCCGGTGCAACCGCCTCCGCCGCCGGTGCAGCCGTATGTTGAACCGGGCTACACGCCGCCCTTCCGGGAATACAACGATGCGGAAGCGAACAAAACCATGGCGGTGTTGGCGTATATTTTGTTCTTCATCCCCCTGCTGACGGGTGATTATAAGAAATCGCCGTTTGTCAAATACCACACCAACCAGGGGACGGTGCTGTTCATCGCGGCGGCGGTGGGTTCGTTGGTTTTGAATGTTGCTTCCGGCGTGATTTCGAGCGTCTTTGCCGCGCCCGCCTTTGAGTGGGGCGCATGGAGCGTGACGTGGGGCGCGTGGGCAATCGGCGCGGTTTTGGGGCTGGTGCGCCTGGCCTATGGTTTGGCCGTGTTTGCGCTGGCGGTCATCGGCATCCTCAACGCCGTCAACGGCAGGGAAAAGCCCCTGCCCGGCATCGGCCATTTTGTCGTCATCAAATAGTTTAAATTATTTTTTTAAGGAGTGTGTAGTATGGACGTTACAGCAATCGGTGCGGGGCTTTGTATGCTTGCGGCGGGGGGCGCCGGGCTTGGCATGGGCATGGCGACCGGCCGGGCGGCGGAAGCCGTTGGGCGGCAGCCGGAGGCCGCGGGGAAAATCAACTCGATCTTTTTGCTTGGCCTTGCGCTGACGGAATCCACCGCTATTTATGGTCTGCTGACGGCGCTGATCATCCTGTTCGTCCAAAAATAAACGGACGCAAGGCATCGGCTCATACCAAATGCCCAGAAAGGGGATCCCCTATCCATGAAAGAACTGATCAGCCCGGAGGAGATATTGCTGCACATCCTCAACATGATCATCCTGTTCCTGCTGCTGCGCCAGCTGCTTTATAAGCCGGTGCGCAAGTTTATGCAGGAACGCTCGGCACGCCTGAAGAGTTCCCTGGAAGAAGCCGCCGAAGCCCACGCCAAGGCGGAAGACCTGAAGAAGGACTACGAACAGCGCATCGCTGCGGCGGAAGAAACCGCCCGTGAGCGTGCGCTGGAAATCACGGCGGCGGCCAACGCATCGGCCACGGCAATGACCGAAGGCGCGCAGGAAGAAAGCGCCGCGCTGCTGCGCAAAGCCAGGCAGGCGGCGGAAAAAGAGCACACGCAAGCGCTTGAAGGCCTCCAGGAGGAGGTCGCCGGGCTTGCGCTAGGCATTGCGGAGCAAATCCTGGGCCGCGAGGTGCAGCAGGAAGATTCACAACGCCTGGCGGCGGAATTCTTCGCCGGGATGCAGGAAAGCGGGGAGCAGCCGTGAGTGACGTGCATGAAGCCCACAGCGGCAGCGCCGTGCTGCGCTGCGCCACGCCCCCCGGTGCGGAGGAACTGGCCGCCCTGGGTGCGGAAATCCGGGCATGGCTGGGGCGCGAAGTCGCCTTCACCGTTGCGGTGGATCCTACGCTGATCGGCGGCTATGTGCTGCTGATTGACGGCAAGCTCTACGATTTCAGCATCGCGGCGCGGCTCCAGCAAATCAAGCAGGCGCTGCACAAATAATGCTGTTTTTACGCTTGCGTGTAAAGTATAAAGGAGGTTGCTATGGCGGAACCAGGCCTCTACACAGACCATTTATTGGCCAAAGTGAAGGCGTTTACCTTTGAACCCAAATCCGGCGATTACGGCACCGTGCGTTCCATTATGGATGACGTGGTGCAGGTTGACGGGCTTGCGGGCAGCCATTATGGCGAACTGCTGGCGTTTGAAGGCGGCCACTTTGGCCTTGCGCTGGATTTGCGCGAAGACGGCGTCGGCGCCGTGATGCTTTCCGGCAGCCGGGAAATTATAACCGGCGGCTTTGTGCGCGGCACCGGCCATGTGGCGGATATTTGCGTGGGCGACGCGCTGCTGGGGCGCATCATCGACCCCATCGGCCGCCCCTTGGACGGGGAAGAGTTGAAGGCCACGGCCTTTCGCCCGGTGGAATGCCCCGCGCCTTCCATCATGGATCGCAGCCCGGTGGATCACCCGCTGCAAACGGGGCTGCTGGCCATCGATAGCATGATCCCCATCGGGCGCGGCCAGCGGGAGCTGATCATCGGCGACCGGCAGACCGGCAAGACTGCCATCGCTCTGGCGGCCATGATCAACCAGCGTTACGATGAAAACACCTATTGCGTCTATTGCGCCATCGGGCAAAAGGGTTCCACGGTGGCGCAGGTGGCGCACACCCTGCGCGAAGCGGGTGCGATGGAGCGAACAATCATCGTCGCCGCCACGGCGGACGACCGCCCGACGCTCCAATATCTGGCGCCCTATGCGGGCTGCGCCATTGCCGAAGAATTTATGCTCCAGGGCAAGGATGTGCTGATCGTCTATGACGACCTGAGCAAGCACGCGGCGGCCTACCGTTCCATGAGCCTGTTGCTGCGCCGCCCTTCCGGCCGCGAAGCATACCCCGGCGATGTGTTTTACCTCCACAGCCGTTTGCTGGAACGCGCCGCCCGTTTGAGCGACGAACGCGGCGGCGGCTCCATCACCGCCCTGCCGATTGTGGAAACCATGGCGGGCGATATTTCGGCCTACATCCCCACCAACGTGATTTCCATCACGGACGGCCAAATCTTCCTGGAAGAAGAGCTGTTCCATGCGGGCGTGCGCCCGGCGGTCAACGTGGGGCTTTCGGTTTCCCGCGTCGGTCGCGCAGCGCAGCGCCCTGCGATGAAGGATGTTTCCGGCTCCCTGCGGCTCGACCTTGCCCAGTACCGGGATACGGCGATTTTTGCGCAGTTTGGCGCGGATATTGATGAATCCACCGCGCAGCTGCTGCGCCGGGGCGAACGCCTGACCCAGCTGCTCAAGCAGCGGCAGGATGACGTTATGACGCTTGCCCAGCAGGTGGCGGTGCTGGTGGCCTTTGGGCAGGATTTGCTCAAGGATGTTCCGCCGGGCGAAATCACCGCGCTGCGGGGCGAGATGTTAAGCTATTTGCAGGAACACTGTGAAGGGACGCTGCACTCCATCGACACAAGCGGCAAGCTCAGCGGCGCGGATAAAGAGATGCTGGTGGCCTACATCAAGCATTTTATGGAAGGCCGCAACGCGGAACCAATCAATTGAACGGTGATGAAATACACGGGAGAGTGCCATGCAAAAAACCAACGAGATCCGCCGCCGCATCGGCGCTGTGGAAGAAACCCGGAAGATCACCAACGCCATGCATCTGGTGGCCTCCGCCCGGGCAAAAAAGGTGATCCCCAAAATGGAATACAACCGTGTTTTCCTCCGGCAGGTGCAATCGGTGATGAAGGATATTCTCCTTTCGCCCCACCTGGGGGATCACCCTTATTTGACCAAGCACCCCCACACCCGGCGCACCTACCTTGTGATTTCGGGCGACAAGGGCATGGCGGGTTCCTACAATTCGGCGCTTTTGCAGGCGGCGTATAAAGAAATCAGCACCAAGCTGCGCGTGGGCAACGAAATTGACAGGAAGAACCTGACCCTCATCACCATCGGCCTGATGGGGGAGGAATTCTTCCGCGCCCGTGGCATTGCGCCGGATGAACATTATGGCGGCGTGACGCAGGATCCTTCGCTTTTCAACGCCCGGCAGATTGCCCTGGACGTTTTGGAACGCTTTGACCAAAAGCAGACCGACCAGGTGTTTTTGATCTTCACGCCCTACCAGAACGGTATGGCGGGGGAGCCGATCTGCCACCGCATCCTGCCGCTGCGCCTGAGCGACTTTTTGGATGTGGACGCGACCGAACCCGCGCACGAAATTTATTATCCCTATTCCGAAACCGAGGTGTTCCAACACCTTGTGCCGCAGTACCTGGTGGGTTACATCTTTGGCGCGCTGATGCATTCGTATGCCAGCGAACACACGGCGCGGATGCTGGCCATGCAGAGCGCCACCCGCAATGCCGATGAAATGCTGGGCAAGCTGCACCTGGAATACAACCTCGCCCGCCAGGCGGCGGTGACGCAGGAAATTGCAGAAATCACCAGCGCAATGTTTATTTAGATGTTCGATTTTAGATAGTAGATTTTAGATGTTGTAGACGGGGGTAGAGTGCTATGGCTGTGGAAACACAGGGCAAAATTATTAAGATCAGCGGGCCGGTGCTGGACGTCCGCTTCCCGGCCGAAGCGGAGCCGAAGACCAACACGCTGTTGCTGACCCAGAGCGATATTCACATGGAAGTGGCGGCGCACGTTTCGCCCGGCGTGGTGCGCTGCGTTGCGCTGGAAGCCACCGAAGGCCTTGCCTGTGGCACCGCCGTCA
>JAITNG010000185.1 GCA_031290595.1 Oscillospiraceae bacterium
ATGGGGTAGGGGGTTGATTGGCATGGCCACGCCGGGGCTTTAATACTGTTCCTCAATTAAAAACGGTATTTTAAAGCTCCGGGCGACTGCTAGTCGCCCCTACCAAAATTGCGCTAATAGCGCTATGGAGGTTGCGGTTAAACCGGCTATCAGCCGAATTTTGGTAGGGGCGACTAGCAGTCGCCCGGAGCTTTAATCCCGGTGCCAAAAAACGGAACACTGCTTTTAATGGCGGGATGGTATTTAGATGCACATCAGCCTAAAACCCAAAAACAAACCCCGACTTGTTCGGGTCGGGGTTTGTGGGGTTGGATTCTGCGAATCAGCTGCGCTTCTTCTTCCGCACCGTAACCACCACCAGTGCCGCCGCACCCAGCGCTGCCGCGACGCCCAGCGCGATGAGCAGCGTTCTGGAACTGCCCGTGCCGCTGTCGTTCTTCACATCCACCCAAAGGCTGTTGAGCAGGTCAAGGGTTTCCTGCGGGAGGTTCTTAAAATACTGCGCATTTGCGGGCAGTTCGGCGGGGTAAAGGATCGGGTCGTCCTTCCAGTCGTAATCCGGGTCTTCGCGCACGGCGGAATGGGGCGTAGCATAGCAGATGAAGTTTGCGTTGGCCAGCGCCACCTCCGGCTCCAGGAGGAAGTTGATGAAAAGCTCCGCCGCCTCCACGTGCGCCGCGCCCTTGGGGATGCAGATGGAGTCATAGAAGAAGTTGGTGCCTTCCTTGGGGTAAACAAAGGCAAGGTCGGGGTTGTTTTCGTGCATCAGGTTGAAGTCGCCCGCATAATAGGGCGCAAGCGCCGCTTCGCCGCCCTCCATCAGGTCAAACACCTGATCCATCACGTATTGCTGGAGGACGGGGCGCTGTTCCTTGAGCAGCTCGGCGGCGGCTTCCCAGTCGGCGGGGTCGGTGGTGTTCACATCCTGGCCGAGGATATACTGCGCAATGCCGAAAGCATCGCGTGGGTTATCGAATTGCAGGATGGCGTCGGTGTAGCGTTCATCCCAAAGCGCCCTCCAACTGGTAACGGGTTCCTCCACCAGGGTGGTGTTATAGATGATGCCCACCATGCCGACGGTATAAGGGACGGTGTATTCATCCGTTGGGTCAAAGTATTTGCCCCTGTTTTCTTCCAGAATATAGTGATAGTTGGGGATGTTGTTGAAGTTGAGTTTTTCCAGCCGGTCTTCGGAAATCAGGCGTTCGATCATGTAATCCGAGGGAATGATCACGTCATAAAGACCGCCGCCGCCACTCAGCACGGAATAAAGGCCTTCGTTGTTCTCGTAATTGGAGTAGGTGACGTCAATCCCGGTCAGGCGTTTGAATTCCGCAATAATATCCATGGAACCTTCTTTGCCGTCGGAGATGTATTCGCCCCAGTTGTAGACGTTCAGCTTGGTGCCCTTGAGTTCGGGTCGGTTGTAGTTGCCTTCCAGGCGTTTAAATTCCCAGCTGGCGGAAGCGGCGCTAGCCACCATGGAAGCGGGTAAGGTCAGCAGGGCGCAAAGCGCCAGCGCCAGGCAGAGGCACGCAGCGCGTGCGCAGCGGTGTTTTTTCATCAAAAAATCCCCCTTTTGTTGTTATGGAATCGTTGGCGGTTGGGTGTCGTTATAAATGCCGTTGGCGGGCAGGGTGCCGGTGAAGTCGCTCGCAAGTTGGCCGAGGTCGCCGGTGTAGGGCGCTTCGGTGCTGGCGGTCGGCGCATCCTCCTTGCCGCCGCAGGAAGCGACCAGCAACAAAACGGCCAGCAGTGCCAGGAGGGCGGGCAGGAATCGTTTGCAGTGTGTTTTCATTGATTTTTCCTCTCTTTTCTTTAAAATATCAATTTTAAATAATGCCAAAAAAGCAATATTTATCTTGTCTACGCCAGCACATCAAAGAGTTCGCGCCAGTGGCGGATTTCTTTGTGGGGGTAGGCTTCTGCGTCTTCCGGGGGCGCTTCGCCTTCTTCGTTATACCACACCGTGGACCAGCCCGCCCCGGCTGCGCCGCGCACATCCGCCTGGAAGCTGTTGCCGCAGTAGACCAGTTCATCCGGCGAAAGCCCGGCCAGCTTTTCGGCCACACGGAAGAGCATCGCATCGGGCTTGCAATACAGGTAATCGCAGGATGTGATCACGAGTTCAAAGTGGTGGCCGGGCAGGCTTGCATCCAGCCGCCGCCGCATCACCTGGCCACTGATGCCGGTGTTGCTGATCACCCCTGCGCGTATGTTGCGCCTGTGCAGTTCTTGCAGGAGTTCCACGACGCCTTCTTTGAGGATCGTCGGTTCCGAGGCCAGCCAAAAGCGATAGATCAGGTCTTCCAAATCCGTGCCGGGCGGCAGGGGGATCCCTTCGGTGGCCAGGAATAACCGCATGATTTGCACCAGCGGTTTTTCCAGCTCCGTTTTGGCGTGCATGGCGTGGATGAGCGCTTGCTCGTGCAGCGCCAGCGCAAGGGGCTGCATGGTGCGTGCGGTTTCGCCCAGGCAGGGCAATATCGCCGCGATGCCCGCCAGCGCGTTAAAATTCTCCCCCCAGAGGGTGCCTCCAAAGTCAAAAAGAACCATTTTGGGCGTCATTTTACTGTTTCTCCCTTTGTTTTTTATCGGGCATACGCCGCTTTTCCGCGCTTGCCTGCAACACGTTGCTGAGGATCAGCAGCAGGAAGATGGCTGCGAAGATCAGGGTGGAAAGGGCGTACATATCCGGGCGGACGCGCTTTTTCGTCTGTGAATAGATGTAGATCGGCAGGGTTTGGTAGCTGTGGCTGACGAAGTTGCTCACCACAAAGTCATCCAGGGAAATCGTCAGCGCCAGCAGGAAGGCCGAGGCGATGCCGGTGGCGATGTTGGGCAGCATCACACGCAGGAACGCCCGCAAGGGGGAACAGCCGAGATCCTGTGCGGCTTCCACCATGTGGGGGTCAATCTGGCGCAGCTTGGGCGAAACGGAAAGCACCACATAGGGCAGACAAAAGGTGGTGTGCGCCAGGAACATGGTGTGGAAGCCCAGCGGCTCCAGCCCAAACAGCCCCTTGGTGTTGAACGCCTGTGCGGCAAAAACGAAGAGCAGCATCATGGAAATGCCGGTCACGATTTCCGGGTTCATCATGGGCAGGTTGGTGACGGAAAGGGTGGCGGATTTCAGCCACTTGCGGCGCATCCTGTCCATACCGACGGCCGCAATGGTGCCAATCACCACGGAAGCGGTGGCGGCGGAAAGCGCCAGCACAATGGTGTGCCAGAGCGCGGTTTGCGCAGCTTTGTTGCGGAGCAGCTCGGCATACCAGTGCAGGCTGAAGCCCTTGAATTCAAACAGGTTGTTGCTGCTGTTGAACGAAAACAGGAGCAGCACCGCCATGGGGAGATACAAAAAACCGAGGAGCAGCGCCGCATAAAGGGGCGAAAAAATACGTATTTTTTTATGCATCGTCTTCCCCCCTTTCAGGAAACCACAAGTGCGCCGTTTTCACTATCCGAAAACCGCCGCATGATCATCATCGAAAGCACCACCAGGAGCATCAGGATCAGTGAAAGCGCCGCCCCGCTCTGGTAGTTGTTGGCTTGCAGGAACATGGATTCAATCCAGTCGCCGATCAGCATGGTTTTGTTGCCGCCCATCTTTTTGCTGATGTAAAAGGTACTGACCGAAGGCACGAAGACCATGGTCACGCCCGCGGCGACGCCGGGCAGACTCAGCGGCAGCGTCACCTTGCGCAGCACCTCCGCGTTGGTCGCGCCCAGATCCTGCGCGGCTTCCACCAGCGAAGGCTCCAGCTTGGCCAGGACGGAATAGATGGGCAGGATCATGAAGGGCAGGTAGTTGTAGACCATCCCCAAAATGATTGCGCCGGGGGTGTTGAGGATGTGCAGCTTATGCAGCCCGAGCTGTTCCAACAGGGTGTTGAGCAGACCGTGTTCGTTGCCCAGGATGGAGATCCAGGAATAGGTGCAGATCAAAAAGTTCATCCACATCGGCACGGTGATGAGCATCATCAGGTTGCGCTGGGTGCTTGGCTTTGTGTGCGCCATATAATACGCCAAAGGGTAGGCCAGCAACAGGCAGATCAGCGTGGCGGCGCCGGCATACGCCAGCGAAATGCCGAAGACGCGCACCAGGTTATCCAGGTGTTCCGGCGTATCCACAAGCTCCGCAAAGTTTTGCAGCGTCCAGTTGCCGCTGCGGTCCCGGAAGGCGTAATAGACGACCATCGCCAGGGGAACCAGGATGAAGATCACGCACCAGAGCAGATACGGCGCGTTGAGCGCCAGGGAACCGCGTTTGCGCTTCATTCATCCGCCTCCGCTTCCTCTTCTTCGCCATCCGCATCGTGGGGGTTGGAAAGCGCTTCAAATTCATCCGAAAAGCAGGAATAATCCCCCACCAGCTCCGAATAGCGGCTCTTTTTCATGATGTGGATCTCCTCCGGCTTGATGGAAATGCCGATAATATCCCCCACGGCTTGCACGTCTGTGGATTGGATCATCCATTTGAAGCCCTGCACGTCCACAATGAATTCATAATGCACGCCTTTGAATGTGACGCCGGTGACGACGCCCCGCAGGCAGCCATCCGTCGGCGGCACAATATCAATATCTTCCGGGCGGATCACGACGTCCACCCGCTCGTTTTTGGCAAAGCCCTTGTCAACACAGGCAAAGCTGACCCCGGCAAAGCGCACCAGGTAATCGTCCGGCATCACGCCATCCAGGATGTTGCTTTCGCCGATGAAATCCGCCACAAAGGCGTTCTTTGGCTCGTCATAAATATCCTTTGGCGTGCCGATCTGCTGGATTTCCCCCGCATCCATGACCACGATGGTGTCGCTCATCGAAAGCGCCTCCTCCTGGTCGTGGGTGACATAGATGAAGGTGATGCCCAGCTGCTGCTGGATGTTTTTCAGCTCCACCTGCATGTCCTTGCGCAGTTTAAGATCCAGCGCACCCAGCGGTTCATCCAGCAAAAGCACACGCGGCTGCACGGCCAGCGCACGGGCAATGGCCACCCGCTGCTGCTGCCCGCCGGAAAGCGAGGAAACCGAACGCCCCTCAAACCCCGCAAGGTTGACCTTGTGGAGCATATCCGCCACACGCTGGTTGATTTCCGCCCAGGTCAGGTAACGCGTGTTTTTGGCGAGCCTGGCTTCCAGCTGCGCCGCCTTTTCGGGGTCGGCCACCCGCAGCTCGTCCAGTTCCACGGCCTGCGCAGGGGTTACTTTGGGGATGCGCAGCAGCTTTAGCCCAAAGGCGACGTTGTTCCACACATTGAGGTGCGGGAACAGGGCGTAGCGCTGAAAAATAGTATTGACCTGCCGCTTGTGAGGCGGCAAGCCGTTGATTTTTTGCCCGTCAAAAAAGATTTCACCCGCATCCGGCTCCAAAAAACCGGCAATGATCCGCAGAGTTGTTGTCTTCCCGCAGCCGGAAGGCCCCAGCAGCGTGACGAATTCTTGATTCCGAATGGAAAGATGCAAGTCTTTCAGCACCGGCTGGCCATCAAAACTGACCGAAATATTCTGCAAAGCAATGATCAGGTCTTTTTCCAATTATCTACCCCTCTCCGAACAGCTCCGAAATTTTTCCTGCTTATACTATACCTAAAAACAAAAGAATTGTCAAGGCTTTTACACGAATTTCACGTTTTTGCCATGATGTGAATACAAGTCACACGACTTGACATTGCACTTTGATTCCGCTATAATAAATAAAACAGAACAAAAATGAACCGTTGAGCAAGAAAAGTACGCACGGAACCGGCGCGCAGAGAGCCGCAGGTGCTGGGATTGCGGCCGCAAGAGGGCTGTGCGGAATGGGCTTGTGAGGGCAGACCAAAAAATGAGTGGCCGCATTTGCGGCAAATTGGGTGGCACCGCAGGGCGTTTTCGAGCATCCTGTCCCAATGCAACACGTTTTAACGACGTGTTGCATTGGGATTTTTCTTTTGCAGTCAACCAAAAAATAAAACACACAAAGGAGAGCGCATCATGGCCAAGCAAATCCCGAACCGTATCCTTCTACCCGAAAATCTGGTGCCGCAGCAGTGGTATAACCTCCGGGCGGACATGCCCGTGAAGCCCGCGCCCCTGCTCAACCCCGGCACAGGCGAACCCCTCAAGGAGGAAGAGCTTTACCCCATCTTCTGCCAAGAACTCGCGCACCAGGAGCTGGACGACGACACCCGCTATATCGACATCCCGGCAGAAGTGCTGGAATACTACAAAACCTTCCGCCCCTCGCCCCTCCACCGCGCCTACCGGCTCGAAAAAGAGCTGGGCACCCCGGCCAAGATTTACTTCAAGTTTGAAGGCAACAATACCTCCGGCAGCCACAAGCTCAATTCCGCCATTGCACAGGCGTATTACGCCAAGGAGCAAGGCCTTGCGGGGCTGACCACCGAAACCGGCGCCGGGCAGTGGGGGACCGCTTTGGCCATGGCCTGCGCCCACTTCAAGCTGCCGCTGACGGTCTACATGGTCAAGGGCAGCTACCAGCAAAAGCCCTACCGCCGCAGCATCATCCAGACCTTTGGGGCGGAAATCATCCCCAGCCCCAGCGATACCACCAACGCGGGTCGCGGCATCCTGGCCGCGCAGCCGGATACCACAGGATCGCTGGGCTGCGCCATATCGGAAGCGGTGGAAAAGGCCGTCACCAGCGAAGGCTACCGCTATGTGCTGGGTTCCGTGCTGAACCAGGTGCTGCTGCACCAATCCGTCATCGGCCTGGAAGCCAAGGCGGCGCTTGAACTTTATGACGAATACCCGGATGTGATCATCGGCTGCGCGGGCGGCGGTTCCAACCTGGGCGGGCTGATCGCCCCCTTTATGCAGGATAAGCTCACCGGCAAGGCAGACCCCCGCATCGTTGCGGTGGAACCGGCTTCCTGCCCCTCCTTCACCCGCGGCGTGTATGCCTACGACTTCTGCGACACGGCCAAGGTCACGCCCCTGGCCAAGATGTATACCCTGGGCAGCGGCTTCATCCCCGGCGCAAACCACGCGGGCGGTCTGCGCTACCACGGCATGTCGCCGATCCTGAGCAGCCTCTATCACGACGGCAGGATGGAAGCCGTCGCATACGAGCAAACAAACGTCTTCAAGGCGGCGATGCTCTTCAGCCGCACCGAAGGCATCCTGCCCGCGCCCGAATCCTCCCACGCCATCCGCGCGGCGGTGGATGAAGCGCTCAAGTGCAAGGAAAGCGGCGAAGCCAAAACCATCCTCTTCGGCCTCACCGGCACCGGCTACTTCGATATGAGCGCCTATGAGCAGTTCCTCAACGGCAGCATGACCGATCAAATCCCCACAGACGAAGAGCTGCAAGCAAACTTCCCGCAGGGGTGAAAAATATCGTTACGCTTCAAGCGTAGAAAACACTTTTCTACGCTTGAAGCGCTGGCGCGGCATCGCAACACGTTATGCCAAGAATTCAAATAACGCGCTCGATTTCGGAAAGCGCAGCTCGGACATCGGTTATCGGTATTTCGCCGAGTGCTTGTATGCTATCAAATTCCCCAACAAATAGTAAAATAGAATTATAATCAGTAGTTGCCTGTTTGGTATCCCCCTTAACAGCATAAAATTTTCCACGAAGGAATAAGGCTTCATAATATGAAACGGTAAAAAGCGGATCGTTTTCCAGGTACTCAATGATCGGTAGTATCCATTCCATCGTTTCATCATATTTTCCTTCATTAAAAAGCGAAATCCCTCGCTCAATCATTTGGCCGAATAAATAATC
>JAITNG010000205.1 GCA_031290595.1 Oscillospiraceae bacterium
CGCCGATTTGCATACTCCATATCCGCAAGTGTCATCTGTTCCATTTCGCACCTCTTTCCGTTTCCTTTATTATATCACTTTTTCTTGGGGTGTGCAAGTAAATCTGCGGTTACTTAAAAGCAATGCATTATTGCAGGCACCTGGACACGGCACGCCGTGTCCAGGCACATAAAAATAAAGCACTGCTTTTTATTGAGGAATAGTATAAAAGCGCCTGTATTCGCAAGAATACAGGCGCTTGGTTATTTATATCACTTATTATACTGCTGCGTGTGTGTCACACGCAGACGTGCCATTGCCCTGGCCAGGGCGATTTTGTTGGTACGGTATTCCCGCACGCTGGTCTGCTGGCGCAGTTTTTCCTGTGCGCGGGTCATCACGGCCTCCGCACGCTGCACGTCGATGTCCTCCGGCCACTCACAGGCCTGGGTAAAAATCACCACACCCCCGTGGCTGATTTCCATAAAGCCCTCCGAAAGGAAGGCGTCTTTCCATTCCCCCGCAATGTTCAGGCGCAGCGCGCCGATGTTCAGCGGCGTGACCATGGGCATGTGGTGCGCCAGAACGGTGATTTGGCCGTCCGGCGTGCCGACGGTCAAGCCTTCGGCCTCCCCGCTGAAAAACGAGCGTTCCGGGGTCATAATATCCAGGTGATACGGGCTTGGCAAGGGAGTTCGCCTTCTTTCAGATGCTCTTTTGGAGTATATCCAGGCTGTGGTTGGATGCGCCGACCATATCCGCACGCTCACAGATGGAAAAATGGTAGTCTATATAGAGCGCGAAGCGTTCTTGGGGCATATCGTCCACGGTTTTGTGGAAACCGAACCAGTTGGTGAGCATATCGACGCCGACATAGTGCAGCCGCCGGGCGGGCAGGTCTGCGGTCAGCGCTGCAATATCTTCTTGTTTGTAGAGCTGAAATAAATCCGACGGGTTGGAGTGACAGCGGAACGTACCGCGCTCAATCTTGCCGTTTGCCAGGTATTCTTCAACGTTGCCCTTCTCAAAACCAAATTTATAAAGGGTACCGCTGTCGATGCAATAGGCGGCATAGAGCAACCCACCGGGCTTGGCCACGCGCAACGCTTCCGCCAGGGCGCAGGCTGCGACAACATTTTTTTGCCGCTGCGCAGCCGCCGGAAAAATCCTGATAACATGTATGCTCTCCCCTCTAAAAAACCGGCTTGTTCACCGCAAAAAACGTCGTGCTTTCCATCCATGTGGGGCTGTAATGATCCAGCCAAAGGCCGCCGTGGTCTGTTGTGATGATGATCATCCAATCTTCGTTACTTTGCTCCATGCGCTGCTGCACCGCTGCAATCAGCCGGGCGGCGGCGAGGTCGGAATTTTCCAGCGCGTTGCAATAGAGGGGGCTGTGCATGGAATACCCTGTGGCGTGACCGCTGTGGTCGCAGAATTCCAGGATGCCAAAAACTGCGTCCCCGCCTTCATTGATGGCGGCAAGCATGGAGCTTTCCGTACCCGCGTCATTCTGGCTGTAGCGGAACACGCCGGGATACCGCGCCGCTTCATTTTTGTAAGTGACGGTGGAATGCGGCTGCCACGAAAACGAAAAGCTGATGTTGCTCCCCTGCCCCGCCAGCAGCGCAAAAATGCTCTGCACATCCGGCAAAAGGGGATCGTCATTGGTCTGCACACCGTGTTCGTTCGCCCAAACGCCGGTGAACATGCTGCACCAGCCCGGGGCGGTTTTGCAAAGCTGATCGCCCGCCACCGCGCCGCCGCATTGCCCAAGCCAAAGCCCGCCCTGCGCCGCAAGCGCACCCACGGCGCTGTCGGGTTCCGCCGCCCGCTGCCCCACGGCCGAGGCCAGCGCACCATCAAAGCCGACGAAGAGCAGCTTCGGCGTTTTGCCGTCCGTGCGCGGCTGCGACAGGTGTTGCAGCATTACGTCATAAATTTCCACCTGCGGCACACGCGTTTCCAGGGTGTTGCTCCACACGGTCTGTTCTGCAACATCCACCGTAAACCGGCGATCAAACTGTGCGCGTAAAGGCTGCACTGCGCCCAGGCGCAGCACAGCATACGCGCCGCCCAGCAACAACACAACGCAAACAGGGATGAGAATCTGCCATAGTTTTTTCCTGGATTTTTGCATGGAAAAACACGCCTCTCTTGATGACTATTTCGCTTTCCCCGCCTTTTCAAAGGCCTCTTCCAGGCTGCCGATCATATAAAACGCACTTTCGGGCAATTGATCCGCTTTGCCCTCCAAAATATCTTCCGCACTGCGCAGCGTGTCTTCCAGCGTGACGTAGCGCCCCGCCATACCGGTGAAAATTTCCGCAACGTTCATCGGCTGCGAAAGGAAACGCTGCATCCGCCGGGCGCGGTGGACGATGTGCTTATCCTCCTCGCTGAGTTCATCCATGCCCAAAATGGCGATAATATCCCGCAGTTCATTGTAGCGCTGGAGGCAAGCCTGTGTGCGCCGGGCAACGTCATAGTGCCGCTGGCCGACGATGTTGGCGTCCAGGATGCGGGAATTGGATTCCAGGGGGCTGACGGCGGGGTAAATCCCCATCTCGCTCACGGCGCGTGAAAGCACCGTGGTGGCGTCCAGGTGGCTGAAGATCGCCGCCGGGGCGGGGTCGGTCAAATCGTCGGCAGGGACGTAAATCGCCTGCACGGATGTGATGGAGCCATCGACGGTGGAAGCGATGCGCTCCTCCAACTCGCCGAGTTCCGTGGCCAGCGTCGGCTGGTAACCCACGGCGGAGGGCATCCGCCCCAGCATGGCGGAAACCTCGTTGCCCGCTTGCACATAGCGGAAAATATTATCGATGAACAGCAGCACATCCTGGTGCATCACATCGCGGAAGTATTCGGCCATGGTCAACCCCGTCAGCGCCACGCGCATCCGGGAACCCGGCGGTTCGTTCATCTGCCCAAAGGCCATGGCCGTTTTGCTGATCGCCCCGGATGCACGCATATCATGCACCAGATCGTTGCCCTCGCGGCTGCGCTCCCCCACCCCGGTGAAGACGGAATACCCGCCGTGGCCGTGGGCGATGTTGTGGATCAGTTCCATGATCAGCGTGGTTTTGCCCACGCCCGCCCCGCCAAAAAGGCCAATCTTCCCGCCCTTGGCATAGGGCGCAAGCAAATCAATCACCTTGATGCCGGTTTCAAAGAATTCCGTGGCCGGGTGCAGCTTTTCATACGAAGGGGATTCGCGGTGAATTTCCCAGCGCTCCGGCGTTTCAAGCGGGCCTTCGTTATCAATCGGCTGCCCCAAAACATTGACCACCCGGCCAAGGATGCCTTCGCCCACCGGCACGGTGATGCCGTGGCCGGTGTTGGTGACGGCGGTGCCACAGGCA
>JAITNG010000004.1 GCA_031290595.1 Oscillospiraceae bacterium
CCGCTGCCGTTGCCGTTGCCACTACTACCGCCACCACCCCTGCGGGGCGCGGTGTTGCCAAAGCGGGTGTCGCCACCCCGGCGGAGGGTGGAAATTTTATCCTCGCTTGTTTGCTTGAACTGGCTCATCATGTCTTCAAAGGTCGCGCCACCTGCGGGCGCAGCGGAACGCTGCCCCTGCCACACGTTGGGGGCGGAACGGCGCTGCGGGCGGGGGGGCGCTCCGGCACCGCCGCCGACGATCTTTGCAGGGGGCGGCGCACCGGGTTCCAACGGCGGGGCGGCCTTTTTGATGGAAAGACTGACCTTCCCTTCCGGGGATATGGCCATCACTTTTACGTGTACTTCCTGCCCGATGACAAGGTACTCCCGGATATTGGTGACATAGGTGGGCGCGACTTCCGAAATGTGAACCATCCCGGTCTTGCCTTCGCCCAGGTCAATGAATGCGCCATATTCGATGATGCCGGTGACCTTGCCTTCTAAAAGCGCGCCAACTTCAACCGCCATAGAGTGATGAACCCTCCTACACGTGTTCCGGCTGATTACCCATGCCAAATGCAAACGCGAAACTCAGCCGGTCGTTTTGGACGCGGCGGAATCAACATATACTTTATCGCCCGGAAGGGAAAGCCCCAGCCGTTCGCGTGCCGTGCGCAAAACATAGGCTTCAAACGTCGCTTGGTCATCCTGCGTCAGGATCGCTTCGTAGCCTTCGTTTTCCGCCGTCTGCCACTGAATCTGCTCGCGCAGCTGTTCGCTTTCGGCTTTGATCTTTGCCGTGTCCTCGATCCCGCTGAACACCTTGAAGGCGATGCTCAACACGAACAGCGGCACGCCCACCAGAACCGCTATGCTCAAAATACGCTTCTTCTTGGAAGGGAGCAGCCGCAGCAGGTGTTCTGTTTTTTTGAGGAGCGTGATCAGAAATTGGTTCAAAGTCAGCAATGCCCTCCTTCCCTTTCGTGTCAGTTGATTTATTCTGTCTTTCATTATACAACAACCCGGTAGTCTTTTGCAAGTGAAAATGTAAATTTTTTTTGAAAAAATGCGCGGTTTTTACGCTTTTTCTCCGTAACGGGGCAAAGGAGCGCCGAAACCAGCGCCAAAGCGGGGCAAAAACGCAGTGCAACAGGCAGCCGATGTACTTTTTGAGGCTGCGCACCAGCGCTTCGGTCAGGCGCACCGCCACCGCGCCGAGGGAAAAATAGTAGATCAGCCAGCCGAGGATTTCGCCCGCGACGCCGAAGCCGCGCAGGGATCCATCCGAAACCGTGAGGAAGAAGAAGAAACTCAGCACGGTGCAGCACAGGGCATAGAGGAGATCCTGCACCAGCAGCAAGCCCCCCTTGCGGGTCAGCAGCAGCCGCAGCGCCCGGAATGCGTCATACAGAATCCCCAGCGCAAAGCCGAAGCCCAGCGCCAGCAAAAACAGCCTGGTTTGGTCGGCAATGCTCGGCAGGTATTCCATCAGCGGAACACCTTCTTGAGGAATCCGCCGCCGCTCCGGGGCGTTTCCTCCTGATAGATCAGCGCCGCAATCTTGCCTTCCAGCAGCAGCTCGCCCACCTCCACGCTCAGGCGGTTGATGTGCAGGTCGTCCCCCCGGACGGTCAGCTCGCCCATATCTGTGAAGACCGTCACCGTGTGTTCATCAAAGCTATCCACATCCGCAACGCCGGAAACCGTCAGCAGCCGCCGGTCTTCCAAAACAACATTGTGGGGCATGGCCGGTGCAGCCGCAGCCGCGC
This sequence comes from Oscillospiraceae bacterium, assembly GCA_031290595.1. Taxonomy (GTDB): domain Bacteria; phylum Bacillota; class Clostridia; order Oscillospirales; family Acutalibacteraceae; genus WRMQ01. The sequence continues at coordinate 1,751 of JAITNG010000004.1, forward strand.
CCTTGGCGGCAGTGCTTTTGCGTTCTTCTGCCATGGAAATCATCGCCTCCCTTTTTCGCTATCTTATGCGGCGGGGGGCAGTGATATGCCTTTTTGCTTTATTTTAGCAGCCGCACCCCGCCCTGGGGGCGCACCCGCAGCACGCGGCAGCTGCCTTGGCCAAAGACGGCCTCCATCCCGGCGCAGTAATCGTCCAGCCGTTCCAGCGGCACAAAGGCCTGCACCGTGCCGGCAAAGCCGCCGCCATGCACCCGCCATGCGCCTTGTTCGCCCAGCAGGGTTTCGCTCAGCGCCAGCGCCAGGCTGACCGGCTGGCTGTTGGCCGGGCGGCCGTTGTAGACGTTCTGGTTATACATAAAAGAAGAGCGTCCGCTCGCCTTGATCAAAGTGCAGAAGGCCGCAAAATCCCCGGCGGCCAAGGCGGCGGTGAGTGCATCCACGCGCTCATTTTCGGCAAAAAAGTGCAGCGCCCGCAGCACGGCACGGTCGCCCACGCTTTCGCGCAGGGCGGGCAGCGCCGCCAGCACGGCGGCGCGGTCGGTTTCACGCAGAACACGCTTGCCCAGCGCCGCGGCGACGGCTTCCATTTCGCGCCGCACAAGGGCGTAATCCTCCGTCAAATCGGCATGGGAGCCGCCGGAATCGGTGATGCACAGCGCATGGCCGCAGGCGGCAAAATCAAAGTCAATCCGGCGGATCACGGGGCTGGCGGTATCCGCAAAATCAATGCCCACAAAGCCGCCCACCGCACAGGCGGTTTGATCCATCAGACCGCAGGGCTTGCCAAAAAAGCGGTTCTCGGCATATTGGGCAATCTGCGCGATGGCCAGGGGCGGGATTTTTCCGTCATTATAAAAATAGTTGAGGATCGTGCCGACGAGCACCTCAAATGCGGCGGAGGAGGAAAGCCCGGAACCGCTGAGGACGTCCGAAAGCGTCGCCGCTTCAAAGCCGCCGATGGCGTAGCCGCGCTCCACGAACCCGGCGCAGACCCCCCGCAGCAGCGCGGCGGAACGGCCGATTTCTTCCGGCACCGGGGTGAGGTCGCTGATCACAACGTCGTCCAGTTCATGGCCTTCGGATTTGACGACCGCACGCAGGTCAGGCCGCTTGGCCGCCACGGCCACGGCGTCCAGGTTGACGCCCGCCGCCAGCACCTTGCCGCAGTTGTGGTCGGTGTGGTTGCCCGCGATTTCACTGCGCCCGGGGGCGCTGAAGAGTTCGACGGCGCTATCCGTTGCAAAAAAATCGGCAAAAAGCTGTGCCGCCCGGAGCAGCCGCTGCCCCTGGTTGGGGGCGTCGGCGGCATAAACAGCGCCAAGTTCCGCGCAAAACGCGCCTGTGCGCAAACCTTCCACCAGCGCTTGGTAGGGGATCATAAAACACTTCCACCTTTGCTTTTATAACTTGTTTTATCTATCTCAGTCTTCTTCCGGCCGCTTGGCCAGCGCCAGGTTGATGCCGATGGCCGAAAGGCCGGAAAGCGTGAAGACGATGATCAGCGGGATCAAAAATGCGTTGGAAAGGGGGTTCTGCCAGTTGTTACCGATGAGGATATAGGAAATCAGCTTCGGCAAAAAGCCCAGGAGCGAGATCAGCGTATAATCCACATAATCGAAGCCCATTGCGCCATAGATCTGACTGACGCTGTTGACGGGGAAGCTCGGCGTGACGCGGAAGACAAAAAGTAGCCATGGCTTGGCCTTGCCGTCATGGCGCAGGAAGGTGCGGACGTCCCGGTTGAGCGAGAGCAGCTTTTGGAGGTTCCCCCCGCCCCGCCGCCTGCCCCAAAGGTAGCGCAGCGAAACCAGGATGATGATACCCAGGATGTTGACCGCAAAACTCAGCGAAAGCGGGAGCCGGATGGCCGCCGTCAGCACGCAGAGGAAGGAAATCGGATAGATGGAAACAACGCTCTTGAAGGCGTAGAGCAACAGCACAGCCGCGATCAGCAACCAAATGCTGCTGCTGCGCAGCCCCAGCACCTGCATTTCAAGATCTTGCAGTTGCAGTTGGTATACCCGGTACCACGCCTGCAATTCCGGCGTGTTTTGGAAGAAGAGCAGCAGCACCAGCGCCGCCGCCACAATCAAAAGCAGCGCCCCGATCAAATTGATGAGCGAGTGCTTCTGCCGTGTCCGCCGTTCCAGGTTTGTCTTCAATCCACCGCCCCCAGCCTTGCTCCGTTGCAATACATCTATTTTATCCTATTTGGAGCCGCACGTCAAGGCATAAGCGCGCAAAAATTCCTGCCTTTGCCAAAAAAGTTCCCTTCCCGCCACAGATGCGGCGGGAAGGGCTTGCTTTTGGTTGCAATATCAGTCCAAATCATCGCAATAAACGATGGGCTTGATCAAATCGGGGGTTTTGCTGTCCATCAGTTCCACCGCTTCGGGCAGCGTGTTAAAGCCCCGGAACTTGTGGCTGATGATCAGGGAAGGATCCACGCGCCCCGCCTGAATGAGCGCCAGCAGCTTTTCGATGCGCCGCGCCCCGCCGGGGCAGAACCCGCCGCGGATGTCTTTGTTGGCCATACCGACGCCCCAGAGCATCGCGGGGAAGCCCAGGGTTTCGCTGTGGTCAAAGAAGTTGATGTTGGCGATGGTCCCCATCTCGCGGGTCATCTTCACCGCCTGGGTGAAGGTTTCCTGGTTGCCGCCGGCAATGATGACTTTATCGGCGCCGCCCTTGGTCATGGCGATCACCTGGTCGGCAATGTCGCCTTCTTTGTAGCTGATAATATCCGTCGCGCCGTATTTTTTCGCCACCTCGATGCAGGGCTTGCGGGTGCCAACGGCAATGATGCGCCCCGCGCCGCGGATCGCCGCGCCGGAAAGCGCCATCAGACCCACAGGGCCGATGCCGATGACCACCACCGTGTCGCCAAAGCCAATTTCCGCCAGTTCCACGCCGTGATAGCCGGTGCTCATCATGTCAACCGTCATCAGCGCCTGTTCGGGGGTCACGCCTGCGGGCAGCAGCGCAAGGTTCGCATCCGCCTGGTTCACATGGAAGCGTTCGGCAAACACGCCGTCTTTTGAGCCGATGAACTTGAAGCTGGCCATCAGCCCCTCATCGTGCGCATTTGAAAACGTGGATTGAATGGCCGGCGCCAGCCAGTTGGGGGTGCTGCAAGGGACCACAACGGAATCGCCCGGCCGAAAGCGCGTCACAAGCGATCCGACTTCCGTCACAACGCCGATGGCTTCATGCCCCAGGATCAGATCCTTGTGATCGCCGAAGCCGCCGTGCAGAATGTGCGTATCCGAAGAACAAATTGCAATGACCGTTGGCCGTATGATTGCGTCCAGGGGGCCGCAAACGGGCGCCGGATTTTCCAGCCATGCGGGGCTGCCAATGGATCTCATGCCATAACCTCTCATCAGAAAAACCACCTTTTTTGTTTTTTTATAGATTCAGCTGACGTCAGCCAATTCTAAGTATTCATGCCCGTGCAGGGCGATGTGTTCCTTCCGCCCGGCCAGGTTGTCCCCTTCCATCAGGTCAAACATGGCGGCGGTGGCCTTCGCTTCGGCGGAACAGACCTGGATCAACCGGCGCGTGGCGGGGTTCATCGTGGTCAGGCTCATCATATCGGCGTCGTTTTCGCCCAGCCCTTTGCTGCGCTGGATGGTGAATTTTCTGCCGTCCAGCTCCGCAAGCGCCTGCGTTTTTTCCCGCTCGGTGTAAGCAAACCAGGTTTCGTTCCCGGCGTTGATCTCATAAAGGGGCGATTCTGCGATGAACACCTTGCCCGCATCGATCAAAGTCGGCGTCAGGCGATAGAGCATCGTCAGGATCAGCGTGCGGATCTGGAACCCGTCCACATCGGCGTCGGTGCAGATGATCACCTTGCTCCAGTTCAGCTGGTTCAGGTCGAAGGAGGAAAATTCCTTGGAAGCCTTGCCCTGCACCTCCACGCCGCAGCCCAGCACGCGGATCAGGTCAAGAATGATCTCATTCTTAAAGATCTTCCCGTACTCCGATTTCAGGCAATTCAAAATCTTGCCGCGCACAGGGATGATCGCCTGGAAGTCGGAATCCCTGGCCTGTTTGCACGAACCCAGGGCGGAATCCCCTTCCACGATGTAAACTTCGCGCAGGGCAATATCCCGGCTGCGGCAATCGACGAACTTCTGCACCCGGTTGGTCAGGCTGTTGCCCTTGAGCAAACTGCTTTTGACGTTGATGCGGGTCTGCTCCGCCCGGACGCGGCTGCGCAGGTTGATGAGCACCTGCTCGGCGATCTTATCGGCGTCCAGTGGGTTTTCGATAAAGTAAACTTCCAGTTGGTGGCGGAAGTATTCCGTCATGGCTTCCTGGATGAATTTGTTGTTGATGGACTTTTTGGTCTGGTTTTCGTAGCTCGTCTGGGTCGAAAAGCTGGAAACCACCAGCAGCATACAGTCCGCAATATCCTGGAACTTGACCTTGGGGTCGGTTTTGTTGTAGCGCCCGTTCTTCAGGTAAGCGTCAATCTGGCTCACAAACGCGCTCTGCACCGCTTTATCCGGCGCACCGCCGTGTTCCAAAAAACTGGAATTGTGATAAAATTCCTTCCACTGCTTCCCGCGCGAAAAGCAGAGCGCCGCCGTGATCTTCAGCTGGTATTCCGGCTGATCCGGCCGGTCCTGCCCGGTGCGCTGCGCCTTCCAGAACTGAATATCCGTCAGGTGGTCGTCCCCGGCAAGCTCTTCAATGTAGCCCACAATGCCGTTGGCATAAAAGAATTCTTCCTGCGTGAAGTTGCCCGGCGTTTCTTCGTTGCGGAAGAAGAAGCGCACGCCCTGGTTGACCACGGACTGCCGCTTGAGCGTATCGAGGTAATATTCCGGCGTGACCGCGATTTCGGTGAACACCTCCATGTCGGGCTTCCAGCGGATGCGGCTGCCGGTATCCTTTTTGGCATAGGGTTCCTTTTGCAGCTCGCCCACGGCGTAGCCCTTTTCAAAACGCAGGGTGTAGCGGAAGCCGCCGCTGTGTATCTCCGCTTCCATCCATTCCGAGGCCATCTGCGTGGCGGCCAGCCCAAGGCCGTTCAGGCCGAGGGAAAACGTGTAGCTCCCGCCGTCGTTGGTGTCGTATTTGCCGCCGGCATACAGCTCGCAAAAGGCAAGCTCCCAGTTCCAGCGCTGCTCCCGTTCGTTGAATTCCACCGGGATCCCCCGGCCAAAATCCTGCACCTCCACTGTGCCGTCGGCAAAGCGGGTGACGATGATCCTGTCGCCAAAGCCTTCCCGCGCTTCATCCACACCGTTGGAGATGATTTCAAACACCGAATGCTCACAGCCCTCCAGCCCGTCGGAGCCGAAGATCACCGAAGGGCGCTTGCGCACCGGGTCGGCTCCCTTGAGCATCGTCAGGCTGTCGTTGCCGTATTCCTTTCGTTTTGGCATATGTCCTCCGCTTGTCTATACAAATGTTATTTGATCTCAATATCGCCGCAAAGCGTAAAATTCTGCACCGTCAGCACCGGGTGCGCCGGGTCGTATGGCCGCTGGGCGATGGCGTCGGCATTGCAGCTGCCCAGCAAATGGGTTCCCCGCAGTTCCACACGGACGTGGGGCGGGGTGTAAACCGTGACGTTGCCCAAAATGGCGCTGGCATAGATGGTGACCGGCCGGCTGAACTCCACCTGGGTCAAATCCACCTCGGAACTGCCCAGCACGGCAGTCACCCGCCCGCCGGTGAGGCTGCGGCTCAGGCTGATGTGGTGGCCGCTGCCAAGGATGTCAAAATAATCAAAGCTGGGGCTGCTATCCGCTTTGCCGTGCCGGGGCGGCGGCGCGGTGTATGTATACCCGGCCTCCGCATCGTTGTTGGGGGGCGGCGCGGCGCAGTTGAGCGCGGCTTCCAGCGTTTTGCGGGGGCGCAGGGCGCCGATGAGCAGCCAAACGCCCAGCAGCACCAGAACATACGCGCCCGTGGCGATGCTAAAGCGCTCGTGGGTTTCCAGCAGCAGACCGTTGTTATATAGCAACAGCAGACCGGAAAATCCCAGCAGGAACGTGTTGCAATAGTTCAGGCGTGCATGTACCATCCACAGCACCGCCGCCACCGTCAAAAGCAACGGCCACCAACCCAGAACGCCCGCAACCAGGTCGAAGCGCGTCAGGCGATCCACCGCCAGAAAAACCCCGGCGGCAATCACAACCAAAGCCAAAAGAACCTGTGCAACCCGCTTGCGTTTCATAAGCAACCCCCTCAATAAAAATTAGATCAAGTAACCGGCGCGTGCGGCACAGCACGGCCGACACGGCCGCCTAGCCCGCCGCAGGCGCAGGCGTCATTAGGGTGGCGAAGAGGTCGCCGCCCATGGTTTCCACCTCGCGCAGCTTGCTTGCAATCAGGTGGAGCTGCTCCATGTGGTCGGTGAGGATTTTTTCCGTGCGGGTATAGGCCACTTCGATGATCCGCTTGATTTCCAGGTCGATGTGTTCGGCCATATATTCCGAATAGCCGCGCGTCTGGCTGTAATCCCGGCCAAGGAACACCGCGTCATGATCGGAAGCATAGGCGACGGGACCCAGCGCAGTGCTCATGCCGTAGCGGGTGACCATATCTTTGGCGAGCTTGGTGGCGCGCTCAATATCGTTGGATGCGCCGGTGGAAATATCGCTCAGCACCAGGGCTTCGGCCACGCGGCCACCCAACAGGCAGACGATGTCCTCTTCCATATCCGTCTTGCTGATGCTGTCTTTATCTTCCTGCGGCAGGTGCATGGTGAACCCGGCGGCCATCCCGCGCGAAATGATGGAGATTTGATGCACGGGATCCTGCGAAGGCAAATAATAGGCCGCAACGGCGTGACCCGCTTCGTGGTAGGCCGTCAGGCGCAAATCCTTCTCCGTCTTTTTGTGGGATTTCTTTTCCGTCCCCACAACCACCTTGAGCATCGCGCTTTCGATTTCTTCACGCGTGATGGCGCGTTTTTTGTTGCGTGCGGCCAGGAGCGCCGCTTCGTTGAGCAGGTTTTCCAGATCCGCGCCGGTGAAGCCCGCCGTGGTTTGGGCAGTCACCTTCAGGTCAACGTCAGGACCCAGGGGCTTGTTGCGCGAATGCACGCGTAAGATCGCTTCGCGGCCGCGCACATCGGGCTGGAGCACCGTCACCTGGCGGTCAAAACGGCCGGGGCGCAGCAAGGCCGGGTCAAGAATATCCGGCCGGTTGGTGGCGGCGATGATGATCACGCCTTCGTTCGCGCCAAAGCCGTCCATTTCCACCAGCAATTGGTTGAGGGTCTGCTCACGCTCATCGTGGCCGCCGCCCATGCCCGCGCCGCGCTGGCGGCCAACGGCGTCAATTTCATCGATGAAGACGATGGAAGGCGAATGCTTTTTGGCCTGGGTGAACATATCGCGCACACGCGAAGCGCCCACGCCCACATAAAGCTCCACAAAATCGGAGCCGGAGATGGAGAAGAACGGCACGTCGGCCTCCCCTGCCACGGCTCTTGCCAGCAGGGTTTTGCCCGTCCCCGGCGCACCCACCAGCAGCACCCCTTTGGGGATGCGTGCGCCAAGTTCGCCAAAATGCTGCGGGTTGCGCAGGAATTCGACGATTTCACTCAGCTCCTCCTTTTCCTCATCCGCCCCGGCGACGTCGTCAAAGGTGGTCTTGCGCTTTTCATCCTTGCCCTGCTGCTTGAGCCGGGCTTTGCTGAAGCTCATGGAACGGTTGTTTTCGTTCATGATGCTCTGGTTCATCCGCCGCATCATCAGGAAGATGAACACCACCACAAGGCCGCCCACCAGCACGGTGGGGATGATTTCCAGCAGCCAGGAGCTGCCCGTCCCGTTGATATAATTGTAATAGATCAGTGCGGGGTCTGTGATCTCCTTACCGGTTTCCGGGTCAATCTGCGCAATGTTCTGCGTGCGGATGCGCTCGTTGACGTCTTCCAGGAACACATTGACGTTCGGCACGGTGCCTTTTTGGGATTTTTCGTCCTGTTTGACCTTCACGCCACCGTTTTCCGTGTCCGGCTCCACCTGTTCCTCCGTCCACCATTCCAGCGCACCGCTGCTCAGGTTCAGGGTGAACGCCCGCACCTGGTTTGTGTCGAACTTATAGAGCAGCTGGGAATACCAAAGCTGCTGCTTGTTGTTGTTCGTCACAAAGTGGATCGCCAAGGCCAGAATGGCAATGGGCAACAGCGCCCAGGCGGCATACATCGCAATTTTTTTTGGTTTCAATGGGCTAAACTCCTTAACTTAAAAAATAACGCTTTTAATATATACAGCTTTCCCCGCTTTGTGGGGAAAATCAATCGCGCAATTCCAAACATGCCACATAGGGCAGCGAACGCCATCGCTGGGCGTAATCCAGGCCGTAGCCCACAACGAACGCATCGGGGATCCTGACGCCGACAAAATCGGCTTCCACCGGCACCTGCCGCCGGGCGGGCTTATCCAACAATGCGCAAAGCGCCAGGCTGCGCGGGTTTTTGGTCTGCAAATGTTTGAGCATGGCCGAAAGCGTCCTGCCGCTATCCAGGATGTCTTCCACCACCAGCACGTCATATTCTTCCAGCGGCAGCGCAAGATCCTGCAAAACTTCCAGCTCGCCGCCCTCGGTGCTGTTGCGGTAGCTGGAAACCCGCAAAAATTCCACCTCGCAGGGGATGGGCAGCAGACGGATCAGATCGGAAAGGAAGACGAACGCCCCTTTGAGGATCCCGACCAGCAGCAGCCGCTTGCCCGCATAGGTTCTGCCGATTTCTTCCGCCAGGCGGCGCACAATCGCCTGTAGCTCTTCTTCACTGAGCAGCACCTGTGCAATGGATTCCGTCATAGTTCCCCACGCCCTCTCCGTTTTTCTAACCATTCGCGATTGCCAGCCGCAGCACTGCGGCGGTGGGTTCCCGCAAGCGGCAGCGGTGGGCGCATCCAAAGCCCTCCAGCCAGACGGGGCCTTCGGCGTCCCGCAGCACCAAATACCGCCCGCGCTCCGCCGGGGGGATTGCCCGTTCCTGGAACAGCTTCTTGAGCGGCTTCGTCCCCGCGCCGTTGCAAAGATGCATCACATCGCCCGGCCTACGTATGCCGATTGTCAACATGCCATTTATTGTATCATAATCCAAGCAATTCGCCAAGCCCTCTTTTTGATTTTCATGTAAATTTTTCGTGAAGAAGGCATTTATTTGCTCCGAAAGCAGCACGCGCCCGCCCGGCAGGGGCATTTTGCCCGGCAAAAAGGGCAATTCCCAGCGTTCCGGCACAGGGGATGCGTCTTCTTGTTCCAGCCGCAGCAGGTCGCCCCGGCGGCACAGGCGCAGTTGCCCGGCCAGCGTCACCGCGCCCCCCGCGCTGCCGAAGGGCGGCAACAGGCGGTCGCATTCCGCGATCAGGCGGCCAGTGGGTTCGCAGCCCGCTTCGGCGATGATCCGCCGCAGCGCCCGCCCCCGCAGGGCGGCGTGCGCACCGGCCAGTTGCCGCGCATCCCATGCCCCCGCCCCGGCCTGTGCCGCGGCATAGAGCCTGTCCGCTTCCCCGGCAAGGTATGCTTCATCCGCTTCCAGGGTCAAAAACATCCGCCGGGCGGCGTCTTCCAGCCCCGGCGCCGCAGCCTTGAGCGGCGGCAGCACGCTGTGCCGGATGGCGTTGCGGCGGAAGTGCTGATCAAAGTTGGAAGCGTCCACGCGAAACGCCAGCTGCTGTGCGGCGCAGTATTGCTCCACCTGCGCCCGCGTGCAAGCGATCAGGGGACGGATGATCTCAATTCCTGCCTCCAGCTGCCGCGTGGGGGGGATGGAACACAGCCCACGCAGCGCCGCGCCCCGGCTGAAACTGAGCAGGAATGTTTCCGTGCGATCCGAAAGCGTGTGCGCCAAGGCGACCTTCGCCGCGCCGATCCGCCGGGCGGTTGCCGCAAAAAAGGCATAGCGCATGTTGCGCCCCGCTTCTTCGACCCCAACGCCCAGCCGCGCCGCCGCCGTGCGCACATTTTCGTGCGCAACATGCAGGGGAACCCCCCATGCCGCGCAAAGCGCCCGGCAAAAGGCCTCGTCCGCTGCGGCCTCCCCGCCCCGCAAACCGTGGTTGAGGTGGGCGGCTTCCACGCGCAAGCCCAGTTCCCCCCGCTGTGCGCAGAGCCAGTGGAGCAGCGCCACGGAATCTGCGCCGCCGGAAAGCCCGGCCAGCACGCACGCCCCCGCCCCCAGCATGTTGTGCCGCTGCGCTTCACTTGCCGCCAGGCGCTGCAAAGCGTTCTCAGTCGTCATAGGTGGTTTCCCTCGGGAGGAGCAGGGTGTGTTCTTCATCCCAGATGAAGCCGACGGATTTGGTGAAGCCGTGGCGGTTCTTTGCCACAATGATCTCCATCTCGTTGGATTCCGGCAAATCCACCTCGCCGCTTTCCTGCTCGTTTTGATAGTAGGCTTCGCGGTAGAGCAGCATCACAATATCGGCGTCCTGCTCGATGGAGCCGGATTCGCGCAAATCGGAAAGCTGCGGCCTGTGCGACTTCCCGCGGCCCTCCGTCCCACGCGAAAGCTGTGCGCAGCAGATCACCGGGATGCGCAGATCCTTTGCCATCATTTTGAGGTTCCGGGTGATGTCGCTGACTTCCTGCACCCGGTTTTCCGTCCGCTTGCCGGTTTGAATCAGCCCCAGGTAATCGATCACCACGCAGTCCACCCCCTTCAGGCGGCGGGTGCGCGCCTTGATTTCCTGCACGGTGATGGAGGACGTATCGTCAAACCAAAGCTCACAGTCACTGAGCTTTGCCACGGCTTCGCCCAACTTTTCCCAGTCCTCCGGGCGGAAGTCGCCGTTGCGCATCTTGTGGCCGGCCACAAGCGCTTCCATCGAAAGCACGCGCTGCGCCACCTGTTCCTTGGTCATTTCCAGCGTAAAGAAAAGCACCTTTTTCCGGGCGAGCATACTGATGTTGCGCGCCAGGCGCAGGGCGACGCTGGTCTTCCCCATCGCCGGGCGTGCGCCGATGAGGATCAGGTCGGAGCGGTTCACACCCGTGAGCACCTCGTCGAGTTCCGAAAACCCGGTGGTGTAGCCCTTATACTGGTCCTTTTCCGGCGAAGTGATCTTGGCCAGGGTGTCATAGACTTCGTTGACGATAATATCGCGCAGACGCGACGCCCCGGATTGCATCCGCCCCTGCCGGATCTCGTAGATCTTTTGCTCGGCGGAATCCAGGAGCGTATCGGCGCTCTCGCTTTCAGCGCTCGCCCCGGTGATGATTTCCTGCGAAACAGTGATCAGGGAGCGGATATAATATTTTTCCCGCACAATGCCCGCGTAGGATTCCACATTGGCGGTGGAAGGCACGGCCTGCGCCATCTGGAAGAGGTAGTTGCGCCCGCCCGCTTCGTCATAGACTTCGTCCCGCTTGAGCCGGTCCAGCACAAGCAGGGGGTCAATTTTGCCGCCCACGGCCTCAATTTCGACCATCACGCCGAAAATGGCCTGGTGCTGCGGCAAATAAAAATGTTCCGGCCGCAGGATCACCTGCACCGCAGCCATGCAGCCGGGGTCGATCAACACGCTGCCCAGCACGGCCTGTTCGGCTTCCATGCTGAAGGGCATCTGCACCTGTTCCAGGGGAAAGGTATGTTCTGCCAAGATGGTTTGTCCCCCAAAATCCTATTATTTATTCACCTGCAACCAGCACATAAAACGTGGCGGAAATCCCGGGGTAAAGTTTGATTTCAGCGGCATAGGTGCCGTAGGCCTTCACATCGTCGATGCTGATTTTGCGCCTGTCCGCCTCCACGCCCAGTTCCTTGTGCAGTTGCTCCGCGACTTCCTTGGCGGTGACGGAGCCGAACAACCTGCCCTGGCTGCCCGCACGGGCAATGAGCTTGACCGTTTTGCCTTCAAGGGCGGCGGCGGCGGCGTTGGCGTTGGCGATTTCGGTTTCGTGCTTGTGCCGCGCGGCGGTTTCGCGGTTTTTCAGCTCGTTGAGCGCCTGGGCATTGGCTTCCACAGCCAGCTTGCGCGGGAAGAGGAAATTCCGGGCATAGCCATCGGAAACCGTGACCATCTCCCCCTTCTTCCCCAGGGATTTGACGTCTTCGTTGAGTACCACTTTCATGCTGTGTCTTTCCTTTCGTGTGTTAAGGTCTTAGCCAGTCGCTGTTGGGGCAGGCCAGCAAACGCGCATTGTTGTAAGCCATATCCAGCGTCAGGCAGGTGGTTCCTTTATAGAACCCTTCGTAGCGCTTCACCGCCAGCGAAAGATCGACCGTTTCGTTGCTACTCAGGCAAATGGGCAGCAAAAAGCAGATTTCCCCGTCATAAAACTGCGGAACAGCCGCTTTGTAATTCGCTTCCACCTTTTTCATGGCAAGCTCAACCGCACCTTGGAAGAGCATATCCAGCATCGGCAAATCCCGCAGCTTTTCCGGCAAGCGGCTCCTGTTTTCTTCGCGCCCCAAAATGTGCGCCTTGTTCACCCTGAGTTCCATTTTGGTGTCGTAAATCAACTCGGCAATATTGGCAAAGTAGTTCGCCCGGCGCGGCAGACTTTCGATGTCGTCAAAAAAGGGGTCGCTGTTATCCGAAAACCCTTTCAGCATCCACCGCTGCTGGTTGGGGATGGGGTTGGGTGCAAAACAGGCATAAACGATTTCATATTTGCGCGTGAACAAGCCTGTGTGGAAGCACAGCTTGTTGCCGTCGGCGCTCTCATAAAACAACTGCGCCTTTTCGCCCGGCGTCGCCCTGTCATATTCATACGCCAGGCGCCGGAATGTATGGATGATATAATTTTCCAGAATCGGGTTTTCTGTGTTCTTTCGATCCGGCTGCGGCTGCTTGTATTTCCAGTCCTCCAGCAGCGCCAGCTTCTCCAGCCGATTCAGCAGTTCCGCCCATTTGGGGCAATAGGCAAACCCGAATAGGTCACTTTGCACTATCAATCCCCCCTAACTTTTATATTTTTTATTTATTATGCCGTTTTCCGGCCGCGCAATGATTCCGCTGTTGCAATTCCTGCAAAATCGTGCTATACTATGGAGGCAGCAGTTTGTTGTTGCATTTATGGTGCTTCCAACAGTATTCTGTCGCGTCCCCATTAGTTTTTGCACCCCGTTACTTTGTTGGCCCACTTAGTTTCTGTCGAAACGCCTGCCGCTTTGGTGGGCGTTTCTTCATTTTGCGGTTTCCGCCTGGATCGCTTCCACCAGGCGCCGCGCCGCGTCTTCCATGGTGACCTCCGCCGCCGGGAGCTGCGCCGCCGCCATCGTTTGGTGGCCGCCGCCGCCCAGGCGTTCCATGATCAGTTGCACGTTGCGTGCGCCCAGGGAACGGGCGGATATACAAATCTGCTCCCCTTCGGCAAAGAGAACGAACGCTGCGTCCACGTCTTCCAGGTTCAGCAGCTCATCCGCCGCCTGGGCGCAGAGGAGCCGCCAGCCGTTCCCGCCGCCCCGGGCGATGCTCACCGCACAGCGGTCGAATATTTTTGCGTTGGCCACAATCTCCGTCCGGCGACGGAACTCTTCCTGCCCGCCGGCAAAGAGCCTGCGCACCCGCACCATGTCGGCTCCCCTGCCCCGCAGCCAGGCCGCCGCCTCAAAGGTGGAAACCCCGGTGCGCAGCAAAAAGCCGCGTGTATCCAAATAGATCCCGGCCAGCAGCGCTTCGGCCTGTGCGCGGCTGAGCTTTGGTCTGGGGGAAGAATATTGCAGCAATTCCGTCACCATCTCGCTGGTGGAAGAAACGCCCGGGTCGTGGTGAAACACGACGCTGTTCTGGATGAAATCCACCGCCTGGCGGTGGTGGTCAATCACGGCGATCATCTTCGCCTGTTCGCACAGCGCCGCGCTTTCAGCCTGGTGGGCGGTGTGGGTATCCACCACGATCACCAGGGTCTTTGCGCTGAGTTCTTCCAGCGCCTGCTTGGGGGAAATGAACTGCGCCGCCGCGCTTTCTTCGCGCAGCAAATCCACCAGGGGCATGGCCAGGGTGTTTTCCAGATCCATCACAATTGCAGCGGGCTTGCCCAGACCCTGCGCCAGGGCGCACAGCCCCGCCGCCGCCCCCAGGCAATCAAAATCGCTGCTGCGGTGCCCCATCACAAGCACACGTTCGCTGCCGCGGATCAGCTCCGCAAAAGCCGTGGCCAGGATGCGCACCTTGACCTTCTCGGTTTTTTCCACCCGCTTGCTGACCCCGCCAAAGAATTGGTAGCTCAAATCGGGGTTCTTCACCGCCGCCTGGTCGCCCCCGCGCCCAAGCGCCATATCAAGCGCCTGGCGGCTGTTTTGCTCGCATTCGGCAAAGCTCTCGCCCTGCCCCGCGCCGATGGAGAGCGTCACTTCCATCCTTTTATCGCGGAAGACGTAGCCCCGCACAGCATCCAGGATGGGGAACTTGCTTTCCAGCATATGTTCCATCGCCGGTTGCAGGACGATCAGCAGGAAGCGGTTATCCGCCAGCTTGGCCAACAGGCCGCCGTATTGCGCCGCCCATTCTTCCAGCAGCGCTTCAATCCCCGCGCGGATCTCGACACGCTCGCTTTCGCGCAGCTCCTGCCGCAATTCATCCACCCCGTCAAGTGCGATTTGCAGCACACAGGCGCGGCGGCGCTGGATCTGCTTGCGCAAAGCCGCCGGGTCGTCGGTATCCGGCGAAAGCGCGGCTTCCTCGGCCGCCTTGTTTTTGCGCCGCAAGCGCAGCAGCGCCGCCGCCAGCAACAAACTTGCCAGCAGCAGCGCAGCGGCCGCAACGATTAGCCCGGTCAGGAGCCGATCCATCATGTTCATCAAAAAAGCACCACTTATCCATGTGAATCATGCGTAAAAGCAAAGGATTGCCCGGGGTCAGTTTTCCATCAGCATGGGGACGATAATGGGGCTGCGCTTGGTGCGTTCATACATCAGCCGGGCGACGTCTTCGCGTATGCGGCCTCTGGCCTGGTTCCAATCCCTGCCGTGCCGCCCGCGTGCGTCCTCCAGGATACGGATCACCCGCTCCTTGGCCGCCAGCATCAGGTCTTCGGATTCTTTTACATAGACAAAGCCCTTGGATATAATCTCGGGGCCGGTGAGGATCTGCCCGCTTTCGCGGTCCACCGTTGCGGCGACGATGATGATGCCATCCTGCGCCAGGTGCTTGCGGTCGCGCAGCACCGTGGAGCCGACGTCGCCCACGCCGTAGCCATCGACGAACACGGGGCCCGCCTGCACCGGCTCGCCCACCCGCATTTCGGCGGTTGTGAGTTCCAGGCACACGCCGTTGTCGGCGATCATAATGTTGTGCGGGTTCATGCCCATGCTCTGGGCAAGGTTTGCGTGCTTGGTCAGGTGCTTCTGCTCCCCATGGACGGGGATGAAATACTGCGGCTGCACCAGCCCCAGCATGATCTTCAGCTCTTCCTGGCAAGCGTGGCCTGAAACGTGAACGTCATACATGGATTCATAGACCACCTGTGCGCCGAGCTTGAGCAGCTCGTTGATCACACGGCCAACGGTTTTTTCGTTACCGGGGATCGGCGTTGCGGAAATGATCACGCAATCCTGGGGGCCGATTTCCACCTTGCGGTGGTCTGAAAGCGCCATGCGCGTCAAGGCGCTCATGGGTTCCCCCTGGCTGCCGGTGGTGATGATCACCAACTGCTCCGGGGTGTAGCGGTTGAGCATATCCGCACTGATCAGCAAACCTTCCGGCACGTGCAGGTAGCCGAGTTCCAGGCCAACATTGACCACGTTTTCAAGGCTCCTGCCCAGCAGCGCCACCTTGCGCCCAAGCTGTTCGGCCACATCGATGATCTGCTGCACCCGGTGGACGTTGGAAGAAAACGTCGCCACCAGGATGCGGCGGTTGCCCGCCCGGCGGAAGAGGTTGTCGAAGCTCTCGCCCACCTTGCGCTCGCTCATGGTGTAGCCCGGCCGCTCCGCGTTGGTGGAATCGGCCAACAGCGCCAGCACGCCTTTTTTGCCGTAATCGGCAAAGCGGGCAAGGTCAATCATGCCGCCGTCGATGGGCGTGGTGTCGATTTTGTAATCCCCGGTCTGGATCACCGTCCCTGCGCCGCAGGTGATGGCAAAGGCAAGCGCATCAGGGATGGAATGGTTGACGTGGATCGCTTCCACCTGGAAGCCGCCGAGGCTGATGGTATCGCCCGGCTTGATTTCGATCAGCTTTGCCTTTTCGAGCAAACGGTGTTCCCGCAGCTTGCCGCGGATCAGCCCCAGGGTCAGCTTGGTCGAATAGATGGGGATGTTCACCCGCTTGAGCAAATACGGCAGCGAGCCGATGTGATCTTCATGCCCGTGGGTGATGACGATCCCCTTGATGCTCGCAAAGTTCTGTTCGATGTAAGTGAAATCCGGGATCACCAGATCAACCCCCGGCATATCCTGATCCGGGAAGGCAAGCCCGCAATCCACAATGATGCGGTCTTCCTTATATTCATACATGGTGATGTTCTTGCCCACTTCGTTCAGCCCGCCCAAGAAAACCACCTTCAGCGGTTCCTGCGCGTTCGCCTTGGGGGGGCGCCCCCTGCGGTTGGGTTCCTGCTGTGCGTGTTGGGGCTGCTGTGCCTGCTGCTGGGGTTGCTTCCCCGGCTGCGGCTGCTTTGGCTTCTTTTCAGCCTTGGGCTGTTCGGTCTTTGGCTTTTGCGGCGGCTGCGCAGTTGTCTGTGCGCTCTGCGCTCCCTGTGCGCCCTGCGCCGCCTTGGGCGGTCTGCCGCGCCGCTTGGGCTGCTGCGATGGCTGCCCCTGCGCCGTGCCGCCGCTCAGTGGCGGTGCGTTTTGCGAAACATACGGTTTCGCACCCCGGACGGACGCGTCCAGGACGATCTTTTTGTCTTTTTCCTGCATTCAGTTAAAAACTCCTTCTAGCGCCCGCGCGGTACTCCCCTGAGGCGGGAACCCGCGTAGGCTGTTTTTTTATTTGTTTTTTGGTTTGGGTCTTGATACATTTATGTCATGGAAGCCACGCACACTTCCATTACGTACTAAAAAGAAAAGCCTAGAGTAGTATATCCTATTTTTTTGCATTTGTCAAGTTTTTTAGTCAAAGAGGCTTGCGCACGGGCGCACAAGGTGCTACAATAGAGCAATAGGAGGCGATAGCAATGGCCTGGAAGAACCGGCTTGACCTGCACACGCACACGGATAATTCCTTTGACGGGAACCATTCCACCACCCTGCTCTGTGAAACGGCGGCAGAAAAGAAGCTGCGGGCGGTGGCGTTCACCGATCACGTGGAAATGGATGTTTACCTTGAACAGCATTTTGACCGGACGGCGAAGCAATCTTTTTTTGAGATCATCAAGGCGCGTTCCGCCTTCCGGGGCAAGCTGATTGTTTGCGCGGGGGTGGAACTGGGCGAACCCACCTACAACCTGCCCGAAGCCGAAGCGCTCCTACGCCAGTATTCATATGATATTGTCATCGGTTCTATTCATAACTTGCGGGGGCGGCAGGATTTTTGGTATTTGCCCTACGACAGCTATGACGATGCAACCATCGCCGCCCTGCTGCGGGAATACTTTGACGAGCTGTTGCAGCTGGCCGCCTGGGGCAGGTTCGACACCCTCGCCCACCTGACGTACCCCCTGCGCTACATTTGCGGCGAACACGGCTTCCGGGTGAACCTCGGCGATTATGCCGAACAGATCGATGCAATCCTGGAAACAGCGGCGCACAACAAGCTGGCGCTGGAAATCAACACATCCGGCCTACGGCAGAAGCTGGGCAAAACCATGCCGGAAGAATCCGTCGTCCGCCGCTTCCGGGAACTCGGCGGCGAGCGCATCACCCTGGGTTCCGATGCGCACTTCGCCGAACACCTGGGCGCAGGGCTGGAAGAGGGCATGGAACTGGCGCTGCGCTGCGGCTTCACGCACATGACGCTCTTCCAGCGCCGGGAACCGATAGCGATTGCGATTGAATGAGCCTCAATATTTAGCAAAACAAAAAGGAGGGATTCCCCCTGGAAGACACAAATTATGCGGTTCCGCTGGTGAAGCTGGTGGAAAGCAACGGCTATGAGTTTATCCATTGCCCGCGGGAAGCCGCGCAGGTTTCCGTCTGTTCCAAGGAAGTCAACCGCCCCGGCCTTGCGCTGGCGGGCTACACCGCGCACTTTGATGCAACGCGGGTGCAGATCATCGGTTACACCGAAATGCAGTATCTGGCGCAGTTGGAGGAAGCCAAGCGTGCGCGGCGGCTCAAAACCTTCCTCGCTCTGCGCCCCTGCGCCGTGCTGCTCACCCGCAACCTGGAATGCCCGGCGGAAATGATGGAGCTGGCCACGCGCTACGAAGTCCCGCTGCTGCGCACGTCTGAATCCACATCCGGCTGCATGGCGGCGCTGATTTCCTACCTTGCGGTGGAACTGGCCGAGCGGGTCACGCGCCACGGCGTGCTGGTCGAAGTCTACGGCCAGGGGGTGCTGATCCTCGGCCAAAGCGGCGCGGGCAAAAGCGAAACCGCCGTCGAGCTGATCAAGCGCGGCCACCGCCTTGTGGCGGATGACGCAGTGGAAATCCGCAAAGTATCGGATAAAACCCTCGTCGGCTCCGCGCCGGATAACATCCGCCACTTCATTGAACTGCGGGGCATCGGGATCATCAACGCCCGGCGCATCTTCGGCATGGGCGCGGTGAAGCTGACGGAAAAAATCAACATCGTGATCCAGCTGGAACCCTGGGACAACGAAAAGGTATACGACCGCCTGGGGCTGGATGAAGAATACGTCGAAATCCTGGGCATCCGCGTGCCCGCAGACGTGGTGCCGGTCAAACCGGGGCGCAACCTTTCCATCATAGTGGAAGCCGCCGCGATGAACAACCGCCAAAAAATGATGGGCTACAACGCCGCCAGGGAACTGCTGCACAGTCTGGGCATGGAAGAAGACGTAGTGCCGGAGCAACGGGAGCTGGACATCTGGCACGACGGGTAAAGTGCAAAAAAACAGTTGACTTCGCCGCCTGAATCAGGCATAATTATAGCAGGGGGTACGGAAGATATGATAAGAGGTATTGACGAGCGGGGGCTGGCAAGGGGAATGCGGCGTTCCCCACATTATGTTCTTACAGAAGAAGACATTGCCGCCTTGAAAACAGAAGCTGTATCCATCGGTATTCCAATTGAAATTTTGAGATTTAATGCAGGCGATTTTACCGGGTATAGCGACCTACGAAGGCTTATCAACGTCAAGGGAAATATATTCCCAGATTTGCTTTACGGAGAACGGAACCCCATTGATACTATGACGCCAAGAGCCGTTTTGGCGCATGAATACTATGGGCATTTTCAAATGCATCCATCCCCTTATGCCGTCGGTTCTTGGGAAGACGAGTTTTGGGCGCACAGGAATGCGGCACTCAACGCACCCAATCTTACAGGCGCAGAACGGGAATCGCTTATCCTTGCTGCGGAGGAACACATGAGGAGAGGAAATTTATCTTTTCCAAAATATAAAGAGATGAGGAGGATTCTTGATGACGCACGAGCAAGTTTCTATTGAGTTCACAGAAACAGAGATTCAGGCAATGGAAGCAAAAATTCAAAACCCGAAGGAAATTGTCATTTGCCCCCGTTGCGGCGGTAGGCTTTTGTTCCGTGAATGGCCGACTGCCGTTGAGGTTCGTTGCGAAACGGAAAACTGCCTGCACGGTTCCATCCGGGGTATTTGAGCGAAATCCATTTTGAAGGAGCTACAACCTATGTCACGCAGTGTTTTGAGCGTTTTGGTCGATAACCATGCCGGGGTGCTGGCGCGGGTTTCTTCCCTTTTTGGCCGCCGGGGGTTCAACATTGATTCCCTCAGCGTTTCGGCCACGGATGACCCCGGGCTTTCCCGCATCACAATCGTCGTCAGCGGCGATGAAACGGAGCTGGAGCAAATCCTGCGCCAAACGGAAAAGCTGGCGGAAACCCGCGCGGTCTTTTTGGTGGAACCCGGCATGGGCGTGCTGCGCGAGTTGCTGCTGGTGAAGGTCGGCGCAGACGAAACCACGCGCCCCGCCCTGCGGGAAATCGCCACGGTCTACAAGGCCAAGATCATCGACCTTTCACCGGGCAGCATGATCCTTGAACTGACAGGCGAGCCGGAAAAAATCGACGCATTCCTGGGGATGCTGGAAGGCTACCCCCTGCTGGAAATGTGCCGCACAGGCATCACAGCGCTACAGCGCGGCGAACCGCAATACCGGCTGAAAGAACCAACGCTGCCGCAGTAGCAGCCGAGCCACAATTTCAACTGCGGATGTCGCTCATCTGTGGCGTCATCAACTTCAAACTCGGTTAATTCCCGAGGAGATCTAATTATTAGGAGGATGATCATGTCGTACCCCATTCTGTATTTTTATGGCCCGCGGGTGTTTGATGAAAACGCGGAAAAAACTGTGCAACACATCAAGGACGCCGGATTTACCCGCATGCAAGCGGAAATCGGTGATGTTGCGCAAAAAAAGCGCATCATCGCATTGGCGGAAACATACGGGCTTGAAGTCACGGTGCAGGACGCCCGCATCGAGCAAGCGAAAGACAACGCCGGACAGCGCCGTGAACTGCTGGCACAGGTTGTGGCGGATTACAAAGACTGCCCGAACGTTGTGGCCTACGATTTTGGCGACGAGCCAAACGCGGCCGCGTTCGAAACTTGGGGCGCGACGTCCGCCTTACTCAAGCAGCTTGACCCGGCGCGGGAAGTCTACGTCAATCTCTACCCCAACTATGCCAACGCGCAGCAGTTGGGCAACGGGAGCTATGAGGAACATCTGCGGGAATTTTCCGAAACGGTCAAACCGGAGATTCTCAGCTATGATCACTACCATTTCGGCGGGCGCGGCTGGAAGTTTCAGTCCATTGAGGGCGAAAGCGACCGGGATCGCTTTATCCGGGAGAATGCCTTCAGCACCAAGCTCGGCAACAAATTCTTCGAAAATTTGGAGCAGGTTCGCAATGAATCCCTGCGCACGGGCGTACCCTTCATGGTGATTGTGTTGCTGGCTGAACACGGCAACTACCGCTGCCTCTCCGAGGCGGAAATCCGATGGGAAGCGTTCCAATGCCTTGCGTATGGCAGCAACCGGATCAGCTATTTCACCTACGGCAACTACCTGGAAGATCCGAATGACAATCTTTGGAAAAACCGCAACGCTTGCGTCAACTACGACAATACGCGCAACCGCCATTGGTTCGACGTCCGGCGCGTGAACGAGGATCTGCAGGTTCTCGGCTCTTATTTGCAGGGCAAGGCGAACACGGGTGTTTTTCACTGGGGCGAATGCAAAGACAAACTAGTTTCGTTCTATGAACCCGGCGGCGACATTTCTAAGATTCAGTCGCAAGCGGGCTTAACCCTCGGCTTTTTTGCGGGCGGCGAAATTCTGCTGGCGAACAAGGATTATGAAACGGTCAACCACACGGAGCTAACACTTGTAAACGACAAACATCTGGAAATTTACGACAAACACAGCGCGGAATGGTACGCCATTTTGCCCAAAATCAACACGATAGACGTTTTCCCCTTTGTTCTTGCGCCCGGCGACGCGGAATTGATTCGAATCCGTTGACAGGAGACCAAGATGAAAATTACGGCGTCCCGACCAACCGGGCGATCCGAACAGTTCGATGATGCCGGAATTGCGGTTGCACCGTGCGCCCAGCACGGAATTGGCGAACACCACGGCGGAAAATTCCGCCCAGCTGAGGACGTCGCCCTTGCACTTTCTAAATCCGCTGATCCAGCAAAGCCACGTATTCCCTGTGCAGCGCAGCAAAGCGGCTTTCTTCAATTGCCTGGCGTATTTGCTCCATCAGGTGATTGTAGAACCAGAGGTTGTGCATCACACAAAGGCGCATGGCCAGCATTTCGCCCGCCTTGAGCAGGTGGCGCAGGTAGGCGCGGGAATGCCGCTGGCAGGTGGGGCATTGGCACAGGGGGTCGATAGGGTTGCCATCCCGCTCATATTTGGCGTTGTTTAGGTTGATCACGCCGCCCCAGGTGAAAAGATGCCCGTGGCGGGCGTTGCGGCTGGGCATCACGCAATCAAAAAGGTCGATGCCCAGGCGCACCGCTTCCAGTATGTTGCCCGGCGTCCCCACGCCCATCAGGTAGCGGGGCTTTTGCCGGGGCATCGCGGGTTCCACAACGGATACTATGCGGTACATCTCTTCCCTCGGTTCCCCCACCGCCAGGCCGCCGATGGCGTAGCCGTCCAAATCCAGCGCGGCAATCTGCTCCATGTGGCGTAGGCGCAATTCATCAAACGTGCAGCCCTGGTTGATGCCAAAGAGCATCTGCCGGGGATTGATCGCGTCGCTGCCGGCGTTGCAGCGCTCCATTTCTTCCTTGCAGCGCAGCAGCCAGCGGTAGGTGCGTGCGCAGGACGCCTCTGCATATGGCAGCGTAGCCGGGTTGGCGACGCATTCATCAAAGGCCATGGCGATGGTGGAACCCAGGGCGGACTGGATGCGGATGCTTTCCTCCGGCCCCATGAAGATGCGTGCGCCGCTGATGTGCGACGCGAAGGTAACGCCCTCTTCGCGGATATTGCGGAGCTTGGCCAGGCTGAACACCTGGAAGCCGCCGCTATCGGTGAGGACGGGGCCTCCCCAGCCGGTGAATTTTTGCAGCCCGCCCAGTTCCCGCACAACGTCCTCCCCCGGGCGCAGGTGGAGGTGATAGGTATTGCAAAGCTGTACCTGGCAGCCGAGTGTGCGCAAATCGCAGGCCGAAACCGCGCCCTTGATCGCGCCGCAGGTGGCAACGTTCATAAACGCTGGGGTCTGCACCACGCCGTGCGGGGTGCTAAATTCCCCCCGGCGGGCGGTATTTTCCTGCGCAAGCAAGCGGAACATAAGGACGCTTCACCTCCTGGAGGATATAATCACACCGCCCGGGTTGAGCGGTGTGTGTGTGGTATCATGTGGGTTATGCTTTATATGATGCTCTTACGCGCAATGCGCTTTGAGAATCTCCTCCACCTGTGCTTCCGTGAGGTTGGTCGCCAATGCAATGGTGGAGTTCGCCAAGCCAATGCCGTGCATGTTGAGGGTAATTTCAATATTTCGTGCGGAGCGACCTTCCTCGCGGCCTTCCTCGCGCCCTTCTTCGCGCCCTTCTTCGCGGCCTTGCTCAAGCCCTTTCTCCAACCCTTCCTCCAGCGCACCCTCAAGCCTTGACTGCTCATCCCGCTGCGCTTTTAGCCTGGCTTCGGCACGCAGGCGGGTCTTCTCATCTTCGCTTAGTTCTGCCAGATAGGCATATGCCTCCCGGATGACCGGGCTTGTGTTTGCTGCCATTTCAAAGTCCTCCTTTCGGTCGGCGCGGATGAACCGCAGCCAATTCGTCAGCGCATCGCTTGTTTC
>JAITNG010000021.1 GCA_031290595.1 Oscillospiraceae bacterium
GAAGCAAAACGTAACGCCGGGCGAAATCCCCGGCACGCGAATTTCCGACATAGCAAAACCACCTTTCAGTCTTTCTTTAATTACTTTAGTTATTATACCAGGATTTTTGTGAAAATGCAAGGGGGAGTTGCGAACCTGCACGGCGCGGCCAAGGCCGAAAAAATTCTCCTCCCGGTTGGGAGGAGAATTGATTGTTTTGCTAAAATTTTATTACGAGGTGAAAGCATATGCCCATCATTTATGAACCCGTAGGCATGGCGAAGGAATACAGCCCCTATGCCGCAAATTTGTATATTGGCTGCTCGCATTGTTGCCGCTATTGCTATGCGCCGCACACGTTGCAGCGCACGGAAAGCGCCTATTTCGGCATCCCCGCGCCGCGTAAGGATGTGCTGCAATACCTGGAGCAGGATTTGCAGAAACGACCCTATTTGAAGCAGATTCTGCTGTCGTTCATCGGCGACGTCTACTGCAAAAGCACAGACGACAGCGCAACCACGCGCAGCGCATTGCAATTGCTGCACGCATACAACGCGCCTGTGGCTGTGCTATCAAAAGGCGGCGAAAAAATGCTGCGTGATTTGGATGTGTTTACGCAATTTGGTGATCACATGATGGTTGGCACAACACTGACCTTTTTGAGCGGGCAAAAGAGCAAGCACTGGGAACCGGGCGCTTCACTGCCGGAAGAACGGCTTTCTACGCTCGCCGCATTGCACGCCGCCGGCATTAAAACCTTTGCGAGCTTTGAGCCTGTGGTCGAACCCGGCGAAAGTTTAAAGCTCATCGAAAAAACGCTGCAAGAGGATAGCGTTGATCATTACAAAATCGGCAAGCTCAACAACTATCGCGGGCTTGACCGCAATATGGACTGGCAGACCTTTTTGCGGGATGCGCTCACCTTGCTGCGCCCTGCGGGGAAACAGATATACATCAAAAAATGTTTGCGGGATTTGGCGCCTGGGGTTGCCCTGACGTCGGATGAAATTGACCCGGAACGATGGACTGTGCGGATAGCGGGGATAGGGAATATTTAGCGTGTTCTTGCGGCGTTGCCGCTACCCCGCCGCCCCTGCCTTGCGCCCTGCACGCACCATGAACACCGTCAGCGCCGCCAAATAGAGCGCCATCAACCCCAGGCACAGCAGCGCCAGGTTCACCGAGCGCGGGGCGATTGCCACGAACGCCAGCACCGGCGCACCGAACAGCACGGCGAACCCGCCGCCCGCAAGCAGGTTATAGACCGCCGGGCTTTTCAGCTGGGGGTCAACCTCGCGCAACAACAGCACGCCGGAACTGATGGTGCCGGTGAGCATACCATACATAGAAAGAATGGCTTCATATTTGTAACCGGGGTAGATCTTGGGGCAGAGCCACAGCAGATACCACAGCGTAAAGAACGCGCCCAGCACGGTCATAAGAAGGAAGGGCAGCAGATATTCCCTGAGCTGCGAAATATCAATGGCGGCGATGGCGGCGACGATCATCACATCAAAGGCAAAGCCGGAAATGCGGCTGAGTAGGTAGTCGTTTTGGTATTGCTGCTTGATGACTTTCTTTTTCCTGAGCTTTTTCAGCGCAAAGGCGGCGAGCAACGCAACGCCTGTGGCGACCAGAAAATTGAAGCCCCACAGCATGGCGCGCACCGTCACGGCCGCGCCGGGCGCGACTTGCTGCAGCAGCGCCGTCACACCCCGGATCACCCCATACGCCGCCAGATATACCCCCAGCACCAGAGTGATTTGGATCGACAGGCGATCCACCGCGCCGGTGACGGGGATCTCGTTCAGTTCTTCAAAAACGGCTTCCTCCGCCTGGTCGAATTCCGCGCCCTCCGCCGAAAGGATGGAGGCCTCTTCCGGGCTGAATTTTGCACGCCTGCGGCTGATAATGTTCAGATAAATCACGCCCACAATGCAAGCGCTGAGGTAACCGGCGGCGGCAATCGAAAGCCCGAAGGAGCGCCCGCCCGCAAAGCCGAGGCCTTCATACATCCCGCCAATATTATTGGCTTGCCCCGGTCCCTGGCCGTAGCCCATGGGCAGCAAAATCCCCGCCGCCGGGAAGAAGCCGGGCAGCAGCGTTTTGTGCAGCAGCAGCGAAGTCGCCAGCCCCAAAAAGCCCTGCAAGAGGTAGCCGCCCACGATGAGCGCCCCCGTTTTGAGCAGCGTGAGGAGGGCGCCCTTGCTCTTCGCTTTCTTTTGATGGTTGTTGGCCTTGAGCGAAAGTGCGGCAAAGCCGATGGCGATGCCGTGGTAGGCCAGCACTTCCAGCAGTTGCTTATCAAAGGCCACAAGGCCGGTGTAGCGCAGCGCAAGCAGGAGGAAGCCCGCCAGCACCGCCGTGGGTAGCAAGCTCTTTTTGAAGCCCGGCGCCACACGCAGCAATATATTTGCGCCCAGCAACGCGAGCGCAATCGCCCCCAGTTGCAACAGCCACTGCCACAGGGCGGGGTTCGCTTCGGATAATTCCACAGTAGATCCCCCTTTTTATAGGTATGCTTTCAGGAAGGCCGCCACCTTGCGGTTTGTGTCAAGGTATGCCGTTTCGCCGCGATCCAGCCGGAAGAAGCCGTGGCCGCGCCGCGGGTAGACATAGAGCAGCGCCTCGCTGCCCAGTTGCCGCAGCTTTGCGCAAAAGCGTTCCACCAGCGGCAGGGGGATGATCACATCCAGCGACCCGTGCAGCACAAGGGTGGGCGGCGTGCCGGGCGCCAGGTTCTTCATGGGCGAAAGCGCTGCTTTGGGCAGCGTGACCGCCGGGTTATAAAGCACAAACGCTTTCGGCTGCGCAACCAAAAGCCCGGCCATCAGCGCCAAATGCCCGCCGGATGACCCGCCCCCCATGGCGATGCGCGCGGGGTCAATGCCAAACCGTGCCGCGCCATCGCGGATATGCCGCCAGAAGGCGACTGCGTCTTCCACGCTCTTTTGGGGCGTGGTGCGCTGGCGGCTGAACACCCGGTAATCCGGCGTAAAGACGACGTAGCCCAGCGACGCAAAATATTCCGCCTGCGGATAGAACTTGTGCCGCCCGCCAAAGACCCACGCCCCGCCAAAAAAGAGGATCAGCGCGGGCAGGTTGGAATGCAGAACCTCCGGATAAAACACGTCATACGCCAGCGTGGCGCCATCGGCGCTTTCATAGGTGTGGGGCAGCATGACTTCACCTCGCCAAATCGCTGTCCGGGTGGTTCCCGCAGCGCCGGTAATTATCCATGTCGATGTTCAGGTTGTATTTGACGCGCAAATCCTGCAAGCCCTTGGCCAGGCGCACATAATATTCCAGGCTGGGGACCGTCTGGTTGTGGAACACCGAACCCGGCAGGGTATTCCACACGCAGTTGACCACCGAAACGCCCTGTTCGGCCAGGCTTTCAGCCTCCGTCAGGGTGACGTCCAGGGCTTCCGCTTCGCTGGCAAAGCCGTGGGGCTGCGCCAGCTCCACGCCGCCCACAATGCCGCTGTTGACGTAGCCGCGGCCAAAAACACCAACTGCGGCAACCAGGCGGCGCTTCCATTCTTTATAGCCGATCCACTCCGCTTTGCCGGGGCAAATCCAGTTGAATTTTTCTTCGTTGAGCACTTCCAGATCCGCCGTGTAACTCATCAGCCCGGTTTCGTTG
Organism: Oscillospiraceae bacterium; assembly: GCA_031290595.1. Lineage (GTDB taxonomy): Bacteria > Bacillota > Clostridia > Oscillospirales > Acutalibacteraceae > WRMQ01. The sequence continues at coordinate 3,626 of JAITNG010000021.1, forward strand.
CGGAGCCGTTCCAGCTGCGCTTCATTGAACGCCGTGGCGATCAGCTGGCTGGGGAAGCGCGGGGCGGCAAAGGCCTCGCCGATGGCCTTGAGTATCGTGATGTAATTTTCCACCTCGGCGTCAAATGGCGTTTCGCCCCGGGTGATGCTGCCGCCGGTGAGCAAAATATTGGCAAAGCGCCCGGGCTGTTTGATAGCCTCGGCCACGGTTTCGGCAATATCGCGGGGATCAAGCGCCAGCTCTTTTTCGTGCTTGTGCTTGTGGTAGTTGGCCGCAATGGCGCAGAACTTGCAGCCCTTGCCGTTATCCCAAAAGTGGCAAAAATTATACGGGTTGACGTCCAGCCGCTGCGGCCGGGCGGAAATCACCTGCCACATGGGCTTCCCGCTGCTGGTCGTTTTGCTGTAATACGCCGGTTTGTACCAGTATTCCGCCGCCTCCACGTATTCCCCGCCGTCAAAAATGGCGGGTTTGCCATCCAGCGCATCAATCACATAGGGGTTCGCTTTGCCGGGGAACGGCGCGGCCATAACCGTCGATCCATCGCGCAGCAACAGGGAGCAAGGGATGGCCAGGTCTTTTTTATCAATATTATAGCCCACATATTCCACCTGATGGATCGCCGGGTCAACCAGGGCAAGCGCCGCCGGGGTATAGGTGATCGCCCGCCGCTGCATATCGGCCTTCAGGATGGCAAACGGCGAAACGCCGGGGTATTGCAGAAGCAGCTCCTTGCGCGTGCGTTCGCTCATGCCGTCGCCCCCTTTGCAATCGAATCCAGGTGCAGCAGCAACGGGTGCGCCGCCGCTTCTTCTTTTGCACGCACCGCTGCGGTTTCTTCGCGCACCCCTTCCGGCGCGAGTTCCCACACGGCGGCGACGGGCGCCTGGCGATAGAAACGCTCAAACAGCGGCCCCGTGATATGCACGCGCAGCGGCGTTGCCTGCACCGCAAAGCTCGTGCCGTCGCCCAAAAGCAGCAGCAGCGCCGCCTTGCGCCCAAACCAAAGGCTATGCACCAAATTGCTGTTGGTTTTGCCGGATTCCAGGCGCTCCGGCACCAGCAGCTTGCCGTCTTCATAGGTGATGTGCGCCTTGCGCACGGCATGGGGCGTGCCGCTATCGTCGCTCGTGGCGAGGATCGTCACAACCGCGCCGCGCAGAAGTTCTTCCAGCTCTGGCATTTTCCTTCCCCTTCACTATCATATAATCCTATATGAATAATATGATAACATGGGCGAATACGTTTGTCAAGTATATTTTTTTCATCTTTGTTCATGAATGTTAAAATTATTCTTGACAAGCATTAATAAACATGATATACTGTTAATGACAACGAACACAGAAAGAGGGATTGAACATGTTTATCGAAGAACGGCACCAGGCAATCTTGCAAATCATACAGGGAAGCGGGCGCATTTCAATTGGCGAAATCCAGGCAAAATTTGATGTTTCGGTGGATTCGGCGCGGCGAGATTTGCGGTTGCTGGAAGAACAGGGGCGCTTGAAGCGGACGCACGGCGGCGCAATCCCGGTGCAGCAGGTCGGGTTTTGCCCGCCCCGGGATCGCGATATGAAAAACATGGAGGTATTTGAAAATTATGCGGCCATCGCCAAAAAGGCGGCCACGTTCATCCGCGAAAGCGATATTGTCTATCTGACGAGCGGTTCCCTGGGCTTCATTATGCTCAAATATTTGCCCAAAGATATACACTATACGCTGGTGGTGAACAGCGTTTCGCTGGCCGATGCGCTCAAACTTTGGGATAACGTCGCCGTCTATATCACCGGCGGCAAAATGCGGATGCATTCCACCGCATCGCTGGTGGATAGCTTTGCGGCGGCGTTTGTGCGCAACATGCACTTTGATGTTTGCCTGATGACGGGCGCGGGCTGCGACGCGGCGTTTGGGTTTTCCAACGGAACGGACGAAACGGCGAGCTTCCAGCGCACAGTGATTGAAAACACGCGCAAAAAAATCCTGATGATGCCCAACCAAAAGATCGGCTTCAAGGCCTTCATCAAGGTCTGTGACACAAACAAGTTTGATACGCTGATCACCGACTGGGACGCAGTCGAAGACGAACTGGCCAAAATCGCAGAAACAGGCGT
>JAITNG010000082.1 GCA_031290595.1 Oscillospiraceae bacterium
TGCTTTATCCTCTGGTTCGGCTGGTATGGCTTCAACTGTGCGGCGGCGTGGAGCCTTGACCAACTTGGCTCCGTCCTGTTGACCACAACGGTAGCCCCGGCGGTTGCGACCGTCGCAACGATGCTCTTCACCTGGGTCAAATACGGCAAGCCCGATGTTTCAATGTCCCTCAACGGCGCTTTGGCCGGGCTTGTGGCTATCACCGCTCCCTGTTCCAACGTCAACGCGGGCGGTGCGGCGATTATCGGCCTTGTGGCCGGGTTCCTGGTGGTTGTGGCAGTGGAATTTGTTGACAAAAAATTGCACGTGGATGACCCCGTCGGCGCGGTTGCGGTGCATGGCGTCAACGGCATTTGGGGAACTCTGGCGCTGGGCTTGTTTGCCGACCCCAAAGTGCCGGGTGCGCAAGCGGGCGTGACCGGGGAAGCTGCGGCCGGCCTGTTCTATGGCGGAGGTTTTGCGCAGCTGGGTACCCAGGCATTCGGCGTTTTGATGATCGCGGCATGGACGACAATCACCATGACGGGCGTTTTCTTCCTGATCAAAAAGACCATCGGGCTGCGCGTGAGCACGCAGGAAGAAGTGGAAGGCCTGGATGCGCACGAACACAACCTGCCCAGCGCCTACGCGGACTTCCTGCCCGCAGTTGACCAGAGCCTGATCGGTGCGGATGAACTGAGCGCCCTACCTGTGGGCGCAAGGGTGAACGATGCCCTGGCCGTGCCGGTGGTCAACACAGCGCCGGATGGCGTGACGATCACGAACGTGACCATCCTGACCAAGCAGGAAAAATTTGAAGACCTCAAGGTCGCCATGGAAGAAATCGGCATCACCGGCCTGACCGTCACCAACGTGATGGGCTACGGGATGCAGAAGGGCGGCGACAGAACGTACCGTGGCGCGAAGCTGGAAAGCAGTCTGCGCCCGAAGATCAAAGTCGAAGTCGTGATCAGCAAAGTGCCGGTGCAGCAATTGATCGATACCGTCAAGAAGGCGCTTTACACCGGCAAAATCGGCGACGGCAAGATCTTCCTCTACGGCGTGGAAAACGTCATCAAGGTACGCACAGGCGAAACCGGCTACGACGCCCTCCAAGACAACGCCTAGCGCCTAGGCGCCTGCGGTGCGGCTTGCCGCCTGTGGCGCAATCACAGATAGGTTCATTGAAAAACCCCCTTCGTCCACTGGGTGGACGGAGGGGGTTGTGCCTATTGCGTAATTAAAAACGTTATTTTTAAGGCTCGGCGTAGTTGCTCTTTCATCCGGTTATCTATCTGATTGGTTTGCCCTATATCTCGTATTCCGTCCGCGCCAGCACCTCTGCCTGCATTGTGGGCGAAAGGCGGGTGAAATAATCGCTGTAGCCGCCGATGCGCACCACCACGTCGCGGTATGCATCCGGGTTTGCCTGCGCTTTGCGCAGGGTTTCGCGGTCAACTACGTTGATCTGCAATTCAAAGCCGCCGCGTTCCAGGTACGTTTTGACCACCGCCAGGAGGTTGCCCAGCGAATCGCCGCGGAACATCTTTTTTGAAAATTTCATGTTCACCGCAATGCCGCCGATGAATTTGTAATGTTCCCACTTGGTGCTGGAAAGCACCGCTGCCGTGGGGCCTTTGATTTCGCGCCCCTGCGCCGGGCCGGAGCCATCCCCCAGCGGGAAGCCCGCCCTGCGCCCGTCGGGCGAAGCGCCGGTTTCGCGGCCAAAGTTATCGTGCATCACCCAGCAGAACAGGCTCGGCACCAGGTGATTTTCCGGCCTTTTTTGGTAAGGTTCCACTGCGCGGGTGAGCATTTCGGTCAGCAGCAGCACGTATTGATCCGCCGCCGCATCGTCGTTGCCGTATTTGGGGAGGTTCAAAATGCGCTGGCGTAAATCTTCCTGCCCTTCAAAATTGGCCGCTAACGCTTCGCGCAGTTCCGTCCAGCTGATTTCGCCGGGGAACACCAGCCGCTCGATGGCCGCCAGAGCGTCCGCCACGTTGGAAAGGCCGACGAAGGAGGGCATGATCCAATTGTAACGCGCCCCGCCCGCCTCAATATCCTTGCCGTTTTCGAGGCAATCGCGCACGAAGCAGGAAAGCAGCGGATCGCGGAAATGGCGGCTGCGCTGCGCACGGTTGCGGATCTCGCATTCCAGGTTGCTGCGGATTCCATCCGCCACATGCGCCGTGTAGGCCGCCAGCAGGTCGCCCATGGCGGCGTAATCGCTGCGGCCAATCACATCCAGCAGCTTTTGCACCAGGTTCATGTAAGGGCTTGCCACCCACACGTTGGAAGTGCCGATGGGCGTGATTTCAACGCAGGTGGAGTGAATATAGTCGTGCGCGTCTTCCGCCGGGACGCCGTGGAAGCGCAGCCCCCGGGCGATGACGTCGTCGTTGAAAATCGCAGGGTGGGAATGCCCCTCGCCCAGCACCTCGCAGGCCAGGCGCAAGTCCTCTTCCGGCGTAGCGGAACACCAGCACAGGCCGACGCCCGGATAAATCATGCGGATGTGCGACACGGAGCGAATGATCATACGCGTCAGATCGTTGGAAATCACCTTGCCCGTTTTGCCGTCGCGGCCGCCGACCATGTAACCCGCCGCAAGGCCGCCGGGGATGCGCGTGTTCAGCAGCACGCCGAAGCAATCCAGCAGCGTTTGCGCAAAGGCTTGGGTGATGCGGCCGCCCCGCAGATCCTTTTCGTAGTACGGCCAGAGGTAGCGATCCGGGCGACCCAGCTGATAAAGATGCGAACCGGGTCCGAAAAACGGCTTGGCGCTCAAAGCAAACGTGACAAAATGCACGCACTGTATCGCTTCATAGAAGCTGCCCGCAGGTTTGCGGGGGGTGTTGCGGAGGTTCTGCGCCATTTGCAGCAGCTCCGCTTTGCGCACGGGGTCTGCACCGGCTGCCTGGCGCACGGCTTCGTCGGCATAGCGCTCCGCGTAGCGGCACAGGCCTTCCAGCGCACGGATGCAGGAGCGGTAAAACGCCTCTTTCTCCCAGTCCTCCGGCAGCGTCAGGTCTAGCGTGCTGCGCAGACGCCGGATCTCCTCCATCACGCCTTCCGCGCCAAGGGTCAACAGGCGTTCGCAGTCGATGGTCATGTGCGAAGTCTGGCCATAGCCGTTTGGCATAGCGGATAGGGCATGTTTGCGGATCAGCTGCCATTCGCGCTCTTCTTCAGCGGTGAGGGGAGGCGCGACAGGGCAGCGCCCCGCCAGCAGCTCTTCCGGCGCAATATAGACCGGCGCACGGTCATACATATAATAAACCGCCTCGCCCGTGGCAATGGTGTATTCGGTGTTGTTTTTTGCCTGAAGTCCCTTGTGGAAATAATAGCTGAACGCGGTGTAATCCTTGGGTGCGCTGAACGCCTCCTGCCGCAGGGACTCAATGCGGCTTTGGTCATAGGGGTAATCCATGGGGAAGCCCTCCTTTGCTTGTTTGTATTATTATAACTTGGATTGCGGCAAAAAGCAAGCGCAGGCGGGCGAATATTCCCCATGGCTTGCAGCGATACTACTACTGCAAAAAGTTTGCTAAATAGTCAAGTTTTTGCAGTGGTGCTGCAAAAACTTGACAAAAGCAGAGCGTTGTGGTACAATGCAATCAAATCGGAGGTGATTTCGTGATAGCAAGGCAAGAATACCTCGAAAACCTGATTCGTTTTCGGGATAAACAGCTGATCAAGGTGGTTACAGGCATCAGGCGCTGCGGCAAATCCACTTTGTTTGAACTGTATCAGGCATATCTCAAGGCCGACGGCGTGGCTGATGCGCAAATCATTTCGCTCAACCTTGAGGACGGCGAACTGGAAGAGATTGAAACGAGCAAACAGCTCTACGCCTATGTGAAAGAAAGATTGCTGCCAAACAAGAGGATGTATATCTTCCTGGATGAAGTTCAGCGGGTTGTAGAATTCCAAAAAGCGGTGGATAGCCTCTATATCAAGAAAAACTGCGACGTCTATATCACGGGTTCCAACGCCTACCTGTTGAGCGGCGAGTTGGCGACCCTGCTTTCGGGGCGATATGTGGAAATCAAAATGCTTCCACTTTCCTTCAAGGAGTATGTTTCCGCATTCCCCAAGGATGCGAGCGTTGACCGGCTGTATGCTGATTACACGCAAAACAGTGCCTTCCCCTACGCATTGGAACTGCAAATGCCCAAGGATCGGCGGCAGTATCTGCAAGGGATTTATGACACAATCGTCCTGAAGGATATTGTTGCCCGCAGGAAGTTCCCTGACCTGGCAATGCTGCAAAGCGTGGTTCGCTTTATGTTCCACAACATCGGCAACACCTGTTCAACCAAAAGCATTGCCGATACTATGACTTCGGCGGGCAGGAAAATTTCGGTTCACACGGTGGAAAGCTATCTTTCCGCTTTGACTGACAGCTTTATTTTTTACAAAATTGGCAGATATGATGTTAAAGGGAAACAGCACCTGAAAACAGGCGATAAGTATTATACAGCCGATGTTGGGCTGCGTTATGCCCTGCTTGGGGACAAAAAAGCAGATGTGGGGCATATCCTTGAAAACGTTGTTTTTTTGGAGCTTTTGCGCCGGGGGTACGAAGTTTACATTGGGAAGGTAAGCAACGCCGAGGTGGATTTCATTGCAATCGGCGACGAGGGCGAGGAATATTACCAGGTGGCATACACAACCATTGATGCAGACGGAAAAACCTTGCAGCGGGAGCTTGCACCGCTCGAAGCGATCAATGACCATAACCCAAAATATCTTTTGACGATGGATTACACGCCGCCGGTTTCGCACAACGGAATCAAGCAGATTCATGTGCTGGATTGGCTGCTAAAATAACAAGCAGCGAGGCCGGGCAAGCCGCCGTCAAAATCAATTTTGCAGCCGGAGGGAATTCATGACTGACTTGACCTTCCCCACGCCCGAAGGGGGCAACGCCGTGACGCACCTGCTTTTTGACTGGGGCGACACCTTGATGGCGGATTGCCCTGAACGCCCGGAACCGATGGCCGACTGGCCGCACGTCGCCGCCTGTGACGGCGTGGCCGAAGCGTTGCCGTTGCTGGCGGAAAGTTTCACCTGTGCGGTTGCATCCAACTGCACGGCGTCCGACGCCGCGCTCATGCAAAAGGCTTTTGCACGCGTGGGGCTGGCGCAGTATTTTGCGCAGTTTATCACATCAAAAGAGTTGGGCGCGCGCAAGCCGGATGCTGCGTTCTTCCACCGTGCGGCGGCGCAATTGGGCTGCGCACCGGCGGATATTTGCATGATCGGCAACAGCTACGCCAACGATATTGCGGGCGCAAAACAGGCGGGGATGACGACGGTGCTGCTCACAGGGGAAGAGGGCGCATATCCCCTTGCCGATCATGTGATCCCCTGTTTTGATGCACTTTTGGATGTGCTGCTGCCCGGGGACGGCGGTGCAGGGTGAATCATCATACGCTTCATTATAGGTGCCTGGCAGCCTTGCGCTGCTGGATCTCTGCCACGGCGATTTCCTGGTTCCGCCTGCGGAAGTCGTAGAACAGATAGGGAATCGCCCCGCACAGCGTGCTGATCATGCCGATTTGCAGCGGCAGACGGAACAGCCCTTGCAGCGTCCCCGGGCTTTGCGATGGCGCGTTGGG
>JAITNG010000089.1 GCA_031290595.1 Oscillospiraceae bacterium
TACAAACCGAGATAAAGCGCCAACGTACCTCTGTATTTTTATGTACCTTTGTAGGGACACGGCGCGCCGTGTCCAGGTGCCTGAAATGAAGCACTGCTTTCAAACGAGGAACAGTATAAGTAACCGCAGATCAACCATCCTCAAATAAGTAACAAGGTACCCAAAATGCGGAACCGATGAAAATGCGCAAATTCCGCGAGCCGCCGTTCTCTTTGCTGGATTTCTTTTAACAACGCCGTGTGGCCACTCCCCAAAGAAAAATACACTTGACAAACGGCGCTTGGTCGGCTATAATATTACAGTTGGTGTTGCACATCATGGGCCTGTAGCTCAGTTGGTAGAGCGTTCGGTTCGCATCCGAGAGGTCGTGGGTTCGAATCCCTTCAGGTCCACCAGGCAGTTCAAACCCGAACAATCCACCAATCTTTGCGGTTGGGGATGTGTTCGGGGTTGTTGTTTTTGTTGAAGTGTTGCCGAAGTTCCCCCTGCTTTGTGTGAAGATGGCGGGAAAAAATCATATCGAAAGAGGTTGCCGCCTCCATCGCAAAATACAACGCCGTGCAGTTCACGGGCGAAAACATCAAGGAGGCAACAGTAAACGAGTTGGGGTTTGCGCAATATGTGACTCAACTTGGCGCGATTCAGTATTGTTCAAAGAATTCAGTTACAGCCTTTGATGGTGAAACCTCTTATGAAATCGAAGCCCGCAATCAGGCGCGGTATGAAGCCGCAAAGCAGGAGTTTGCGTTTTGTGGGATTCGTGAGTAGAAGGATAGCTGTCGGGCGCTCGGTTGACCAGAAGGTTGGCCGGGCGCTTTTTATTTTTTGGCGATTAATCGTACAGCGCACCCGGGCACCTGAAATTTTTCATTGCGGAACCATTTCCCCCCGCGCCGATGAAAATTGCGCTGAATGCTATTCAGCGCCTATCCCAACCATGTGCATGGCGGGGGTCTTCTACCGATCTCAAGGTACGTGCATCTTTACGACGGAATCGGTAATGCGTTCGTAAGGGGCAGACGGTTGGGATAGGCGGCGAATAGAATTCGCCGCAGGGTTTTTATCATGGCCATGGTTTTACCCCTCACCCTGCTGTTGCTGTTCTTTCAAGGCCAGCCACATGGCTTTTAGGACGGGGTCAAACTTGGCAGTATCAACAAAGCGAGCTTTAAGCAGTTGCTCGGCTGTAAGTTGCTTGATATTGTTCAGGTTTGCGCACCACAGGTCTGCCCCTTCAAGGTCTGCATCCTTCAGTCTTACCTCTTCAAGGTTTGCGTAGCCCAGTCTTGCTCCTTTGAACTGAAACCTGCGAAGATCCAGTTTTACCGGCCTATTCACATTTAAATACCGCAGATTAACTCGGCTTTCTGTTTGTTCAAAAAACAGCGAAGCAATCTCAAGGGCAAACGCCACATCATAATCTGGCCTCAAGTAGTCAGGATTGCTATACAACTTGCGCATCAGCCTCTGATCCTCCATCCCCCGCCTGACAAACGGCGACAGAATCCGCACGATGTAGGGCTGGTCTTCTTTGTTGGCGACGCCCAGCTTTTGCAGTTCCAGCAGCGCACCCATGCGCACCGTCAGTTCTTCGCTGCCCAGGTGCTCAATGGCAACGGCCAGGTGGTCGCGTTGGTTGGCGTTTAGCTCATCCTGCTTGATTTTTAGCTCGTCTTTTTTTAGCTGCCTGTCGGCTTCGGCGTTTTCCCTGTTGATTTGATTGGTCTTTTTGCTTGCTAAATAAGCGATGAACGCCCCTACGCTTGCGCTCACCAAACCGGCGATTGCTGCGATGAGCGCACCCAAAACGATGTCGCTTCTCATGTATTTTCCCCTCTTTTTACAGTATATTCTTCCAGCAACCCCGCGTAAATTCCGCCGGGGCTGCTGCGCCGTTTTGATATGCCCGCAGGGTGGCGGCGCATTCCGCCGGGGTTTCCACCGTGAAGGATAGCAGCCAAAAATCCAGCGGCTGGCGGCGGAGCTTTGGCAGGTGGTCGGCCAGCCACAGGGGGCGGGAATTGAAGATTTCGGCGCAGCCTTTTTCATCTGCGCTGATTTGTTCAGCTGCGCAGCGGATTGGAAAATGCACGCCTTTGCGGTCGATGAGTTCCCCTTTGCCTTGGCAAGCGGCGCAGCCCGCAAAGGCTTTTGCCGGGCAGTTGCGGCAGAGCATCAGCGAAAGGCGGCCATAGGCCAGCGCACCGACGGCGATGGCACCCCCGGCAAAGGCGGGCGAAAAGCCCGGCAGGGTGGTGCATTCGGGCGAAAGCACGGCTTCCCTTGCGCCGAGCAGCGCCGTTGTTTGCAGCGCCGCACCGTTATAGAGGTTCATGCCCTCGCCCGCCAGGGGAACCAGCCCCGCTTGCAGCGCCAGGGCGACGCCATCCGGCGTTTGCGCCATGGCCTCGGTGACGCCGCAAGCCGCCGCCCGGCGCAGCTGCGCCAGCACCTGTGCGCCGCCGCCAAAAATCCCGGCGGGGATCGTCACCGCCACAGGGCATTTTTTGCGCCAGCCCTCCAGCACAGCGGCGGGCGTATGCAAAGGCAACAGGAGCTTCGACACGCCAGAAAGATCTTCCGGCACCTGAAGATAAGAGCAAAATCTAGCCACCCGCGGCGGGCTAGTCGGCTGCACCTGCGGTGGGCTGGTCGGCTGTGCCGCCTTTGGACTTGCCTGTGTTGTGCTTTTGGAGGTTGGGGTGCAGCACACTGTGTCCCTTTCGTTTTCTGTGATTTCTGGGGGTGGCAGGATTTCGCTCAATGCATCACAGGCGGCGCGACGTAGCGCGGAAAGTTGCCCCAGGGGCAGGAATGCGTTTGCGGGCAGGGTGATTGTTAGGCTTCCCAGCGCATAGGGCGTGCCGCCCAGCTTGCACAACTGGCGGCGCAGGTCTTCTTCTGCCAGCGGCGCCTGGCGGGCGGGTTGCAGCGCCGCGCCTTCCACGGTGACGCTGTGCGCCAATGCGCGGGCGGTCAAACGGATCGGTTCGCCGATTACGCCGGTGAACTCCAGCGCAAGGGGGATGCGCGGGGGGTCCGGGATGGCGGGATTGCCGGTTGGCTTGCTTGTATTATCAGCATAAAGCCCGGCCAGGCGGCGCAGCAGCTGCGGTGAAGCGGCGTCTTCGTGCTGGCGGGTGCCGAACATGGTGGCGTCGCGCTTGCCGTGGTAATACCCCTGCGTGAAGCCGGAGCGCGAAAAGGCCTGTCGGAGTTCCGCAGCACGCACGGCGGGCGGCGTGCCATCCAAGGCGCAACGGAAGGCCGTTACAGCGGCGGCGGCATATTCAGGCCGCTTTTGCCGCCCTTCAATCTTGAAGGAAGCCACCCGATTCAAAGGCGGTGAAGTGCATTCCGCCAAAAGCGACAAATCTTTTAGGCTCAAAACATGCTGCGCCGCATCCGCAGCAAGGCCGTCAAAATTTTGCAAAGACCCGGCGGCAACTGCGGCACAGCCGCCAAGCTCGCCGCAGGCGCCGCAGGTGCGGCAGGGTTGGGCGCAGGTGCCTTGGTTGGCGCTGCGGGTGTTGCCGCCCAGGGCGGCGCTCATACGGCATTGGCCGGAAACGGACATGCACAGCGCCCCGTGGACGAAGACCTCCAGTTCCACCGGCGCGGTGCGCAGCAGGGCTTCGAGTTCGGCAGCCGTGCATTCGCGCGGCACAACGGCGCGGGTGACGCCAAAGGCGCGCAGCAGCGCCATGCCCCCGGTTGTTTGCACGGAACACTGCGTGGAGGCGTGCAAAGGCAGGGCGGGGAAGCGTTCGTGCAGCAAGCGCAGTAAACCCAGATCCTGCACAATGATGGCGTCCGCGCCAAGGGATACGGCGGTTTCGGCAAGGGCAAGGGCGGCGGGGAGGTCGCGATCCGCAACCAGGGTGTTGAGCGCAAAATAAGCCTTTGCATTGTGCCACTTGCACAGGGCAATCGCTGCTTCCAGTTCGCCAGGCGTAAAATTCCCGGCGGAAGCGCGGGCGTTGAAGCCGCCGCCGCCAAGGTAAACAGCATCAGCCCCGCAGCGCAAGGCCGCGAGGAGCATAGCAGGGCTGCCAGCAGGGGCAAGGAGTTCAGGGGCGGGGCGGTTCAATGGTTTCATTCCCCCCTAATGTTGCTGTTGAACTTCCGCAAATCAAAGGCGGCGGTATTGTTGGATGGCATTGGAGGCGGCGTATTGTAACGTAACCACGGCGCGCTCATAGCGCTGCCCTATCGGAAGGCTTGCGAATTTCCGCAACGGTTTCCCGGCTCATAGCCCCCAACGCAGGTTTTTGATCCGCTTTCCTTGGCGATTATGAATCGGAGATACCCTCTGTTTTGTGAACACGGTGCTGATAGGGCAGCACTAGCAGTGCGCCGGACAACCTAAAAACAACAATCCAGCCCGTGATGGGCATTACTATACCACCTTTATTCAACGAACCTGGACACGGCACGCCGTGTCCAGCTGCCTGTAATGAAGCGCTGCTTTTAATTGCGAAACAGTGTAAAATCCTGTTCCGTGATAAAGCTCAATCCCCACATGACGCTTGCTCCAATCCTTCGTGAATTGCTTTTGCAATGGCATAGGCAAGCAAGACGGGGACGGCGTTGCCCACTTGCTTATATTGGCTCCCGACGCTCCCGGCAAACGCCCAATCATCCGGGAAGCATTGAATGCGTGCGTTTTCGCGCACGGTGAACGGGCGCGGCTCCAGGGGGTGGCAGCGGTCCGTTTGCTTTTGGGAAGGGGAGGTTAAAACCGCCAGGGATGGTTCATCCAGGTGCAGGCGGCGCAACATGCCCGTCCGCCCGCCGCCCATGTTCCAGCAGCTTTTCATGTATTCTTTTGCGATCTCCGGCGGAATATCCCGCCAATACCCGCCCGGCGGCACAAGTGCAAAGATTTTGCGCTTATATTCCGAATAGGGCGCCCCCGCGCTGGCGGGGACGTCTTGCAGCACATCGCGCAAAACGGGCTTATAGCTGTGCGGCGCGGGGAAGTCGATCTTGAGCTTCCCAACCAAATCGTTGCGGATGCCGATGGTGATCAGGCGTTCCCGCTTTTGGGCAACGCCATACTCCCAAGCGTTTAGCACTTGCTTTTGGATGGTGTAGCCTGTTTCGCTGAAAATATCGAGAATGGTTTGGTAGGTATGCCCGTGGTTGTGCGTCAAGAGGCCGCGGACGTTTTCAAACAGGAAGGCCTTCGGTTGCAGCTTTTGCAAAAAGACGGCAAAATGATAAAAGAGCGTCCCCCGCGCGTCTTCCAGGCCAAGGCGCTTGCCGGCATATGAAAAGGACTGGCAGGGTGCGCCGCCTGAAAGCAGATCCAGTTCCCCTTTGGCGACGCCAAACACTTCCGGCAGGTCAAGGGGCGAAATATTCGCGATGTCGTCCTGGAGAACGTTCCAGTGGGGGCGGTTGATTTTCAGTGTTTCGGCGGCATCCGGGTTCAACTCAATGAGCGCAATGGTGCGGAACCCGGCTTTTTCGACGCCGAGGGCAAGCCCGCCCGCGCCGGCAAACAGTTCAATGGCACGCAAAGGTTGCTTGTCCATCTTTCCCCTCACCCGATCTTCCTTCTCTTCAGCTCCGTGACTTCCCGGTGCAGCCGTTCGGCTTCGTGGCGCGAAAGCTCGGATTCTTTTTTCATCCGCGCCGCGTCCTCCAAATAATCCTGGATGCGGCTGCGCAGGTTTTCCGCCGTGGTTTCCGCTTCTTTGGCCGCGTCCATATAGGAAAGCGCACTGAGCACCGCCGCTTGCGTGACGGACATCCGCCCGTTCGCCCGCAGCAGCCGGAGCATCTCCTCATTGAGCTGCGCACCGAGCTGTTCCATGTATTCCTGTGGCTTTTCGCTGAGGATCACATGATCCACGCCGCAAACCGTCAGGCACACCCTTGTCTTATCCACTGGTATTTCCACACCCTTCCCCGCATCATAAAAACCATTATACAGGATTTGCGGACAAATGAAAAGGGGAAATTGAAAAATAATGTTGCCGTTTGCTGTTTTTGCTTCCTTTGGTTGCAAAAATCAGGGGCATGTTCCATTTCGTTGTTGCGCTTTCGCGCAAAACGTGATACAATTTTGGTAACACAAAAAACAAACAGCGAGGTTCCCGCCATGCCATTTGCCCACCTGCACCTGCACACGGAATTCAGTTTGCTGGACGGCGCTTGCCGCCTCGGCCCTTTGCTGGATCGGGCGAAGGAGCTGGGGCAGGAAGCCGTGGCCATCACCGACCACGGCAACATGTATGGCGCGGTGGATTTCTACCGCGCGGCGAAGGAGCGGGGGCTGCGGCCGCTGATTGGCTGCGAGGTCTATGTGGCCGCGCGTTCGCGTTTTGATAAGGAAAAATCGCTGGATTCCCGCCGCGCCCATCTGCTGCTGCTTTGCGAGAACGAAACCGGCTACCGCAACCTGATCGCCATGGTTTCCGAAGCCTGGGTCAACGGCTTTTATACCAAGCCCCGGGTGGATCACGCTTTGCTGGAACAATACCACGAAGGGCTGATCTGCCTTTCCGCGTGCCTGGCGGGGGAAATCCCGCAGGCGCTGCTGGAAGGGAACTATGAAGAGGCCAAACGCCTGGCGCTGTGGCACCGGGGCGTGTTTGGCGAGGGCAACTATTTTATCGAGATCCAGAACCACGGCCTGGCCGAACAGACGCGCATTTTGCCCCAGCTGCTCCGCCTGGCCGGGGAAACCGGGATCGCCCCCGTGGCCACGAACGATGTGCATTACATCCGCAAGGAGGATGCGCAGCTCCAGCAGGTGCTGCTGTGCATCCAGACCAACCATGTTCTGGGCGAGGATACCGGCCTGGAATTCGGTGCGCAGGAATTTTACCTCAAGAGCGAGGAAGAGATGCTGGCCACGTTCCCCGAATGCCCGGAAGCCGTCGCCAACACGGCGGCCATCGCGGCGCGGTGCCGGGTGGAATTTGAGTTTGGCGTCACCAAGCTGCCCCACTTTGCCCTGCCGGAAGGGCAGGATCACTTTGACTGGCTGAAGCAGCGCTGCGAAGAGGGGCTGCTTGCCCGCTGCGGGCAGGAAGCCCCGCAGGAATACCAAGACCGCCTGGCCTATGAGCTGGATGTGATCCGGCGCATGGGCTATGTGGATTATTTTTTGATTGTGCACGACTTCATCGCCCACGCCAAAGCCCAGGGGATCCCCGTCGGCCCCGGGCGGGGCAGCGGCGCGGGGAGCCTGGCGGCTTACAGCATCGGCATCACGGGGATTGACCCGATGCAATACCAGCTGCTGTTTGAACGCTTCCTCAACCCGGAGCGGGTGAGTATGCCCGATTTTGACGTTGATTTTTGCTATGAGCGCCGGGGCGAGGTGATCGATTATGTGATCGAAAAATACGGCGCGGATCATGTGGCGCAGATCGTCACCTTTGGCACCATGGCCGCGCGGGGTGCGCTGCGCGATGTTGGCCGCGCCATGGGGCTGGCCTACGGCACGGTGGATCAGGTGGCCAAGCTGGTGCCCAACGAACTCAAAATGACCCTGGAGCGGGCGCTCAAGGAATCCGCCCAGTTCCGCGCGGCCTACGAGGGCGACCCGTCCGTCCGTGCGCTGATTGACACCGCCCGCAAGGTGGAAGGGATGCCGCGCCACGCTTCCACCCATGCGGCGGGCGTGGTGATCACCCGCGAACCCGTGGCGGCCTACGTCCCCCTGGCACGCAACGACGAAAGCATCGTGACCCAGTTCACCATGACCACCCTGGAAGAATTGGGCCTCCTAAAAGTGGATTTCCTGGGGCTGCGGACGCTTACGGTGATCCATGATGCGGAGCAGATGGCGCGGCGGCAGAACCCCGCGCTTGTGATGGAGCGCATCCCCACGGATGACGCGGCGGTGTTTGCCCAGTTCGCCCGGGGCGATACCACGGGCGTCTTCCAGTTTGAAGCCGGTTGGGTGCGCAACGTCCTGATTGATCTGATCCCCGAAAGCATTGAGGATCTGGCCACCGTGACCTCCCTGTGCCGCCCGGGGCCGATGGAATCCATCCCCCTCTGTATCGAAAACCGCCGTCACCCCGATAAGATCCAGTACCATACGCCGCAGCTGGAGCCCATCCTGCGCGTAAGCTACGGCTGCCTGCTCTATCAGGAACAGGTGATGCAGGTGTTTCGGGGGCTTGCCGGGTACTCTTTGGGCAGAGCCGATATAGTCCGGCGGGCGATGAGCAAGAAAAAGCACAAGGTGATGGAGCAGGAGCGGGCGGTCTTCATCCACGGCCAGACGCGTGAGGACGGCAGTGTGGAGGTTGCAGGGTGTGTGCGCAACGGCATACCCGCCGCCGTCGCCAACAAAATCTTTGATGAAATGTCCTCGTTCGCCAGCTACGCCTTCAATAAAAGCCACGCCGCCGCCTACGCCTATATCGCCTATCAAACAGCCTATCTAAAATGCCATTATCCGCGGGAGTTTATGGCCGCGCTGCTCAGTAGCGTGATTGACAGCTCCGGCAAGGTGGCCGAATATGCATCCGAATGCGCGCGGCTTTCGATTGCCCTGCTGCCGCCGAGCGTCAACGCCGGGCAGAAGCACTTCACCGTGGAGCCGGGGGGGATCCGCTTCGGCCTGCTGGCCATCAAGAATTTGGGCGCGTCGCTGATCGGCGGCATTTTGGCGGAGCGGGAAACGAACGGCGCGTTCACCGGGTTTTATTCCTTCCTCAAACGGATGCAGGGGCGCGACTGCAACCGCCGCGCGGTGGAAGCCCTGATCCGCTGCGGCGCACTGGACGGCCTGGACGGCAACCGGCGCGAGATGATCATGGCGCTGGATATGTTCCTTTCGGAAATGGAGGACGACGCCCGGCGCAACGTGGAAGGCCAGATCGGCTTTTTGGATATGCTTTCGGCAGGGGAAGTGCGTGCGGCGGAACCGCGGCCGCCCGCGCAGCAGGAATTCACCGCCGAAGACCTTTTGGCGGGTGAAAAGGAAACCATGGGCTTTTATATTTCCGGCCACCCCTTGGCGGCGCTGGCCGAACAGGCCGCCCGGCTGGGCGCGGCCACCATCGCGGCGCTGCTTGACCCGGCCAACGAAAGCGGCCAGGGGCAGCACCATGATAACGAAGACGTGCGTCTGCTCTGCGTGATCACGGGCATAAAAAAGAAGGTGGTCAAAAACAACGCCACCATGGCTTTCCTCACGGTGGAAGACATGACCGGCCAAATGGAAGCCCTGCTCTTCCCTTCCACGCTGGAACGCTTTGCGAACCTTGCGCAGGATGGTAGCCGCATCCTCCTGGCGGGTCGGTTGAGCTTGCAGGAAAACAAAGAAGCGAAAAT
>JAITNG010000135.1 GCA_031290595.1 Oscillospiraceae bacterium
GGCTCTTTTGCCGCCTGTGGCGGTGTTGCCGCTGGCTTTTTTGCCGCCTGTGGCGCTGTTGCCGCTGGCTATTTTGACGCCTGTGGCGTTGTTGCCGCTGGCTTTTTTGCCGCCTGTGGCGCGGTTGCCGCTGGCTTTTTTGCCGCCTGTGGCGCTGTTGCCGCTGGCTTTTTTGCCGCCTGTGGCGTTGTTGCCGCTGGTTTCTTCTGTGCCGCCGGTTGCTTCTTGGCTTGCTGCGGCGCTGGCTTCTTTTCTGCCTTTGGCGCTTCCTTTTTTTCCACCTTTGGTTCTTCCTTTATTTCTACTTCCGTTTGCGGCTCTGCAACTGGCTTTTCAATAGTAACATCCGTGGCTACAGCGGGGGGCGCGGCACGCTTGGCCATTTCCTCCAGTTCCGCCTTCGCCGCCTTCACCTTCTTGGGGTCAGCCTTTTGGGGCGGCTGTGCCGCCGCCGCTGGCGCTTCCGCTGCTTGCGCCACGGGCGGTGGGTCGGGCGTATGCGCTATGATCTCATCCGGGCGGATCATCCCTGCGCCATAGGAACCCTGCCCCAGGGGCTGGATCTCAGGTTCATCTTTGGGCACGGGAACCGGCGTTTGCTTTTTTGCCGCGTCCTGCTCTTTCGCAAGCGCCGATAGGATCACCGCAAGGGGGATTTCCCCCGTCATAGCAAGTTCGACCGCCATATCCTCATCCGCTTTGTTCAGCGGCGTCAGCGTCGGCGCGCTGTTGGGGGCAAGCCCCGGCAGCGGCAGCTTCCCCTGCTCCCAGGCGGATTGCGTCACATCCTTGATTCGATATACACCGCCGTCCTCTGTGTTGGACGATGCAGATTTTTCTGGCTTCTTGCGTTGGTCTGGCATAGGCTTCTCTCTCCTCCCATTCCATATGGTCTATTCCCATTATATCATCTTTCTTTCAAAATTGCAATAGGTTATTACAAATTTTTTACAATCTGTAACCATTTGTCATTGTTTGTGAAATATTTCGCCTGCCCCATTGACTTTTGGGGATGCACATGATAAGCTAACGTAAAGGCTCGCGTGCGCATAAAAACTTGACGTGAATTATTTCAAAAACCTCTTGCATTTTGTGTTGGAATGGTGTATACTTTAAAAAACAGGCAGGGAACATTTGTGCATTTAAGAAGAAAGTGGGTTCAACATGGCTACTGATAAGAAAAAGGCGCTCGAAACCGCCCTGGCGCAGATCGAAAAGGCCTATGGCAAAGGTTCTATCATGCGGCTGGGGGAAAACGCCGGGATGCAGGTGGCCTCGATTTCCACCGGCTCCCTTGCGCTTGACGCCGCCACCGGCATCGGCGGGGTGCCCCGGGGGCGGATCGTTGAAATTTACGGGCCGGAATCTTCCGGCAAGACGACGCTGGCGCTGCACGTGATCGCCCAGGCGCAAAAGGCCGGGGGCGAAGCCGCCTTCATCGACGCCGAACATGCGCTTGACCCCATTTACGCCGCCAACCTGGGGGTCAACATCGATTCCCTGTTGGTTTCGCAGCCGGATAACGGCGAACAGGCGCTTGAAATCGCCGAAGCGCTGGTGCGTTCCGGCGCACTGGATGTGGTGGTCGTGGATTCCGTGGCCGCACTGGTGCCGCGCTCTGAAATTGAGGGCGAAATGGGCGACAGCCACGTCGGTCTGCACGCCCGGCTCATGAGCCAGGCGCTGCGCAAGCTGGCCGGTGCGCTCTCCAAATCCAACGCGATTCTGGTCTTCATCAACCAGCTGCGCGAAAAAGTCGGCGTGATGTATGGCAACCCGGAGGTCACCACCGGCGGCCGCGCGTTGAAGTTTTACGCCTCCATGCGCTTTGATGTGCGCAAAATTGAGCAGCTCAAAGGGGCGAACAACGAATTCATCGGCTCGCGCACCCGGGTGAAGGTGGTCAAAAACAAGGTTGCGCCCCCCTTCAAGGAGGCGGAATTCGATATTCTTTATGGTAAAGGGATCAGCCTCGACGGCGAGATCCTCGACCTGGCCGCCAAGGTGGATGTGATCCAAAAGAGCGGCGCATGGTTCTCTTATAACGAAATGCGGCTTGGCCAGGGGCGCGATAATGCGCGTGATTACCTCGCCGCGCACCCGGAGCTGATGGCGGAAATCGAGAGCAAGCTGCGCGAAGACATGAGCAAGCTCCAGACCGGCGTAACATCCAGGGCAAAAACGACGAAGTCGCGCACGGCAGAAGCGCGCACCGCTGAAGCGCCCGCACCCGCCCCGGCTGCGCCCAAGGCCAGCCTGGATATTTTGGTGGATGACGATGACGGCGACGAATAATACAGAAACCAACACAGAGGAACAAAGCCTACTGGAACGGGCGGGGTACATCCTCGCTATGCGGGAACACGGGCGGCTGGAGCTCCGGCGCAAGCTGCTGCACCCGCGCAAAAAAGATGTGACGCCGCCGCCGGTGGATCTGGTGGATACTGTGCTGGATCGCCTGGAGGAACTGGGGCTGCTGGATGACGGGCGCTATGCCCGGCAAGCGGCGGAACAGCTCACCCGCAAAGGGTTGAGCGCCACCGGCGTGCGCCGCGAGCTTTTGGCGCGTGGCGTGGAGCAGGAAGCGGTCGAAGCCGCGCTGCCCCCAGCCGAAGAGGACGCCACCCGGCTGGAAGCGCTGCTGCGCCAGCCCACCTACGCCCGCAAGCTGGCCAGCGAGCGGGGGCGGCGTTCCGTGTTCCAGGCACTGCTGCGCCGCGGCTACCGGCACGGTGAAATTTTACGCGCGATGGATATAACGGACAATATGGATGAATAAATGGGGAGGAAAATCGAACGATGGGGATACGTGTGGGGTTTATTTCGTTGGGCTGCCCAAAGAACCAGGTGAACGGCGAACGGATGCTGGCCGCGCTCACGGCGGAGGGGATGGAGATCGTTGACCCCCTGGAGGGCGCAGATGCATTGATAATCAACACCTGCGGCTTCATTGACGACGCCAAGCGGGAAGCCATCGAGAACATCCTGGAAGCCGCCGACCTCAAAAAAGAGGGCATGGTCAAGGCGATCCTGGTTACCGGCTGCCTGGCCGAAAGCTACCGGGAGGAGATTCTGCGGGAAATCCCCGAAGTGGACGCCGTGCTGGGGCTGGGCGCAAACGGCGAGATCGCCCGCTATGTGCGCGAAGCGTTGGCGGGCGAAAAGCCGATGGTGTTCCCGGAAATCGGCTGCCTGCCGCTGGAGGGCGAGCGTCTGCTGACCAGCCCGGCGCATTGGGCGTATCTGCAAATTGCGGAGGGCTGTTCCAACCGCTGCACCTACTGCAAAATCCCCGCCATCCGGGGGGATTTCCGCAGCCGCCCGGCGGAGGAAATCCTGCGCGAAGCCGAAGCCCTGGCGGCCGGCGGCGTGCGTGAGCTGATCCTCATCGCGCAAGATACCACGCGCTACGGCGTTGACCTTTATGGCGAGCTGCGGCTGCCCGCACTTTTGCGGCAGCTGGCGGCCATCGAAGGCGTGCATTGGTTGCGTTTGCTCTATTGCTACCCCGATGCGGTGACGCAGGAACTGATTGACGTGATCGCAGAAGAACCGAAGGTGGTCAAATACATCGACCTGCCCATGCAGCACGCGGACGACCGCATTTTGGCGGCCATGGGGCGGCGCGGCACCCAGGCGGAACTTGCGGCGCTACTGGCGCAGCTGCGCGCGCGCGTGCCGGGTATCGCCATTCGCACCACGCTCCTTGTCGGCTTCCCCGGCGAGGATGACGCCGCCTTTGATACCCTGGCCGCTTTTGTGGAAGAACAGCGCTTCGACCGGCTGGGCGTGTTCGCTTTTTCGCCTCAAGAAGGAACCCCGGCCTTCCATATGGACGACCAGGTGGATCCCGAAACGGCGGCACGCCGCGCGGATATTCTGATGGAACAGCAAAACGCCATCGCCGAAGCCGCAGGGCGCGCAAAAATCGGCCAGACCATCGAAGTGGTGGTGGAAGATTACGACGGCTACACCGACAGCTACACCGGCCGCAGCGCCCAGGACGCCCCGGAAATCGACAGCCTGGTGTATTTCACATCCCCGGTGCAGCTGGAAGACGGCGACTTTGCACAGGTCAAAATCTTTGGCGTAAAAGAATATGATTTACTGGGGGAAGCGGTGGACTAATACCGCCCGCCGCCATAACTTTTCCGCACGGCGTCGCGCAGCTCTATGCAGTCACTGTATCCGCTGCCATTGAGCGCAATTGCGCGGACGCTGAATCGATTGCCGTTGCGCTTATCTTGGTAGAGTTTTTCATTGCCATCCCCAATAAAATGCTTAAACATCGTATGGTAAACCTGCGTGGAAGCGCCAATGCAATACAAATCCTTCGTGCTGTTATGCAGCACATAGACCCCTGCCACGTCATTGGCTAAAAAATTCCGGGAGTCATTCAAAACGACTTCCCACGGCACCGAAGTCGTATGGATTCGCTGCTGTTGTGTTTCTGCGTTTGGCTTTCAGCGCATCAGATGCACCATGATCGCCTTTTGGGCGTGGAGCCGGTTTTCGGCTTCATCAAAAATTTCATCCGCGTGCGCTTCCAGCACCTCGGCGGTGATTTCTTCGCCCCGGTGCGCCGGTAGGCAGTGCAGTACCATGGCTTCCGGCGCGGCCACGGCCAGGACTGCGTCGTTGATCTGATACTTCACAAACACTTTCCTGCGGATTTCCGCTTCTTCTTCCTGCCCCATGGAGGCCCACACATCGGTGTAAAGCACATCGGCGCCCGCCGCAGCGGCGGCAATATCATCGGTGCAAACGTAATCGCCGTTGGCGGCCGCCCATTCCATGATCCCCGCATCGGGCCGGTAGTTGACGGGGCAGGCGGTGCGCACCTTCATGCCCACCTTGATTCCGCCGACAATCAGAGAGTTGGCCATGTTGTTGCCGTCGCCGATGAAGCAGAGCGTCTTGCCCTCCAGGCCGCCCTTGTGTTCCTGGATGGTCAGCAGATCAGCGATCACCTGGCAGGGGTGCGCAAAATCCGTCAGCCCGTTGATCACCGGGATGCTGGCGTAACGCGCCAGGGTTTCCACCTTTTTCTGCTCAAAGGTGCGGATCATGATGCCATCGAGGTAGCGCGAAAGCACGCGGGCGGTGTCTTCCACCGGCTCGCCGCGCCCCAGCTGGATGTCGCTGCCGCTGAGGAACAGCGCGCTCCCGCCCAGGTCATACATGCCCACCTCAAACGAAACCCGCGTGCGGGTCGAGGCCTTCTCAAAGATCATCCCCAGGGTTTTGCCCTTGAGCAGGGGGTGCGGTTCGCCGCTCTTCTTCATCTCCTTGAGTTCGGCGGCCAACGCCAGCAGGGAGAGAAGCTCTTCGCGGGAATACTGCGAAAGCAGCAGAAAATCTTTTTTCATACTAAATATGCCATCCTTCCGAATAACGCTGAAAGTGGTTGTCATTATAGCATTGTATGGCTTTTGTGTCAAGGAAAATGACTAATTTGTATCTCTGCATAACAAAATGCAAATCTTTTTTGATAAATATGACAGAATAGAAACAGGAGTGATACCATTGGCGGCTCTGCATACCATTTGCCCTGCGGATGCGCTCGCCCTGTTGCCGCAGCGCGACCCGGCGGGGCATAAGGGCAGCTTTGGCCATGTGTTGAGCGTCTGCGGGAGCCAGCGCTACCCCGGCGCGGCGGTGCTGGCGGCGCTGGGGGCGGCGCATTGCGGCGCGGGGCTGGTGACGGCGGCGTTCCCCCTGGCGGCATACCCGGCCATCGCGCCGCAGTTGACCGTCGCGCCGCTGCTGCCCCTCCCGGGCAACCGGCAAGGCACGTTGCGCATCGCCGCCCTACCCGCCCTGCTGGGCGCCATGAGCGGCAAAACCGCACTGCTGCTGGGCTGCGGCCTGGGGCTGAACGGCGACACGCGGGCGATCACCGAAACGCTGCTGCGCGAAGCGCCCTGCCCCCTTGTGCTGGACGCCGACGGCATAAACGCGGCGGCGGCGCATATAGATTGCCTTAGGAAAGCGCACAACCCCGCCGCGCCCCGCGTCCTCACCCCGCACCCCGGCGAAATGGCACGCCTGACCGGCGTCCGCGCAGAAGCGATTCAGCAAAACAGAGAAGACACCGCGCTGGCCTTTGCCCGGGAATTTGGGGTAGTGTTGGTACTCAAGGGGGCGGGGACGGTCGTCGCCGCGCCGGAGGGCGACCGGCTTTACATCAACCCGACCGGGAATGACGGCATGGCCAAGGGCGGTAGCGGCGATTTGCTGGCGGGGATGCTGGCCGCGTTGCTGGCGCAGGGGATGCCCGCGTTCGAGGCCGCCTGTTGCGCCGTGTATCTCCACGGCCTTGCGGGGGATCGGGCGGCGGCACGGTATTCGCGCCGCGGGGTCACGCCGCCGGACTGCCTGGCGGCGCTGAAGGAGTTGCTTTCCGACTTTGAATGAGAAGGCGGAAACCGGCATTGAAAACAGCGAAAGAGCGCGCAAATGATTGGAAATCCCGGCAAAGAAAACGGGGCGCTATTCTATTGATATTCCCGGCGTTGGCGGCGATATGCATCCTGCTGCTGAACGCTTGCGGCAAACCCGCCGCGCCGCCCGCGCCGCCGGAGGCCTTCACGGCGACGGCGAAAATCCAGGCCGGGCAGGTGCAGATGGAGGCCGCGCTGCAACAGGAGCGCCCAGGCGCCCTGCGGGCGGCGTTCAGCGCCCCTGCGGAGCTTGCGGGCATGGTGCTGGAGCTCAGCGGCGCAACCGCCCGCCTGACCTACGGCGAAACAGAGCGGGAATGGCCGGCCGAAGCGCTGCCGGAAACCGGCTTTTTGCGTCTGCTGCAACAGGCGCTTTTGCAAGCGCAAGCCAACGCAGCAACGGAAAATAACACAGCCGCCCAGCGCACGGAGGGCGGCCTCTGGCAGCTAAGCGGCGAAAGCGGCGGCTACCGCTACACCGCCCAACTGGCGGAAGACGGCAGATTGCTGCGCATGGAAGCGCCGGAGCTGGCGCTGACGGTGGTGCTGGAATACCAAGCTAACGCTTGAAAACATACCGAAAATAATATACGCCGCTGCGCACCCAATTGCGCAGACGTTCGGTGCGGGCTTCGCGGCGGAGCAGCTGTTCCAGCCCCGCCCAATCCCGGGCGGTGAAAAGGGTGTGGAACGCGCTGCGCAGGTGGAATTCCGCCAGGGCTTCCGGGCGGACGGCGGCCATGGCGTCCTGTACTTCCGGGCAAGCGGCCAGGTCGATCATCCGCGCATAAAACGCCGCGTGGCCGGTGGCAAGGCGCAGCTCGTTGCCGCAGGCCTCCAGCAGCATCCCCAGCCAGGAAACTGCGTAGATGCTGCGGTTTTCTGCGGTGTCGATCCCGATTTCACGCCGGAAGGCCGCAAAATGCGCGTATTGTTGCAGCCGGTTTTCGGTCAAACCGGCGGGGGCGGTGTGCGAAAGGCTGCCCGGGCGGGTCACGTAATGATAAAACAGGCCGGGCGCGGTGGCAAAGGCGCTGCAATCGGCCAGGCAGCGCATCATAAAATAATTATCCTCGCCCAGGCGCAGATGCTCCGGCATTTGGTAGGGCAGCGCCAGCAAAAAATCCCGGCGAAAAATCTTGTTGACCAGGAGCATGTCGCCCAATACGCTGGCCATGCCCTGCGTCAGGAGCGTTTCGCGCACCTCCCGCTGGCTGAAAACCCTGGCTTCCCCTGTGGAGCCGGGGAGTTCCACTTTGCGCACGCCGTCAAAGAGGATGCCGCAGCCGCCGATTTCGGCGTCGCCCGCCGTGCAGGCGGCATACAGGCGTTCATACATGGGCGGTTCCACCCAGTCGTCGGAATCCACAAAGCCGACGTATTCCCCCTGCGCCAGTGCGATCCCCCGGTTCCGCGCGGCGGAAGGCCCCGCGTTGACCTGCCGGTGCAGACGCACCGCCCCCGGCTCCCGGTTGGCGTATTCCAGAGCGATGGCGTGGGTGCGGTCGGTGGAACCATCGTCGATGACAAGGATTTCGATGGCCAGGGCAGTGCGCAGCGTTTGCGCCAGCAGGGAATCCAAACAGCGGCGAAGGTCGCGCTGCGCGTTATAGGCCGGAACAACAACCGTCACGGCCGGGTTTTTGGATGGCATAATTGGTATGTTCTTTCTATAGATATATTATAAAAATATCTTTAATTCCGGGTATACAAATAATCAAAGTAGGACTGCGTATCTTCGTGGTCGTTTTGATGGCGATAGACCGTCAGCACCAGGCCGATGGCGAGGTAGACGCAGAGGTTGGAGGAACCGCCCGCGCTGAAAAACGGCAGCGTGATACCGATCACCGGCAGCAGCTTGATGCACATGCCGATGTTGATCACCGCCTGTGCGCCGATCATCAGCGCAACGCCGCTGCACAGCATCCGGGCGCGGACGTTGCGGGTGCGGTTGCTCACCCGCACCAGGCGCACCACCAGCAGCGTCAGCACCAGCATCACCGCCAGTGCGCCCACAAAGCCGAGTTCTTCGCCCGCGACGGAAAAGATCATGTCATTCTGGCTTTCCGGCACGGAGCCGCTTTGGATGTAGCTCCCTTTGAACAGCCCCTCGCCCATCAATTGCCCGGATCCCATGGCATAGCGCGCCTGCTGCTGCTGATAGATCACGGTTTTGTATTCCTTCTCCGTCAACATATCGGGGGCATAGACGGCGTAGATGCGCTGGCGCTGGAAGGGGTTGATGAAGTAGA
>JAITNG010000108.1 GCA_031290595.1 Oscillospiraceae bacterium
GTGAAGAAGAATGTGCCGATGAACAGGAACGCCAGCGTCAGCCCGATGATTGCCGAAAGGGTGGCGGCGGGGTTGAACAGCACCACGCTGTCGTATGCCGGGGTGCCGGCGTAGACCACTGCACGCACCAGGTCAAGGCAATAGGTCATGGGCATCATGCGGCTCAACACGAACAGCACGCCGCTGGAATTGTTGATGGGGATAATCGCGCCGGAAAGGAACATTTGCGGCATTGTGATGAGCATTACGGCGATGTTGGCCGTGCGTTTGGATTTGATCAGCCCGATGATCACCATCGCCATCGCCCCGGCGGAAAGGCACATCAGCGGCGAAAGGGCGAGGATCAGCAGCAGCTGCACCGGCGCGAGCGTGATCCCCATGCACAGCCCGACCACCAGCGTGCCGAGTAAACTTACAATCGCGCCGAACGAGGAGCCGAAGATTTTGCCGATCACGATGGATACGCGTGAAACGGGCGAAACCATCATTTCTTGCATAAAGTCCGTTTCGTGGTCATCCACCAGGGAAGAAAGCCCGGTTGTGGTGGTCATAAAGAGCATGTTGATCATCATGCCGATCATCATGAACTGGTTGTAGTCAAAGCCCAGGCCGCCCGCCATGTTTTGTGAAAGCGTGCCGCCGAGCATCCCCATCATCACCAGCGGCATGGCCAGGCTCATCACCAGGCTCATGGGCGACTTGAGCGCCAGGGTAATATCCCGCGCAGCGATGGCCACAACGGCGTTGATTTCCCGCGCAAACTTTGATTTTTGCTGCCGTTTGGGGGCGTTATTGTTTTTTGTGATTGTATCCGTCATGCCGCTTGCCCTCCTGTCGCTTTCAAATATTCAATATAGGCGTCTTCCAGGGTCGGTTCGTGGATTTGCAGGGTGGTCAGCGGCGTTTGGATGCTGCGGATAATTTCCTGCGCCGTGCCGCCGGTGTAAGGGATAATGATATGCCCGTTTGCCGCGTGGCGGAAGGAATGCAGCGCCGCCACCTCCGCCGCCAGCGCGTCGCGGTCGTTTGCGTCCAGGATCAGTTCCTGGCGCAGCAGACTCCGCTTCATCTCCTCCGGCGGGCAGCAGCTGGCGATCTTCCCCTGGTTGATGATGCAGACCTGATCTACGTTTTCGGCTTCATCAATGTAGTGCGTGGTCAAAAAGACGGTGGTGCCGTTTTCTTTGCGCACGGCGTCGATGTATTCCCATAGGCTGCGGCGGCTCACGGCGTCCAGACCCTGCGTCGGTTCATCCAGGAACAAAATCTTTGGCGTGTGAATCAGGCTGCGGATGATCTCGAGCTTGCGCTGCATCCCGCCCGAAAGTTTTTTGACGGGCTTGAACAATGCGTCTTCAATCCCGACGATGGCCGCCAGCTCCATCACGCGGTCGCGGTAGGCCTTGGGCATCGTTTTGAAGGTGGGGCGATAGCTATACATGCCATAAAGGCAGGCGTGGAAGCGGATGTTTTCTTCCGCTGAAAGCTGCGGGTCCAGGCTCGGCAGCTGGAAGATGATGCCAACGTGCTTGCGCACCTCCTTGGCCTGTTTTTCCGCGTCGAAGCCCGCGATTTTCACTTCGCCGCTGGTTTTGGCAAGCGTGGTGGTCAGGATGGAGATTGTGGTCGTTTTGCCCGCGCCGTTGGGGCCGAGGAAGGCGAAAAATGCGCCTTCTTCCACGTGGAAGCTGATGGAATCCACGGCGGGGGTTTTGGCTTTTTCGTAACGCTTGACCAGTTCGCTGACTTCCAGGATTGCGCTCATAGCAGCCCCCCCTCTCCGCAGCCGAACAGCTGCCCAACGCCATAGAGCAACAGGAAAATGCATGAGAACATAAAAAATTACCTCCGTTTGATTTGATAGCCACAGTATAGGCCGCCAAATTAAACGGAGGGTAAATTTAGTTTAAACGGGGTGTAAATTGCCCCTACCCAAACGCAACAGAATATGCTATAATAGAAAAAATTCAACCAAAGGGGGCGCACGCATGGAAACCTGGCTGAAAGAGCAGCTGACCTATGGCGCAAAGTATTTTATCCCCAGCCTTTTGAAGTACCCGGTCACCCCGAAGGAGAACGAACGGCTGCGCACCCTGCGCGCCAAAACCGGCGGCATGATCCACGGGCTTTGCCGTGCCGACGACCCCGGCAAGGCCGATCTGCTGCGGGCGGCGGGGGTGAACTGGGGGCGCACGGGGATCGCGTTCCCCTTTGATGCAGACGGCGGCGTATCCGAAGACTTCCGGCGCGATCTGGAGCGCCTGCGCCGGTTCCGCGAAAGCGGGGTGAAGGTGCTGGTGACCACCCCCAGCGTGGGCTACTTTTTGGGGCGGGGCATCGACCCCCGCACGCCCGAAGGGGAGGAGAAAACGCGCACGGTGGCGCGGTTCATCATGCAGCAGCTGCAAGGGCTGGCCAGCGGCGTGTGCATCTGCAACGAAATCGGCATCCCCCGCTTTGGCCACCCGCTGAACATGGACCAGGCCGTGCGCTTTTTGGGGGTGCAGGCCGAGGCCATGGCGCCCTTCAAGGGCGATATTATTGTGGGCTACAACACCGTTGGCCCCCAGGCCGACCAGCATTATAAGATGCGCCCCTGGTTCCCGTACCTGGATTATGTGGGGTTCGATATGTATATCGGCTGCTTTTTCCCCGTCCTGACGCAGCTGGGCATTTTTGCGCTGATCGCAAAATACCTGTGGGCGTTCACGGGGATGCCGGTGATGCTTGTGGAATTCGGCTACCTTGCAGCCGGAGCGCCCAAAAGCAAGGCCGAAAAGAAGGCCGTCTTGCAAAAATACGGCGCGAACAGCGAAAAGGAGGCCAAAGCGCACATCGAAGATTTTTTGGCGCACTTCAACGAAACCGGGCGCAAATACGTGGAAAAGTGCGCCACCAAGGGGAAGGCCAATTACGTGTTCGGCCCCGATTTTGTGAACCACCTGTATTGCGAGCTGCCCAGGCTGGTGCGCATCAAGGGCTGCCCCCACACGCAGGAAGGCCAGGCGGAATTCTATCGCAGGCTGCTGCCGCGGCTGGAAAAGCTGCCCTTCCTTGCGGGGATGTTCATCTACACCGCCAGCGACGATAGCCGCTGCGGCATCTGCGGTCAGGCGGAATGCCCGACGGAAACCCAATGGGGGCTTTGCACCGCAGACGGCACGCCGAAGAAGGGCTACTACGCGGTGCAGGAAATTTGGGGTTCTGCCGGCAATCAGGCGAATTCTTAATCACTCGATCAAAACGGCCTTGCCAATATTTTCGTATGCCGCGCCCTCCAACCGGACGCGGCATTCTTCCGGCGTGATGCTGATGCTGACCGCCCGTTCCAGCACCTGCACGCCCCGCAGTGCGCGGAACGCCGTATCAAAAAAGTGTTCCGTGGCCGCCAGCGCCAGGCGCTCATCGGTTCTTTCGCCTTCCGCCGTGGCCATTTGCAGCAGGGTTTGCCGCTCGATTGCCAGGGGCATGGCCTTGCCGGTGGGCGCCCAAACCTGGCTGCTGTTCAGGCGTATGTCGCCCTCCTGTGCCTTGGGTGCGGGACCCAGCGGGATGCGCAGCCAGAGCAGGTGCAGCGTGTAGCGCGTGCGGGTGCGCACGGGGGTTCCCGCCGCCGCTGCCCTGGGCAGACGCACTTCAAGCGAGAGCGGCGTGCGTGCGACGGCGTAGGCGCTGGCGGCGACCAGGCGCACGGAGCCATCCAGGTTTTCGACCATGCCGGCGGCCAGCAGGGCGCCTTCCGGCACCGCTTGCCCGGCCTTGGCCTGGGGCTTGCCGGTGTAGACTTCCAGCACCGCCAGTTGCCCGGCTTTGGCCGCGACGATGTTTTGCGGCGCAGGGGCGGTGCGGTCGGCTTCCGGCAACCGTTCGCGCACCTCAATCAGCGCCGTGCTGCCCCGGATGTTCAGCGAAAGCCAGCTCAGTTCCGGCAGCGCCATGAGCGCGTCTTCCCCCATGCGCTTGGCATCCAGGCGTTTGACGGCGACGCCCTGGCGCAGCCCCTGCGCCGTGAGGGCGGCCAGGATCTGTTCCTTCGGCACGGCCTGGTTGCCCGTCACATCGATGCTCCACACCATGCCCGAAAGCAGGCGCAGCCCGCAAAGGAAGAGCGCCAGCCCCAGCAGCAGCCCGGCGCGGCGGCGGTAGGTGTGCAGCAGGAACGGCAGACCGCACTTCTTTTCGATCCCCAGCACGGCGCCGGAACGCGCGGCACAGGCGTGCATGGCTTTGTAGCCCCGGATGCTGGTGCAGCCCGCCAGGGCGCCGCCGCGGAACAGCACATCCCAAACCGGGATGCATTGCCGGTTGCACAGGTTCAAAAAGCGTTCCGGGAACCCTTCGGTCGCCCGGAAACGGACATACCCGCGGAAGAAGCGGAGCAGCCGAATGATAAGCATGACGCACGCCTTTCAATTTGAAAATTGCACCGAAAGGATGGTGCCGCTGAGGATCACCTGCTCCATCTGGTAGGAGCGGATGCACAGGTCGCAGCCTTCAAACGCAACGACCAGGGTACCCAGGTTCAGCCGGACGACGTCTTCGCAATAGGCCAGCACGCCCTTGACGCCTTCCACAATCGCCTGGCGGTTGCCCAGCAGTTCCAGGTGCGAAAACCCCGGCAGCAGTTCGGCGGGCAGGTTCAGCGCATCCCCCGCCCGCTGGATTGCCGTCGGCCGGAGGGCGGGTTCCTGCCCGGTTTTGCTTCTTCGGTTGCGTGGCATTGGATTGCCCTCCTAAAGCCCAAAATAATCCCTTTTGCATTTGTATGCGGCGCGGCCATAAAAATAGCCAAAAAAGCAAAAATAAACTTGACAACGTCCGCATAGGTATGTAATAATACTCTTGCATAGTTCTTTTGTCATTATTTGCTGAAAGGAGCATGAACCATGGCGATTCTAGATGATATTGGCAGGAAGTTGACCCAGACGGCCGATGTGGCGAAGATCAATTCCAAAATCAGTTTTGAAGAAAAAAACCTCAATGCCCTCTATATCCAGCTTGGGCAGCAGTTTTACACCGGCGCAGCGCCCTATTTGGGCGGCACGGAGGGCGGCGTTCCACCGGCTGTGTTTGAACAGCTGACGCCGCTGTGCTTTCGGATTTCCGGCACGGTGACGGAAATCAACAAGCTCAAGGATAGCCTGATTGTGGCCAAGAACATCCGCCGCTGCACAAACTGCGGTGCGGAATGCCCCAACACAGTGCCGTTTTGCGCCACTTGCGGTGCGCAGCTGCCTGTGGCCGAGCCGATCCGCCTTCAGCCGGAGGCGTATGCGCCGCCGCCCGCAGCAGCCGCGCCGCTGCCCACGGAATTTGCCGCGCCGCCGGAGGCCGCGCCCTACTTTTGCGTCAACTGCGGCAAACAGCTTGCGGCGGGCGCGGCGTTTTGCACCGACTGCGGCGCCCGGCAGGAATAATACGCAACCCCCGCCGGATGCCTGGCGGTCAACATATTTGCGAAGATTGTACCCAACATATTACGAGGAGGATGCCCCATGTTTTGCCCAAATTGCGGAACTGACTTGCCCGAAAGCGCGGTGTTTTGCGGGAATTGCGGCGCAACGCTCAATGCCGCCCCGCCCAAGCCGCAGCCCCAGCCGATCCCCGCGCAAGCGCCGCCCACCCAACCCCAGTTTGCACAACCCCAACCCGTTGCACAACCCCAGCAGGGCGGCTTTGCCCAGCCCTACGCCCAGCAGCCGTATCCCCAGCAGCCGCCGGTGCAAAAAACCAGCGTCGGCGATTCCCTCAAAGGCGCTGCCGCCCAGGGGACGAAGGCAATTGCCCCGCTGCTCGCCAAGTTCAAGGGCGGCGACAGCAAAAAGCTGCTTACCCTGGCAGGCGCCGCGCTCGCCGCACTGATTGTGCTCATCGTCGCCATCAGCGCGATTGCAGGCACAGGCGCAAAAGGCACGGCGAAGAAGTACCTCAAGGCCAGCCTGACCGGCAACATCAGCAAAGCGATCAAATACGAATATGCCGACGCAAAGGCGATCTTTAAAGAGGGCATGAACGACGACGACATCAGCGTAGATATTGAGGATGATTACAACACCAAGAGCTACAGCAAGTTCATCACGGCGCTCGAAAAAGAAGACAAAGAAGAAACGCAAGATTACCTTGGCAAGCATGTTAAGGTCAAGGATTTCGAGATCCGTAGCGTGAAGGAAGCGAAGACCTCGGAAATGAAAGCGATCAGGGAGTATCTTGAAGTAACAGAAGGCGATGAATTCCTTCAGTTCAAGCCGAGTAAGATCACGAAGGTGGTCACGGTGAAGTACCATGCAAAAATGGAAGGCAAGGATGATTCCGTTACCGTCAATCCGACCATTCTCCTGGTGAAGGCGAGCGGCAAATGGTATGTACTCAACAGTAGCCTGTCGGGTACTTCGCTGTATTCCCTGGTGCCGTCCGTCCCCTCGACCACTTCTTTGGATGGTTGGGAAAGTGCGTTGAGCTATTTTCTTGACTAATCCCCGCGCCCCGGGGGCGGCTGGCCGGGCCGGCCGCCCCTTTTATTGAGGAATAGTATAAGTTCATTTTAAAGGCGGTTCGGTTCGGCGGGCATTAGTAATACTATTCCTCTATTAAAAGCAGAGCTTCATTTCTGGTACCTGGACACGGCACGCCGTGTCCCTACAAACCGAGATACAGCGCCAACGTGCCGCTGTATTTTCATGTACCTTTGTAGGGACACGGCGTGCCGTGTCCAGGTACATAAAAATAAAACACTGCTTTTAATACTGTTTTCAAACTGTTTAAATAGGGAGATATGTATGTTTTTGAATACTTTTGAATTTGAAACCGACCCGCCCGAAGAAGTGGCGGCGGAAGAACAAGAACAGGAACAGGCAGAAGTTGCAGCCGAGGCGACAGAAACAGAAACAGAAACGGAAGAGGCTGAAGCCCCTGAAGCCCCTGAAGCCACTGAAGCTGTGGCCGAGGAAACCGAGGCTCCCGAAGCGGAACCCCCTGCCCCGGCGAAGAAGGGCAAGGGCAAGTGGATCGCCATTTTGGGCGGGGCTTTGGTGGTTGTGGTGGCGGTGGTGCTGGCGGCTGTTTTCACCTTTGCGGGCGGCAAACCCCAAAGCACTGCTGAAAAGAGTCTGCTGGCCGCGGCAAAGATGGATATTATAGAGGTTTGCAAGATCGGCGGCGTGGATTTCCAAAAGATGTTGGAAGCGGAATACGGCGAAGAAGCGATACAGAGCGTCGGCTATGATAATGTGCTTGGCCTGATCAACCTCCAGGCGCAGAAGGAGCTGGCGGCGAAATATGGCAAAAACATCACGGTGCAGGTGGAAATCACAGACACAGAAAAGCTCAAAAAAGCGGAGCGGGAAACGTGGTTGCGCGAAAATGACCCGCACAGCAGCGCAATGGATACGTATTTGCTCTATGACTGGAGCGCGGTCACGCAGGTGGCCAAGATAGCGGCCAAAGTCAGCATCAGCGGCGACCTGCTCGAAGAAGCAAGTGATACCACCATTTACGTGATCAGAGCCGGGTTCACCTGGTATTGCCTGCCGTCCGACGCGCTGTTGCCGTCGTTTTGATCCCCCTTCCCCAACGAGCCGGAGCTATGAAGGCTCCGGCTCTGATTTTTTACTTGCAAAATCTGCATTTGCATGGTATAGTATATATGCTAAATTCTGCACCAAAGGAGATCCCTTATGCCAAACAAGCAAAAAAACCGGCTGATCGTCCCGACTGTCTGCGTGCTTGCGGGGTTGATTGCGGTCGTGGCCGTCTTTGGCTACCTCATGTTTTTCAGCCTGAACGCGCAATCCCAAAAGAGCGTTGAAGCCCTTGCAGCGGGCGACCGCAGCGCCCTGGCGGTCTGCGCTGCCTTTGACGGGGAAGAATCCGCTGTAGCCATCGTCGAAGACTACCAAATCCAAGGCTCCGGCAATGCCGGCGTAAAGATCCTGGGCAGCGAAACCACCAGCGGCGAGGAACTCAAGGAGCTGTTGCGCCTGAGCGACCCCGGGGACGCCAAAGCGCACCTGGGCTATGATTGGGGGAAAATCGAAGCCGTCGCCCGGGTGGATGCAAAAATCACCCGCAAGGGTGAAACGGATACGACCGAAGAAAACGTCACGGTCTACATGATCTCAGAAGGGGTGCGCTGGTATTTGGCGCTCAATTCGGCGGAATTTGGCCGGAACCTCACGGCGCTGCGCAGCATCGAAGCCCTGGCGGAACACAGCCTGGAAGGCATCTCCCTCTGCGAAGGCTATGACCTGGAACGCGCCTTCAATGAAGACGCGGCGCTGCACGCACGCATCAAAGCGCAATATAGCTTTGAAGGGGATAGCTACGAAGCCTTTTCTGCGGCATATGACGCGAAGCACAAAACGCCCCTGAAAGAAACGCTGGGCACGAACGTCCAGGCGACCATTAAAGTTAAAAGCATTACGCCCGTTTCCGCCGATGCGTTGAGCATCCCGGCGGGGGAACAGCGCTACCTCAGCTTTGACCCCGGTATGCTCACCGGCGCGGTGGAGGTGAAGGCCGAAATCACGCTGACGGGGGATAAGCTGGATGAAAATAAGAACAACATCACGGCGAAGGAGGAGCGGACGATTTATCTGCTTGCCCAGGGTACCCAATGGTATTTGCTGCCGGATATTGGGCAATACTTAGGGTTGACAGGGGAGGAAAGCGTACAATGAACGCAAAGCAATGCACGGCGCTGCTCGCAGCATTCGCCGCAATGACGGCCACGCTCGCGGGCTGCGGCAAACAGCTTGCGCCCGCGTCTTCAACTTTGCAGAGCGAAACAGCTTCTTCCACAACATCTTATTACGGCAGCAGCTTGCCCGCGGAGGATTTCCCCACGCGCACGCAAACAGAACCCACGACCCTGTGGGATTACACTTCGCAACGCAGCACCAGCACATCAAAAAGCGCATCAAAAAGCACGACGGCTAAAGTGACCTCCACCAAGGCAGACGGTGCGGGGCAGGGGAAGTATGCGTTCGATTATGAGGGCATCCACCCGGCGGTGGCGGTGTTCAGCGAAGATAAGTGGTATTTGATGCTCGTCAGCCGGGAATATGCGCTCCCCGCCGATTATAGCCCCAAAACCGCCGTCTGCCTGCCCGGCGTTTATTCGCAGGAGCGGGAGATGGACGCACGGGTCGCGCCGGAATACAGGAAGATGTATAACGCCGCCAAAAAAGAGGGCGCGGAGCTGGTGCCCTATTCCGGCTACCGCCGCATTGTGAAGCAAAAGGAAAACTTTGACAACAAGATCGCCTCTTACCGCAGCCAGGGCTACAGCAACGCCGAAGCGGTCAACCTGGCCGCCAAGGTGATCCTGCCCCCCGGGTGCAGCGAACATGAAGCGGGTTTGGCGATGGATATTGCCACCCCCCAGCTCTGGGATACCAGCGTGAGCTTCGAGAAATCCAAGGAATTCGCCTGGCTGATGGAACACGGCGCGGAATACGGCTTCATTCTGCGCTACCCCAAGGATAAGCAGAGCATCACCAACATCACATACGAACCCTGGCACTGGCGTTATGTGGGCGTGGAAGCCGCGACGGAAATCATGGAAAACGGCCTTTGCCTGGAAGAATACCTGGGCAACAACTGACGATGGACGGGAAGGAGTGCGCACGATGGCATACTGCGTGCAGTGCGGGAAGGAAGCCCCCGCAGGGGGGAAGTTTTGCAAATACTGTGGTGCGCCGCAGGAAAGCGTAGCCCCGCCGGAGGAAGACGTGGCCGAAACCGTGCCGCAGCCGGATGAACGGTATATTTACAGCGGCGCGGCGTCGGAGCATACCTATGCCCCGGCGGAACCGCCGTCCGTGGTGGTTTATCCGCCCGTGGTGGCGGAGGAACCCGGCGCTGCGCCGGGCGCAAAAAAGCGCCGTGCGTTGCCGCTGGCGCTTGCGCTGGTTGCGGTGCTTGCGCTGGGCGGCGTCGTTGCCGGGCTGCTCTATGACGGCAACTACAAAAAAGTGCTGGCGGCCATCGGCGTGCAGGTGGATGAAGGCGGCGAAGAAGATACGACAGATGCAGCGCAGAGCCGCAGCGTGACGCAGACCACGGCTGCTGTCGTCGCTGCCACAGCGCCCGCAACACAGACCGCGCCCCCCACGCAAGCGCCTACCGCACCGCCGACACAGCCCGATGTGCCGGGCGCAACACACCGGGTGGCCACAGCGGAAGGTTCGCCGCTCCGCCTACGTAGCGGCCCCGATACCGCTTACCCACAGGTGGAAAAAATCCCCAACGGCACGAGCGTGATTGTGACGCGCACCCAGGGGAATTGGGCATATGTTACATATAACGGGGTCGCGGGATGGTGTTCCCTGGACTTTTTGCTTCCGATTTTTTAACATATGGGTTGACATTTTACGGTGGATATGTTAAAATAGGCGCGTGAAGAGTAAAGTATGCGTTTTGGGAGCAAAAGAGAGGAAGCACGAACCGTGCAGCCTTGCTTCACTATATGCAGCAATTGAGGGGCGCTGTCGGTTCACCAACGGCAGCGCCTGTTTGCGTCTTGGCATACTATTAAAAGGGGAAGCAGAACAGCTTCGGTGAATTTGTTCTGCGATGAAAGGGCGAGGAAGTCATGAACACTTGCTATCTGGTTGGCGCGGCGCCACCGGCGGAAAGAATAAAGCCCCAGCCCGGCGATTTTATCATCGCCGTCGATGGCGGTAGCGATACGCTCCGCAAATGGGGGATCACTCCGGATTTTGCCCTGGGCGACTTTGATTCGATCCAGGCCGCCGTGCCGGAAAACGTGCCCTGCAAGCGCTACCCGGCGGAAAAAGATGAATCCGACATGGAGCTTGCCCTGTGGGAAGGTTTGCACAGGGGCTTCCGCCGGTTTGAATTCATCGGCGCGGGTGGCGGCCGGCCGGACCACACCTATGCAAACCTGCAACTGCTGGTGCAGGCGGCGGAACTGGGCGCTTTTGCGGCGCTGCGGTTCCCCGGCGGCTGCACGGCGGCGGCGCTGGTCGCGAGCGGGACGCTCCTGCTGCACGGCAGCGGCACTGTTTCGGTTTTTGCATTTGGCGGTGACGCCGAAGGCGTCACCCTGCGCGGCCTGAAGTATCCGTTGGAACGTGCGCGTCTTTCAGGCGGCGCACCCATCGGCCTGAGCAATGAAATTGCCGGGGGCGAAGCGGAAATCACGCTGGAAAGCGGGGCGTTGCTGGTGTTTTGGGAAACGGAAAAGGCAGCCCCCCTGGTCAACATCTGAAGCGTATGTACGTGATCTGATTGCTGGGAGGGCTTATGCGGTATTGCTTGATTGGCTGTGGGCGGGTTGCGCCGGAGCATATCCGCGCAGCGCAGCACAATGGGCTGGAACTGGCCGGGTTGTGCGATGTTGACCCCGGGCGGCGGGCAGAAAATCTATCCTTCGCCGCAGATGTGCTGCGGGACGTCCCTTTTTTCACCGATCACCGTGCGATGCTGCGCGAGGCAAAGCCCGCGCTGACCGCCATCGCCACTCCGAGCGGCCTCCATGCCGCCATGGCGCTGGATTGCATCGAAGCGGGCAGCCATGTGATCATCGAAAAGCCCATTGCAATGCACCTGGCGGATGCGGAGCAGATCCAACAGGCGGCGCAGCGGCAGGGCGTGGTGGTCGGCAACAACTTGCAAAATCGCTTCAACCCTGCGGTGTGCGCACTGCGCAAGGCGGTGGAAGAAGGTCGTTTTGGCCGCATCCTCAGCGCGACGTTCCAGCTGCGCTGGTGGCGCGGCGCGGAATATTACAGCCAGGCGGCCTGGCGCGGCACCCGCGCCCTGGATGGCGGCGCGATGATGAACCAGAGCATCCACGGCATTGATTTGCTCAACTGGATGCTGGGCAGCTGCCCGGAAACGATCACCGCATTGAAAAGCACACTGCTGCATACTATTGAATGCGAAGATATTGGCGTTGCCGCCCTGCGCTACCGCCACGGTGCGCTGGCGACGCTGGAGTGCATGACGGTGGCATACCCTGCCGCGCAGGAAGAAACCCTACAGATCAACGGGACGAAGGGTTGCGCCCGTTTGGGCGGCACCGCCGGGCATACGGTGGAGCTTTGGCGCTTTGACGACGCCGCGCCGGGCGAAGAAGCGGAGATGCGCCGCCGGTATTCCGTCAACCCGGCCTCGGTTTACGGCCACGGCCACAGCCTGCTTTATGCCGATGTTTGCGATGCGATTGCGCAGCGCCGCCCGCCGCTGGTGGGCGTCACCGAAGGCGCAAACGCGCTTTCGATCATCCTTGCGGCCTACCGGAGCGCGGAAAGCGGCAGGCCGGTCAGGTTTCATTCTGATGAAACGATTGGGAAAATTTTATGAATACGATTGAACGAACACGAAGCACTGCGCGGCGGATGCTTTGCCGGGGATTGGCAGCGGTTTGCGCCGTTCTGCTTTTGCTCGGCGGTTGCACCGCGCAGGCGCCGGCCACGCTGGTGGTCAAACCGGGCGACGCCCCGCCGGTGGATGCGCCCGGTGGCGGCGTGCATGTCGCAGCGCCCGTCGCGGAAGGCGTGCAGCCCGCCGCACGTTCCAATTATCTCTCGCTTTATTTGGATGACGCGAGCAAAACCGTCCTTGTGCGGGGGTTCGCTGATACCGCTTTCAGCACGAGCTGGGCGACCCTGGGGCTTGACGCGCGTTACCCCCAGGCAAACGCGGGCACCAGTGCGGCGGAAATCACCGTCATCGTCCACGGCCAGCGCATCACGCTCAACACGCAGGATCATTCCGTGGCCTATGGCCGCGCGGAAGCGGAGCCGATTGAAAACGGCGTGAAGGTGCGGTATTTCCTCTTCCCCAACAAAGAAACCGCCGCAAAAACGGAGCCGGAGAAGGACGACGTGGCGTTCCTCGTCAGCATCCGATACACCCTGCAAGACGGCAACTTTTACGTTGAGGCCGATTGGGAAAATTATTCCCAAAACCCCGATGCTTTCATTGAATCCATCGGCCTGATGGAACGCTTTGGCACGTTGCGCCAGCCCGGGCAGGAGGATTATCTCTTCCTCCCCGATGGCAGTGGTGCGCTGCTTTACCCCGCCAGGCAAGCCAGTGCGCCGGATGCGGCGGAAACCAACGCCCTGCGCTTTTCCGTCTATGGCCAGGATCCCGCGCTGCCCGTGGCAGAGGTTCTGCCGGGCGTGACCGCGCAGGGCGACGATGGCGCACCCTTGGCGGCGAATCTGGCGGCCTTTGGCGCATACCATGGCAAAGCGGCCTTTTTGGCGGTGATTGAGCGGGGCGCGGCTGTGGCGACCATCACCGCGCAGCAATCGATCCCCGGCGAGATCCCGCAAGCCTCGGTCGGCGCACGCTTTTTGATCACCCCAACCACTTTGCCCGCAAGTGGCGACGCCGCGGGGCAAACCATTCTGCGTGCGGCAAACAGCTATGCCCCCGGCGACGGCAAGCCGGGCGTCAAGATTTGCTACCGTTTCTTCGTCGGCGATACCGCCAATTATTCCACGATGGCCGTGGCGTGCCGCGAAGAGCTGATTGGCTGCAACCTGATTTCTTCCACCAAAACCGTGGATCACCCCGAAAAGGGGATTCCGCTCAACCTCACCATCCTCGGCGCGGCGCCGGATGCAAACGGCGGCCTCAAGGTGCTTTCGCGCTTTGATGAAACGATGGATGTTCTGAACCGCCTCTGGCGGGCGGATATTGGTAGCATCAATGTCCGTTACCTTGGCGCACTGACGGGCGGGCTGCGGCAAGCGGAGCCGGAAACCCTTTCGCCCCTGGCAAAGCTCAACGGCGAAAGCGGGCTGGCCGAACTCCAGCGCTTTTGCGCCACCAATACGCTTGATCTCTTTTTAGAAACCAATTTGCTCCCCCTGGGCGGCAAGCGCAAAGCGCAGCAAGCGCTGAATTTGGAGGGCAATCCCCTGCAAACCACCGCGCCGGATTTCTTCCCCGGGTTGCTGGAAGCGGGCAGCGAAAAAATCACCCAGCGCAGCCTGAATCTGGTCGATAGCGCCGTGCGCGCCACGCTCAAACGGCTGGGGAAATACAACACCGCCGGGATTTCCGTCGGCGACCTGGGCAATCAGCTCTATTCTGATTATGCGGACGGCGGCAAGACGCGCGAAGAAGCCGCGCAGCACCTGGTGAGCTTTATGCCCGCCATCTCGGCGCAGTGGCGCGTGATGCTTGACACGGGGTATATGCATATCATCCGCACGGCGGATGTGGTGATGAACCTGCCCCTTGGCGCCCAATTGACGATGCCGACCGCGCACCGCTATGAGGCGGTTCCCTTCCTGCAAATGCTGCTCCACGGCAGCATGGATTATGCGGGCGCGGCGCTGAACCTGGCGGACGACCCGGAGGAACTCTTCCTGCGCAGCGTGGAATACGGCGCAAGCCCCGCCTTCACCTGGTATTGCGAAAAGGCGGATGCACCGTCGGATGAAAAAATATTTTTCACCGGCGAACAGCAGGATATGGCCGCCGCATTCTATAGCCGGGCAAACAAGTTGCTGGGCGACCTGCGGGGGGTGCGCATCCTGCGCCACAGCCGCCTGGCTGGCCTGGAAGGCGACGCCAAAGGCGTAGCCATGACCGAATACGGCAACGGCGTGACGATCTATGTCAACTACAACGACGCCCCCGTCAAAACCATCACGGGGCTGACCATACCGGCAAGGGGATTCCAGCGCACAACAGGCTGAGGGGGTTCCGTTGCCGAGCCAAAAACAAAAACAGGGAGTGTTATCTATCGCCACATCTGCAATCAGCGAACTGCTGCGGCAGTTCGCCCTGGAAGAAGAATACGATGCAATCGCCGCGCCAAAGGAACTGTTGGACGGGCATATCAACCACACGTATGTCGTCGGCGCACAGTCTGCTGCGGGCGCAACCCACCGCTACCTTTTGCAGCGGATCAACACCTTTGTGTTCCGCCGGCCGCAGGAACTGATGGAAAACATCAAACATGTCACCACCTTCATCCGGCAAAAGCTGCCGGCGGGGCAGACGACACTGACGGTCTACCCGACCAAAACCGGTGCGCTGTATTATGAAACCGCTGAAGGCGATTGCTGGCGTTGCTACAATTATATTGAGGGTACCTATTCCCTCCAGGCGGCGGCTTCGGCGCAGGACGCCTACCGCGCGGCGCGGGCGTTCGGTTCCTTCCAACGTCTGCTCGACGGCTGCGCCATCGGGGAACTGCACGAAACGATCCCCGATTTCCACAACACGCAAAAGCGCTACGCAGCGTTTGAAGCCGCCGTTGCCGCCGATGCTTTCGGCCGCCGGGCGGAAGTGGAGGCCGAAATCGCCTTTGCCCGCGCCCGCCAGGCAGACGCCGCCCGCCTGTTGCAGCTGCTGCAAGAAGGCAAGCTGCCGCTGCGGGTGACGCACAACGATACCAAGCTCAACAACGTCCTTTTTGATGCGCAGAGCAATGAACCCGTTTGCGTGGTCGATCTTGACACGGTGATGCCGGGGCTTTCGCTCTATGATTTTGGCGACAGTCTGCGTTTTTTGGGCAACACCGCCGCCGAAGATGAGCGGGATCTGACCAAGGTGCAGTTCGATCTCCCGCTCTTTGAGGCCTACACCAAAGGCTATTTGGCGGAGGCGGGCAAGGCGCTGAACGCGGAGGAAATCCGCTGGCTGCCGTTTTCGGTGAAGCTGATGACCTATGAATGCGGGATGCGCTTTTTGACGGATTACCTGGAAAACGACGTGTATTTCCGCATCCATAAGCCGGACGACAACCTCGCCCGCTGCCGGACGCAGTTCCGCCTGGTTGAAAAAATCGAAGAAGCCCTGCCGCAGATGGAACGCTTTGTGCGGGGAATAAGTTATTAAGCATTAAAGCAATAAAGAGCCTTGCCCCTTCGGCTGCTTGCAGACGGAGGGGCTTTTTTCAGCAAAAACAGTGGACAAATGCGGCGCGTTGTGGTATGATACTTTATCAATAAATGAAGGGGGGGAGATGCATATATGAAAGTATTTCGGCGGACGATTTTTAGCATGATCAAAGGCCTGGCTGTGGCCGTGTTTGGCGCGGCTGCCGCTGCGGTGATCCTCTATGCTGTGACGGTGAACGCAGCGCTGGCAGGGCTTGTGGGCGTGGCGCTGCTGGCGGTGCTGCTGTTCATTGTGATTTTTAGCGAAAATATTCGCGTGGAAGTGGAAGACGGGCAGCTGCGCTACTTCCAGCGCGGCAAGCTGAAGACGGATCTGCGCCTGGCAGAATATGCCGTGCGCTACGTGATCCGCAGTAGCCAGGGCAGCACGGACGCCATGAACGTCTACTTCACACCGCTGGCGGGCGGCGACGAAATTGTGATTGATTTTGATCCGCTTGGCCGCAAGCAGTTTGACGCACTCTGGGCGCTGCTGGAAGAAAACTGCGCCGGGCAAGAACCAACCAAAATCGAAACCAAAAAGTAACAAGGAGAATCGAACATGGATTTCAGCGCAATTTTGGCCTCCCTGCAAAGCAACTGGAGGATCCTCGCAATCATTGGCGTCGTTATGGTGGGGTCGCTGGCTTACGGCTTTGCCCGTATGCGTAAAATCAAGGATGACAGCGCGGCATTTGTGCAGCAGCACCCCGATGCTGCCAAGGTGTTGCTCAGTTCCGGCAGCGGCGTGACGTCGCAGCAGGTGCAGGTGCTGACGGTCAATGACAATCCACCGCAGGTCTTCCAGAAGAAGACCAAGTACGGCGTGTTCCTGCTCCCGGGCGAAAATGTTCTTTCGGTGCGCTACACTTACACGCGCCCCGGCGTGATGTATAAAACGGTGAGCAAAACATACGAAGACACCATTGCCGTCACCAGCGAGGCCAACAAGAGTTACACTCTGAGCTACGACCGCAAAGCGGAGCAGTTCGTGTTTGCGGAAACAGCAGAATAAACGGCACAGGCAAAGCGCCCCCTATGTGGGCGCTTTTTTGCATTTTGGGGAGCGCCGTCAATGGATTGAAAGCCCAATCGCAATCACCAGCGGCATCGTCAGCACCGAAAGCAGACTGATCACGCCCACCACCTGGGCGGCGTAGCCGGGGTCGCGGCCATATTTTGCGGCGAAAACCACCGTGTTGTTGGCGCTGGGCGCGCTGGCGGAAATCAGCAGCGCATTGAGCAGCGCACCGCGCACGTTGCAGAGCAAAAGCGCCCCCATCACCAGCGCGGGGATGGCGAACAGCTTGACCCCAAAAGCGAGGAAGATCTTTTTGTTTTGCAAAAAGCCCCGGAACTTCGTCCGCGAAAGGTATGCGCCGAAGATCAGCATGGCCAGCGGGGTGTTCATTGCGGCGATGAAATCGACGGGCTTTGTCAGCAACTCCGGCACAGGCGCCCGCAGCAAAAACAGCGGCAGCCCCACCAGGACGGAAAGCACGCCGGCATTCAAAAACAGGCTCTTCCATTGGAATTGGGGGGCGTTCGGCTCCGTCGTTTTTTGCCGAACACCGCCGAGCTTGCCCCCGGCCATGGCGAACGCGCCGTGGGTGAACGAAAACACCTGGAAGGTCAAAATCACGGCGGAGCAATAGAACACGCCTTCGCTGCCCGTCATGGCTTGCGCCAGGGGGAGCGCCATGTAGCCGCAATTGCCATAAATGGCGGCAAAGTGGAGGACGCTCTCACGCCCGGCATCCTTGCCGCGGAAGAACGGTTCGCTCAACACGATGCCCAAAACGTGCAAAAGCACGCCGCAGCCAACGGAAATCAGTAAGCCGCGCAGGTGTTCGCTCGTGTATTCCATGCTGAGGAAGGAACGCACGATCACGCAGGGGGTGATGACGAAAAGCAGCAGGTTGGAGCATTGCCGGGCGGTGGCTTCCCTGAACCAGCCGATCCGTTCGGCCAGCACCCCCGCGCCGACGATCAGATAAAGCTCCAGCAGCAGAAGCAGCGCCAGGCGCATGTTGCTCAAAAACAATGGCATGTGGTCACTCCGCCGTCAATTTTTTAGGTTCTTCCGCAGAAGGCTCCGGCGATTGCGGTGCAGCCGATAAAAAGCGGCCGGCCAGGAAGATGGTGATGAAGACGGTCAGGGCGGGGTCGCACCATTCAATGAGGGAATCCTGGGGGAGGGGGTCTGCGCCGCTGCGCAGACGCAGCACAATGCGCGGCACAAAGCAGAGCAGCCCCAGCACCGCCGCCGGGATCCCCGCGCCGAGCAAGCGGGAGGCCTTGCCTTCGCCTTCAATGCCGCTGAGCAGCTGGGCAAAGGCCAAAAAGAAGATCATCAGGCAAGCCAGCAGCAGCAAATCCAGCAAAAGATCCGGCACGCGCACATAGCTGATGGTGCGGGCAAAGCGGCGCAGGATGCGGCAGATCACCCAAAAAAGCGGGGCGAGCGCCAGCAGGTGGCTGGGGTCTTTTTTGCGGCCGGGGAACCAATCCTGCAACGCGAGCTGGAGCAGGAACGCCGCGCCCGCTGCGCCCGCAAAGGTTTCCAGCAAGGCGGCGAGGGCGCCTGTGCGGATGTAATATTGCAGCACGCCGCCCGTGCTGCTTGTGACGGCGTAATCCATGCCGGCGATGGGCTGCCCGTTTTTGAGGCTGAGGTAGACCTTGACGGCAAAGCGGATGGCGGTTGCGGCGTCGGCCACCATGGCGGCGCCCAGCAGGATTGCCGCGATGCTTTCAGCCTTGCGGGGGCGGCGGCCAAGGTCAAGCACACTGCGCTTGCGCAGCGCAAACCCGGCCAGCGCGGGGAACACGATCAGAACGGCAAGCCCGGCATAAAGCAGGGGGAT
This sequence comes from Oscillospiraceae bacterium, assembly GCA_031290595.1. Taxonomy (GTDB): domain Bacteria; phylum Bacillota; class Clostridia; order Oscillospirales; family Acutalibacteraceae; genus WRMQ01. Next base: position 18,740 of record JAITNG010000108.1, read on the forward strand.
GCTGCGGCTTTCGCTGAACTGCAAAATGCCCCACTTGCCCGATTGGGCATCCAACAGCCCCCAAAAGCCGGTGGCGGGGTCCGTGCGCAGGCATTCCTGCCAAATGCGCAGGGGCAACAGCCCCACCAGCGCACCGATGGAAAAAATCGGGAACAAAACGGCGGAGCCGCTGCATTTTTTGAGGAACTGCCGCATAGGCGTTATTCTCCTGTTGTTATAATTTATTTGCGTGCAGCCAGGGGGGTGTATTCCGCCCGCCCTGCCACGCTTTTGTATGCCGGGCGGACGATCCTGCCGCCGGTTTGGAGTTCTTCCAGCCGGTGGGCGCACCAGCCCGCCGTCCGTGCCAGGGCGAAAATCGGGGAATAGAGATCCTGCGGGATGCCCAGCATCTTATAGAGCAGACCGGAATACAAATCGACGTTGGCGCACACGGGCTTATCGCTGCCCTTCACCTGGCGGAACACCTCCGGGGTCAGGCGCTCCACTGTTTCCAGCAGACGGAACTGGTCGCCGTAGCCGCTGCGCTCTGAAAAATCGCGGGCATATGTCTTCAACGCGGCTGCGCGGGGGTCCGAAAGGGTATAGACCGCGTGCCCCATGCCATAGATCAGCTTGGAACCGTCGCCCGCCTTGCCCAGGAGCAGCAGCTTCAAAAAGTCCGCAACCTGTCCTTCCTCCGTAATATCCGCGATGCCTTCCAGCATATATTGGAGCATCTGACTGACCTTGAGGTTTGCGCCGCCGTGCTTTGGGCCTTTGAGTGAGCCGATGGCCCCCGCCAGGGCGGAATAGGTATCCGTCCCGCTGGAAGTCAGCACCCGGGCGGTGAAGGTGGAATTGTTGCCGCCGCCGTGATCGGCATGGAGGATCAGGCAAATATCCAGCAGCGCAGCCTCTTCGGCGGTGAAGGCTTTATCCGAACGGATGGTGCGCAGGATGGTTTCTGCCGTCGATTGCTCCGGCTTTAGCTGGTGGAGGTACATGCTCTTTTTATCGTATGCCCGGCGTTTGACCTGATAGGAATAGGTCATGATGGCGGGCAGCTGGGCAATCAGCTGGATGGACTGGCGCAGCACATTTTCCAGGCTCGTGTCGTCGGCCAGGGGGTCAAGCGCATAGAGCGAAAGCACCGAATGCGCGAGCTTGTTCATAATATCCGGCGAAGGGGTTTTCATCAGCACATCTTCGGTGAAGTTGCCGGGGAGTTCCCTGCAACCGGCGAGGATTTCGTTGAACAGCAACAGGTTGGCCTTGCTTGGCAGGGCGCCAAAGAGCAAAAGCCAGGCGGTTTCTTCAAAGCCGAAGCGCTGTTCGCGCACCGCGCCTTCCACCAGGTGCAGCATATCGATGCCGCGGTAGTAGAGCTTGCCTTCCTGTGCGACGCGTTCGCCGTCTTTAACGGAATAGCCATCCACGCTGCAAATCTTGGTCAGCCCCGCCATCACGCCGGTGCCGTCGGCGTTGCGCAGCCCGCGCTTGACCTCATAGGTCGAATACGCGGCGGGGTCAATGGCGTTATGCGCCCGCATCTGTGTGCAAAGCGCCGAAAGCTGTTCCTGCAAAAGCGTTTGCATATGGTTTGACCACACCTCACAATAATTCTTGATTTTTCCATTATACATCCGGGCTATAGAAAAGTCAAATGAATTTTAGCGTAGGCCTGTATTATTATATAAGAATCAAATTATTTTCTGGAGGTACCCCCATGAAACAAAACCTGCTCTTTGCCGCGCTGCTGCTGGCGCTGATGATTGTGCTGCCTGTGGCGGCGCTCGGCTTCCATGCCGCTGCCGGCGCCGATGCTGCGCAGGGCGAAGCGCCGCCCGCGTGGATTTCCGTGCCGGCCACGGCTGCGCCGGAAAGCATCCCCGTGATGCGCAGCGCCACCGGGGCGGTGGAAACCGTCGGGCTGGAAGAATACCTGCGCGGCTGCGTTGCGGCCGAAATCCCCATGACCTACCACACGGAGGCGCTCAAGGCACAGGCGGTGGCCAGCTGCACCTATGCCCGCTACCGCATTGCCCAGGGGAAGGACGCCGTCAGCGATTCCGGCGAAACCGACCAGGCCTACCTTTCACAGGCGGAGCGGCAGAAAAAGTGGGGCGACAACTACGATGCTTATACAAAAAAGCTCAACGACGCTGTGGCCGCCGTGCTGGGGCAGCAGATCACCTATGCGGGCAAGCCGATCCTCGCCGCGTTCCACGCCATATGTTCCGGCCTGACGGAAAACGCAGCCGACTACTGGGGCGGGGAATACCCCTATCTGCTGAGCGTGGCCAGCCCCGGCGACCGCCTTTGCCCGGAATACGCCCGGACGGTCGTCTTCACCGCGGCGGAAATCAAGGCCGCCTTCCGGGAGGAGAGCGGCGTGCAGCTGGGCGACGACCCCGCCAAGTGGTTCGGCAAGGCCGAAAGCACCCCCGCCGGGACGGTCAAGAGCATCCAGGTGGAGGGCAAGGCGCTCAGCGGCCAGCGCGTGCGGGCGCTGCTTGGCTTGCGGAGCGCCAATTTTGCTATTACATATAATAAGGGCAGCTTCAGCGTGAAGGCGACCGGCTGGGGGCACGGGGTTGGCATGAGCCAATACGGCGCGGATTTTATGGCGCGCCAGGGCAGCACATACCGCGAGATTTTGGAGCATTATTACAGCGGATGCCAGGTGGGGTAGGTTGCGGAATCGTATTATTGTAGGCATCTGGACACGGCGTGCCTGTCCAGGTACTTATCC
>JAITNG010000164.1 GCA_031290595.1 Oscillospiraceae bacterium
AATGAACAAGCAAAGCAAACTTAGCAAACGCATTGGCAAAATCTACTGGACGCTCGTGACGACGGCGGGCGGGCTGCTGTTCAGCACGCTGAACGCCTTCGCGGCCGACCCCATCTGGGACAAATTCAGCACGATGATGCAGGATTTCTACGGCAAAATCCTTGGCGTGTCAACGATTGTGGCGGTGACGACGGCGGCGATCGCGCTGGTGATTCGCATGGTGTTGCGCAACCAGCGAGCCGTTGACGAGGCCACCACCTGGCTCAAGCGCATCGTGATGACCTGGGTGATACTCAACACCTTGGGCTTCATCGTGGCGTACATCCAACCCCTGGTTGAGGGCGGCAAATATACCGGAAAGTAGGCGATGCAACATGTTGGATTGGATTTTTGAGGGCATCGTTGACTGGATTGCGGGCATCGTCACGGGGTTGATGGACGCGGTTTCCGGGGTATTCCTCGAAACGCTGGGCACGGATGTGGACGTGATGGAGCAATATTTTCCCTTTGTGGCCAAGGCGTTTGAGGTTTTTCAGTACACCGGCTGGGCGCTGCTGTTTTTGATCACGGTATGGCAGCTGTTCCGGGCGTTCGGCGGGCCAATCACGGAGGCAGAAAACCCGTGGCAGCTGTTGGCTCGCAGCGCCATTTTTGCCCTGCTCATCGGCTACGCAAAGCCGGTTTTTCTCCTGCTGCTGGGCATGGCCCGCGCACCCTACATGGCCATGATGGATCTTCCCATAACGGCGAAAGATTTTTCGTTCGCGGGCGTTGAGAATAGCATCAAGGCCGGGCTGGTTGGCCTGGTCGCGGTTGGTTCCGTCATCGGCCAAATCCTGATCATCATCCTGCTGCTTGCTCTGGGCTGGAACTACTTCAAAACGCTGCTGGAGGTGGTCGAGCGTTACATCGTGGTGGGCGTGCTGTGCTACACCTCGCCCCTCGCCTATGCCATGGGCTGCTCCAAAAGCACCTCGCAGGTATTCAAAAGCTGGTGCCGCATGGTCGGCTCACAGCTCATTTTGCTGGTGATGAACGTGTGGTTTTTGCGCGGATTCAACTCTTCCGTGGGGCAGTTTGTCACAGGCGGCGGGGCTTTGACGGGCGGCCACGGCAACGTGTTTTTGTGGATTTTCTGCGCCCTGGCTTTTTTGAAAACCGCGCAGAAGTTCGACAGCATTTTGGCTTCCATGGGGCTTTCGGTGGCGCAAACTGGCACTGGCATGGGTATGGATCTGATGATGGCCGCCCGCACGATGACGGGTTTTGCGCGCGGCGCGACGCACAGTGCGGGCGGGATGTTCCGGGGCGGCTCCGCCCCCGGCAGCGCCGCAAACGCAGGCATATCGGGCGGTTTGGCGGGAATCACGAGCAAGTTCAAGGGCAACAGCTACGTGCGCGACGCGGTCGTCGAGGGCGGGCAGCGCATGGGCGCGTCGGGCGGTATTGGCATGATCGGCCGCGCGTTCGGCAGCGCGGCGGCGAAAGGCGGCGCGACGCTGACGGGCGATTCGATTGCATCGGTTGCTACCCACAGCCCGCAAAACGCAGGAAAAATTGCGGGCGACATCGCCGACCGCAGCCTGCCAAATTACATGCCGCACATGACTGGACAGGCGCTTTCGCAGACGCAGATTTCCGGCGGACACATCAGCACGACGGCGCAAATGCCGGATGGCAAACAGGCCAACGTGGAGCTTTACAGCGCCGGGCAGTTTGAACAGCCGGACGCGCCCCACGCCACCGTGCAGGCCAGCGACGGCAGCCAGTGGTATCAAATGGCCAGCGGCGACGGCGCGGGTGCGTTCTACGCAACGCCGCAGTTTGCGGGCGACCCCGGTGAAGCGGCGCAAGTCGCGGAAGCCTTCCCCGGTATGCCCGAAGGCACCACGCTGCGCACGGTTGACGACGGCGTTTTGGAGGCCAGCGGCAGCGATGGCGGCATTTCAATGCTGTATAGCGCCGCGCACTTTGAGCCGCCCGACGCGCCCCACGACACCGTTACGGGCAGCGATGGGATGCAATATTATCAGACGATGCCCCACGCAGACCCGCCGCAGTTTGAACCTGCCGCAGGTGATGCTTCGCACGAAATTGCCGCTGCTGCTGCGTATAACAATGCGCAGTTCCAGAACTTCGTGCCCGCCTATGAGCAGCCTGTCACGCAGGTCAATTCTGAGCGTGCGAATGAAGGTGTGCTTGAGGTTCGCCACAACGACGGCAGCGGCACGGCGTTCTATGACCAGGCGCAATATCAGGCGCCGCGCGGCGAACACAAGGCCTACGAAGACGCCAAGGGTGGGCAATGGTACGCCATTCTCGGCACGCCCACAGTGGAGCGCAAGCCACTCTACGAAAACGGCAAGCCCGTCTATGACGGCGACACCCTGCGCACAATCCAGACCGAAACCCTGCGATACAAGGCTGTGCCGACGAAAATCGAAGCGCCCAAGCGGCGGGATATGCAGACCCGCAAGCCGCCTCGGCGTAGGCAATAATTTTGAGCCGCTTCTTTTGAGAGCGGCTCTTTTGAATCGAGGTGAATCAAGTGGCGGAACCCGACAAGCAAACAATCGGCGACGGCAGCGATAATCCGATGCAGGCCGCGCAAAAGCTAGGTCAGGCGGCGCGGCAGTTTGGCCAGCAGGCGGCGCAAAGCGCAGCAACTGCGGGCGCGGCGGTTGCAGCTGGAACTGAAACCGGCTCGGCTGTGGCGGGCGTTGCGGCCGGAACCGCTGCTGGCGGGCCTGTGGGCGCGGTTCTGGCAGTCGCCT
>JAITNG010000032.1 GCA_031290595.1 Oscillospiraceae bacterium
TGATCTTTATGAAGGGAAGGGGGCTTGAGCATATGATGACACAGATTTTGCTGGCCGGCTTCGGCGGGCAGGGCGTCCTTTTTGCGGGGAAGTTCCTGGCCTACGCCGGGCTGTTTGAAGGCCGCCAGGTTTCCTGGCTCCCCTCCTATGGCCCTGAAATGCGGGGCGGCACCGCCAATTGCAGCGTGATTTTGGCCGATGAACCCATCGGTTCGCCCATCGTCCTTGCGCCGGATCTGCTGTTGGCCATGAACCTCCCCAGTTTCAACCGCTTTGCACAGGCTGTGAAGCCCGGGGGGCGTTTGTTCATCGATAGTTCTTTGGTTGACGTGCGGAACACGCGCGACGATGTGGAGGCCTATTACGTCCCCGCAACGCAGTTGTCTTCCAGCGAAGGTCTGAACGGCCTGGCCAACATGATCCTGCTGGGCAAGCTCCTGGCGGTGACGCATCTGTGCAACCAGGAAACCATCGATGCGGCGATGCGCAAGACGGTGCCTGCGAACAAACAGCAGCTGCTCGAAGCAAATTTGCGGGCGCTGGCGCTGGGCGGGCGTCACAAAGGGGGCGCTACTTAAGTATGTCACAGATCAACACGGAAATCGGCGAACGGCTGCGGGGCATCCGCGAGCTGAGCGAGATAAGCCAGGAAGCCCTGGCCGCGCAGCTGGAACTGACCGCTGCGGAGCTGGCAGCCTATGAAGCCGGGGAGCACGACATCCCCGTCAGCGTTTTGCACAACGCTTCGGCGGCGCTGGGCATCAGCACAACCGAACTGATGACGGGCGAAGAAGCCAAGCTGCACCAATACTGCGTCGTGCGGCGCCAAAAGGGCGTGGCGGTTGACCGCCGGGAAGCCTACGACTACCGCTCCCTGGCCTACAACTTTGCCGCGCGCCGCATGGAACCCATGCTCATCACCATCGCCCCGGCGGAAGAGGGCGCACAGCTGCACCTGAACACCCACAGCGGGCAGGAATTCCATTATTGCCTGGAAGGCAGCTTCGTTATCCGCATTGGCAGCCACTCAATTACCTTGGGGGAGGGGGATTCGATTTACTTCGATTCCGCCTGCCCCCATGGCATGGTCGCGCAGGGCGGCAAGCCCGCCCGTTCCCTAGTTGTCATCACCATGTAAAAAATATTGAGTGAAATCAGGAGGAACCCCATGGCCGTCGATGAAGAATTCCTTGCCCGTTTCTGCAACACAAAATATGATTCTTATGAAGATTTTTACGCCAATTTCAAAGTGACTTACCCCGCAGATTTTAACTATGGCTACGATGTGACGGATGCACTGGCCGCGCTGCACCCGGCAAAAACCGCGCTGGTCTGGTGCAACGATTTGGGCGAGGAAAGAATCCTCACCTTTGCCGAAATCAAGCGCCAGAGCGACAAATACTGCAATGCGCTACGCGCAATGGGCGTGGGCACAGGCGATGTGGTGATGGTCATGCTCAAGCGGCGCTATGAATTTTGGTTCTTCTGCATCGCCGCGCATAAGCTGGGCGCAGTGCTGATCCCCGCCACGCACATGCTCAAGGCCAAAGACATCGTCTACCGCGTGGAAGCCGCCCATGTGAAGATGGTGCTTGCGGTGAACGAGGACGCGATTTGCACGGAAATCACCGCCGCGAACCGGAAAATGGGCGGCGCGTTTTTGCAGGCCGCCCTGGGGCAGCGCGATGGCTTTGCCGATTTTGCCGCCCTGGCCGCGCAGAGCAGCGACGCTTGGGAACGGGTGCAGCTGGATAGCAAAAAGCCCATGCTGGCCTATTTTACATCCGGCACCACGGGGATGCCCAAAATCGTGACGCACGATTTTTATTACCCGCTGGGGCATATCACCACGGCGAAGTTCTGGCACGGCCTGGGCGCGGACGACCTGCATTTGACGGTTGCCGACACGGGCTGGGCAAAAACCGCCTGGGGCAAAATATACGGCCAATGGATGTGCGAATCCGCACTGTTCGTCTACGATTACGATTCCCGCTTCCACCCGACGGACTTTTTGCGGCTGATCGATCAATACAAGATCACATCCTTCTGTGCGCCGCCGACGATCTATCGCTTTTTGATCAAGGAAGACCTCCGCCAATACAGCTTGAAATCCCTGCGCAGCTGCACCATTGCGGGCGAACCGCTGAACCCGGAGGTCTATGAACAGTGGCTGGCAGCCACGGGGCATAAGCTGCGCGAAGGCTTTGGCCAGACGGAAGGCCCGGTGATGGTGGCCACCACCGTGTGGACGCAGCCGCGCCCCGGCTCCATGGGCAAATCCATTGCGGGCATCGCCTGTGACGTATACGACGCGCAGGGCAGGCTCTGCGAACCCGGCGAAGAAGGCGAGATGTGCATCCCCTATGCGGACGGGCAGCGCCCGCTGGGGCTTTTTATGACCTATTTGGGCGAGCCGGAACGCTACGACAGCGTCGTCTATGGCGGGCTGTATCACACGGGCGATTCCGCCTGGCGCGATGAGGACGGCTACATCTGGTTCAAGGGGCGCAACGATGATATTATCAAAAGCTCCGGCTACCGCATCGGCCCGTTTGAAGTGGAATCCGCCCTGCTGGAACACCCCGCCGTGAAGGAAAGCGCCATCACCGGCGTCCCCGACCCGGTGCGCGGCCTGAGCGTGAAGGCGACGGTGGTGCTGGCTGCGGGCTGGGAAGCCTCCGATGCGCTGGCGAAGGAACTCCAGGAACACGTCAAACGCACCACTGCGCCCTACAAGTACCCCCGCATCATCGAATTTGTGGAAGAATTGCCCAAAACCATCAGCGGCAAAATCCGCCGGGTGGAAATCCGGCAAAACGACGAGCGGCAGAATGACGCTGAAAATGCCTGAAAGCGGTGGCAGCCATGGTATATGTTGTAATGGATCTTGAGTGGAACTCCGTTTATGGCCCAAAGATCCGGGGGTACCTCAATGAGATCATCGAAATCGGCGCCGTGATGCTGGATGTGCAGTACCGCGAACTGAGTCATTTTTCCGTCCTGCTGCGCTCACGCCTGAGCGGCGGCAGGCTGCAAACCCATGTGCGCGAAATGACCAACATCAGCCGCAGGGAACTGGAAAGAGGCCTGACATACGATCAGGCCATTTCCGCTTTCCGCCGTTGGCTGGGGCATGAGGAGCATGTGATTTGCACCTGGGGGGATGGCGACATCCGGGTGATGCTCGCCAACGCCCGCTATTTCACCGGCGGGCGGGGGCTGAATTATGTGCAGCGCTACCTGGATTTGCAGGCCTACTTCCAGCAAAAGCTGCAAACATCCCGTGCGCAGCAGGTGGGGCTTGCCGCCGCTGGCGAGATGCTGGGGCTGAACATCGAAGACTACCCCTTCCACCGTGCGTTGGGCGACAGCCGCTTTGCCGCCGATATTCTGCGCAAGTTGAGCCAGGATGCAGACTTCCTCGGCTTTGCCAAAGACTGCACCCCCGATTTTTATGCCGAACTGGAATACAAGCCCCGTTTGATCAGCGACATCAACAACCCGCTGGTTGACCCGGCCAAGCTCTATTACATCTGCCGCCCCTGCGGCCGCCCGGCCAAGCAGCTCACGGAATGGCGCTTCGCCAGCCGTGGCTTCCAGGCGCTGTTCCGCTGTGAACACTGCGGCCAGCTGGTCAAAGCAAACGTGGCCTTCAAAAAGCTCTACAGCGCCGTGGAAATCCGCCGCAGCGCCAAGGTGCTGGAAGAAGGGGAAGGGCAGACGGAGGGCTGATTCACCGCAGCGCCGCGAACTTCGCCCGCATTTGCTCCAGCGTCCCTGCGGTGATGCAGTAGCTGTATTCCAGCGCCTGGTAGGATTGCAGCTGCAACGTGCGCAGTGCGGCGAAGTAGTTTGTTGCGTCGCTGTTGGGGTCTGCGGAACCGGAGGTACCCGCCCGCCCGGCCAGCAGGATCTCCGCCGCAGGGTTAAACACACCGCAGCCGAATGCATCCGGCTGCGTACCCGCCGTCCATGCGCACCAGGTTTCGGTGTTGGCGGGGTTCAAATCAAAATAGCAGTCCGCCACGCCGCCGCCCCAAAAGGGGAGATCACTTTTTTGGGTGAGGGCGGCGTTTTGCCATGGCTGTGCGCCGTCATAAAAATTGAACGTACCCAGTGCGCTGACCACATAGAATGCGGGCATTTCCTGGTGCCGCGCAGGGTGCGTCAGCCCGCTGAAATCCACAAAGCGGTTTTCCACCGTCAGGACGCCGTCTTGCAGCGTGTAGGTGTTTTCCATGTAAGAAGGCGTCAGTTCGCCGTTCTTCGACCAATCCATGGGGCGGCATTTGATGTAGATTTGGCCGTCTTCCACGCGGTAATCGACCAGTTTGGAGCGGTTGCCGTATTGATCGCCGCCCTGCACGGGGTTGTAGCCCCAGGCCGTGCCGCTGTAATTGCCCTGCACATAGGGCAATTGATCCGTACCGTAATACGACTGCTGCACCAGCCGCCCCGCATCGTGCCGGTTGAGCAGGTTGCCATAGCCCGCAGGCGCAGTTTTCCAGGTGAATAGCTCCAGCGCCCCGCCCCAGCGCAGGTTTATGCCGGCCTGGCAAAGCGCGTCTTCCAGCAGCAGGCTCTCGCCCTTGGGCGGCCGGACCCATTCCACGGCAACGCTTTCAATCGCATAGGCCGCTTCGCTCCCGTCCAACACGCGGAAGCTGGGCGCAGCCGGATCCCTTGCAAGCGTGCCATCCAAAAAGCCGTCAATGAAGCAGGAAAATTCCGCCGGTTCCGCAGCGGCCTCCAAAAAGAAGACTTCGCTCTTTTGGCAGCTGCCGACGCAATACGAAATTTCGCCCGCCAGCGGCGACGCGCTGGTGTAGCGGATGCACCAGCGGTTGAACAGCGCATCGGTGTTGGCGTTTTGCGGCAGACAGCCCGCCAGCGGCAAAAACGAAGAAAGCCCGCTGAGTAACCAGCACAGCGCAAGCTGGCACCAAACGGTGATTTGTTGGCACAACATAAGTTACACTCCTTACTTAAAAAACGCCAAGTGCCCCGGATGATTCAAAATCCAAGGCGTTTTGTCGCAGCCTTCACCAAATGCAGGGTACACCATAGGCGGGGATGTTTTCATCCGCTGTGACCATCACCAGTTCCTCGCACAGTGCCGCCGCAACCAGCAATCTGTCGAAGGGATCCCGATGATGAAATGGCAGCGATTCCACCCGCACCACGTGACGGCGGTCAATTGGTAGCAGGAGAAACCCATTGCCCTCAATCATCCTGTAAAATTCCGTCACGCCGTTTGCAAGCCGGAGCTTGCCTATGCTGTTCTTGATGGCAACCTCCCAGGCAGAGGCCATGCTCACAAATTTCTGATTTCCTTCGTTGAAAATAGCTTCTTTTGCTGCTTGTGATAGCATCGGCGAATTCTCTGCCAGCCAGAGTACGGCGTGCGTATCCAACAAAAGATTCATCACATATACTCCTTGAAATCCGCAAGCGGCGCGTCAAAGTCATCGGGCATCTCAATTTTTCCTTCCCAGCCGCCAAGTTTCGGTGCGTTTCCATTTACCGGCGAAATTTCCAACGGAAGGGTACGTTTGCTGATCGCCTGCCGCAAAAAAATATTTACCGCCGTGGTCATATCCATGCCCAACTGCGCAAATAGCGCTTGGGCTGCTTTTTTTACCTCCGCATCCGTGCGGATGTTAATATTGACATTTGCCATAATAGTCCCTCCCTTTATCTTTAGTGATACCAGTATAGCATATTGTGCGCACGCCGTCAATACAGAACGGTGTTTATTTACCCCGCCTCCATCTCCAATAGCACGTTCAAAAATTCCTCCTCTGCGCCGTCGCTTTCCAGCCGTAGGCGCACGATGGCGCGGTATTTGCGCCCGGCTGTCAGCGGGGCGTAAGCGTCCAGCTGGAGGCTGTATTCTGCGTCGCCGGTCTGTTCCAGCTGCACGTCGGCCGGTTCCTTGCCCGGGGCAATGGGCAGGTCGCGCCAGCGGTAGCCACGGTATTCCTTCAAAGTCCAGGCGACGGCGCCCAGCACCTTGGGCGGCTGCGCTTCCCCCGGCGCGGGGATCACCCGCACCTGGATGGCCGATGCACCCACCTTGAGCGGCTGCACAAGCTCCAGGCGCAGCGCGCCTTCGTTCAGCGGCGGCTCGGTTTCGCCTTCGCTGTGCTCCTCCACCTGGAAGAAGATTTGCTCCGCACCGCTGAGTTGCACCGCGCTGCGGTCAACGGCGATCAAAAAGCCCTGCATCAGGCGGCTTTCGTATATCAGCGAAGGATCCGTAATGCGGTAATCCGCTTGCACGCTGACGTAGCTCTGCGCCGCTTCGAGGTAGCACTGTTGCAGGGTGAAGTGCGAACTCAGCGGCCAATAGCAATAAAAAATGTAGTTTGCCTTGAAGTCGTAGCTCTTGGGCAGCGCCAGCGATGCGGTGTAGTTGCTCCGCTCGTCAGCGCCGCGCAGGTGGTAGGCTGCGATGAACTGCTCCAGCGCCGCCTGATCCTTGAATAGCACCGCGTGGCCGCCCGCTTCCAGGTCGGTTGAAAATGCGGAAACCACCGGCAGCGCCAGTGCGCCGCTATCCGGCAAAACCATCGGCTCCGGCGTCGCAGGGCTGCGGTGCAGCTGCCAAAGGAAGCCGCCCGCCACAGCAGCGGCCAGCAGCGCCAGCGCGGCAGCGGCGGCGATGAACTTTGTCCGTTTTTTCATGGCAATCCTCCTCCTTTGCGTCAGGCCTTCAGCTTGTCCGCATCGGCGGCGGCCTGGTTGAGCGCCGCTTCCAGGGCAAGCGAAAGCTGATCGGGGCAGGATGTGCGCTTATGGTTGCAGGGGGTGCCACGGAAGCGCTGGATCACGTGTTCGGCCGGCATCCCCGCCACCAGCTGGGATATACCCGCCAGGTTCCCGGCGCAGCCGCCGTCAAACTCCACCTTTCGGATGATGTTGCCATCCAGTTCCAGGGTGATGTTCCGTGCGCAGGTGCCGCTTGTCTTATAGTGATAGATCATGGGGGGTGTCCTTCTTTCGTTTGGAATCCCTTCTATTTTACATCATTATGTACATTAATGCAAGCAATAATCCCTGATCCGCGCTTTCCTGTTTTAAAAGTAGCAGCAAAACCATGATCAAAAGCGAATCCATGCCCTCCTCGGCTTCCTCGCCCTCCTGCTTCCCGGCAAAAAAGTCGCCCAGGGGGGAGGCTCCGGCGGCGGCGCCGGGCTTTGCATTGCCGCCCAGCCCGCCGAACAGGCGAAACAGATCCCCGATGGGCTGCGCCTTTTGCCCGGCATTTGTGTGCGGCGCTTGCTTTGGCGGCGGGGGCGCATATTGCTGCCGCCGAATGGGTGGCTGCGTCCTGCCGTAGGATGCGTTGTAGCGCGCCTGTTGGCCGGGGCAGGGGTGGTGGAGGCCGTCGGGTCTGTGGCTCTCCGGCCTGCCGTGTTGCTGCGGGGGGAATTGCTGCGGCGGGCGCTGCGGCGGTGCCGCTTGCCGTGGCGGCGCCGGGAGCGTGGCGCGGCGCTGCATATCCCTTGCCGCATCGATGGCACGCGCCTGTTGGCGCAGGAATTCTTGCCGGTTGTTGGGGTTTGCCATGGTCAGAAGCCTCCCTGCTGCTTTCCGCCGCCGCCCAAAACGGTTTCCCGCAGGGCGGGCAGCAAATCCATCATCTTCATCATCTGCACGGCCTGTTCCGCACGCCGCTGCCGTTTGCGGCTCAGGTGCGGCTTGAGCGCCAGGATCAAATCGCTGCGCGGGTCGTGGCCGTTCATCCGCTGCATCAGGCGCGAAAGCTGCGCCAGCAGTTCCGGCGTGAACATATCGCCGAAGCCCCCGAACCCGCCAAAGCCCCCGCCGGGTGCGTTTTGCTGCTGCCCGCCGGGGGGTGCGCCGGGCGGTTCCTCCGGCTCCCCGCCGCCAAATGCGCCAAAGAGGGACTGCGCCGCCTCCTGGAGGTTGTGCAGTTCCTCTTCGCTCATGTTGCCCAGCATATCGCTGATCTGATCAAAGTCGAAGTCCATGGCGTGTTACCCATGCCTTTCCTTTGGTTCTGCCTATTTGCCCAGTTTTTGCAGCAGCGCCTGTGCCGCGGGGCTGCGCAGCAGGCGGTTCAGCTCCTCCTTATCCTGCATCACGCTGTGGATCTTCTCCTGCTGTTCCTCGCTCAAGCCCGTTTGCGCCAGCTGATCGAGCTTTTCCGCCTCCTGCGCCGTGGTTTGCGTCTTTTTGAGCTGCCGCGCCAGTTGCATCAATTGCGCCGGCGTGATCTTTTTCCCCTCGGCCATGCAAAATTCCCCCTTGCTTTTTTCTTTTCCGGGTGCTATACTCCATATATACGTTGGAAAGGGCGGAATATGAATGCGGATTCTTGTCTGCTCCGATTCCCATGGCAGGGGCGCGAAGCTGCTCCTGGCGGCCAAACAGCAGCCTACGGCGGAAATCATCGTTTTTTTGGGCGATGGCGAAGCCGAAAGCGAATACCTGCTCCGCTTGCCGGGCAAAACGGTTCACCGCGTCTGCGGCAACTGCGATTTCGGCTCCCAACTGCCGGGGTGGGAACTTTTCACCGCGCAGGGCAAGCGCGTGCTTTGCACCCACGGCCACCTGGCGCAGGTCAAATGGGGGCTTGCGTCGCTGCGCGACACGGCGCATGAACGCGGTGTGCAGCTCGCTCTGTTTGGCCACACGCACACGCCCTTGCTTGCATACGAAGACGGCGTGTATCTCTTCAACCCCGGTTCCGTTGCCGAAGGCAGTTTTGGCTTTGTGGATATTACCCCGGCGGGGGTCGTCTGCGTCCATTGCAGGCTCCCCGGCTACAGTATTTGAACAGGAGGGTAGCTTTTGCGCGAATTCACCATCCGGCGCAACGACGCCGGGCAGCGGCTGGATCATTTCTTCCGCAAGGCGGCGCCGCAGATGCCCGCTTCGCTGCTCTATAAAGCGCTGCGCACCAAACGCATCAAATGCAACGGCAAACGGGCGGAAGGTTCCCTGCGCCTTTGCGAGGGCGACCGCCTGGAATGCTGGCTGCCGGAAGAAACCTTTGCGCCCCCGGCATACCAATACGACTTCCTCTGCGCCCGGCAGGAACTCGACTTGCTCTATGAGGACGAAAATATTCTGTTGGCCAACAAGCCCGCAGGTCTGCTTTCGCACCCCGATGCGGGGGAATACTGCGACACGCTGCTTGGGCGCATCCAGCGGTATCTTTGCGAAAAAGGCGAATACCACCCGGCGAAGGAGAGCAGCTTTGCCCCGGCGCTGGTCAACCGCATTGACCGCAACACCGAAGGCGTTGTGATTGCGGCCAAAACGGCGGCGGCGCTGCGCATCCTCAACGAAAAGATGAAGCTGCGCGAGCTGCGCAAGTTCTACCTCTGCGCCGTCCACGGTACCCCCGCGCAGGGGGAACCCCAGCCGGAGGGCTGGCGCTTGCTCCGGGGCTGGCTGCGCAAGGAACCGAACAAGGCGCAGGTGCGCGTTTTTGCCGCGCCACAGCCGGATGCAAAGGAAATCCTGACCCGTTACCGCGTGCTGGCCGAACGCGACGGCCTGAGCCTGTTGGAAGTGGAGCTGCTCACCGGGCGCACCCACCAGGTACGCGCCCAGTTTGCCGCCATCGGCCACGCGCTGGTGGGGGATGGCAAGTACGCCCCCCGTGCGGCATACGCTGCCAGCGGGCGGCGGCGCCAGTGCCTGGCTTCGGCAAGGCTGGTGTTCGCCTTCCAAACCCCTGCGGAAGAATTGCAATACCTCCAGGATTTGGAGGTGCATCTGCCCCGCGTGGCGTTTGTGCAGACGCTTTTCGGGGAGGATTCGGTCGATTTCTTGAAAAAAACATGAAATCTTTTTGAAAATTTCCTCTTTCCTCTTGTAATGTGCGGAAAAATGCTATATAATAATCGTTGTGTCTGATGGAATACCAAGAGCTAAGAAAGGTGTGAACGAAGCGATGGCAAAAGAAAAGCTGGATAAGGAAGCACAGGAAAAAGCACAACTGGAAAAAGACCGCGCCAAGTGGCGGAAGGAGGAGGCCAAGCGCAGAACCAAAAAGAGCGCTGGCGTGAACCCCGTCCACTCGCAAAAGCTGAAGAAGGCGCTCTCGATCCTGGTGGTGGCTGTCGTCGTGCTGGGGCTTGCTGCGGGCGTCGGCCTCCATGCGGGCTTGCCGCAGGTGTTGCTGCCGGCGGCGAAGGTGGGCAATAGTTCGGTCAGTGCGCCGGAATGGGCATATTATTTTTATAACGCGTATGCCGAAGAATACAGCTACGCGCAGCAAGTCGCCTCCTATTACGCGCAGCTGGGTATGGAATACCCGGGGCTGGATCTCGAAAAATCCCCCTTTGAACAGACCTGGACGGATGAAAACACCGGCGCAACCAAGCCCTACCAGGATTACCTCCGCCAGCAGACGAACGACAACGTCACAGAGCTGCTGACGCTTTATCAGGAAGCGAAAAAGAACGGCGTCGCGCTTTCGGATGAAAACAAGCAAGCGATCAAGGACCGCATCGCAGAGATCCGCACCAGCGCCGGGCAGAGCGGGATGGGCGCTTCCACCTACCTTTCCATGACCTACACCACCGGGATCACCGTGGGCAAATACCGCTCGATTCTGGAGCGCGCCTACCTTGCGCAGGCCTTTGTGGAAAAGAAGCAGGAAGAGATCCGCGGTACTTACCCGGATTCCAAGCTCCTGGAAGAATACAACGAAGACCCGACGGCCTACCAGACCGTTAGCTTGCGGATCATCAAAAACTTTTCCATCGCGGCGCTGACCGCCAAAGACGGTGAGAGCGCGGAGGATCTGGCAGCCCGGCAAGCGGAAAATGACGCCGACGTCAAGAAGAATGCGGAAAAATTCCTGGCCGCCGTGACGGATGAAGACAGCTTCGTCGCCCTGGCGAATGCAGAAAACGACGCAGCCGTCACGCCGGATTACAATGCGGATACCGATACAGCCCTTTACCGCACAAACAAAAAAACATTGCTCGCCTACACAAAGGGCAAAGCCACGCCTTTGGCTGATTGGGCGTATGCCGCCGACCGCGCCGCCGGCAATAAGGCGATCATCGAAACCGACGACCACTATTATGTGGTGTATTTGGTGGAAACACCGTATCAAATGGCGACGGTGGATTACTACAGCACCGCGCTGAATTACCCCACCCCGGCGGAAGGGGAAGAACTGACGGACGAGCAGAAAACCGCCACCAAGGCGGAAGCCGATGCGCTGGTGAAGCAGTGGCAGGAAGCGGGCGGCGCCGTGAGCGACTTTGCCGCCTTGCTCAAGGAACGCGCAGGTGAGCCGGAATCCGACGTGGTGGAAGGGGAAACCGTCACCACAGAAGTCCCCACCGGCTACACCGAACAGGCGACGCCCGGCACCGGCAGCGAAGCCGCGCTGAACAACTGGCTCTTCAACAGCGGCCGCAAGGAGCGCGACCACGCGGTGCTGGCAACCGCAGCCGGTTACACCCTTGTGGTGTTTGAAAAGCAGCACACCAAGGAAGACGGTTCGCCGGATTACATCTGGATGAGCGAACTGGCCAACACGCATCTTGAAACGGACTACCAGGCCTACCTGAAAGACGCGATTGCGCAGTATGCCTTCAGCGAGAAGGCGGCGGGCATCAAGTATGGCCTGAAATCCGCCAGGGAGATGTGCGACACCTACATCCTCAACATGCAGGCGCAAAGCCAGTTGAGCAGCCTGGGCTATTGATCTGCCCCCAAAAAAAATCACAGAACCGGCGGAGCGTATGCTCCGCCGGTTTTTTGATTTTTTCTGATCTGCGGATTGCCTTTTCCCGGCTGTTGTGATATACTTATCATTATAGTATTATATTAGATGAGGGGCATGTCTATGAGCCGCAAAGAAAATCCGTTGCCGCAAAAGAAAAAAACGCTGTTCGTTTCCATCGGCGCCGCCGCGTTGGCGCTGCTACTGGCGGCGGGGGCGCTGCTGTTCCTCTTTTTGCCTCCGGGGACGGCAAAGGAAATCCGCGAAATCCCCCTGCCAGCGCAAGGGGAAGATGCACTCAAAATCGCCGTGCTGAGTGACAGCCTGCTCAACCGGGCGGAAAGCGCCGAGGGCTTACTTTACCTGAACCACACAAGGGCGGCGCTGGCGCTGCTCAAGCAGCAACAGGTTTCGCTGATCCTCTTTGCGGGGAACCTGACGGCAAGCGCTGACGCAAAGGAGTACGCCCTTTTTAATGATCAGTTGGCCGAAGTCTATGACGGGGAAGAGAGCGTGCCGCCCGTGGTCGCCGCCATGGGGGCAGGGGAGCTGGCGGGTGCGGCAACCGTCGCCGTCGCCCAGCGCACGTTTGCCAAAGCCATGGGGCAACCGCCGCGCACGCGTGCCACGGCGGGGGGCGTGCAGGTGATCGCCCTGGGCGCGGATCAAACGAAGGCAGAGGATCCGTATTCCGCCAAAGCCCTGCGCTGGCTGGAAGCGGAACTGGCCGCTGCGGCGGATACCGCCAACGGGAAGCCGATTTTCGTCCTCACGCCCTGCCCGCCCGACGGCACCGTGGATGGCAGCGGTGTTGCGGGCAAAAAGCTGGTTGCCCTGTTGCAAAAATACCCCAATGTGATCTCTGTTTCCGGCGGCACGCACCGCCCGCAGCTCAGTGAAAATATGATCACCCAGGGCGCTTACACCGCCGTCGGCTCGCAGGGGCTTTCGTTTGTGGAACTGGCGCCGGGCTATTATGACCCGCAGCAGGGGGAGGCCGGGCTGGAAGACGCGATCCGCCCACAGCAGGCCGACGAGCGCCCCTTTGCGCTGATTTTTGCCTTTGCCCGCAACAAGATTACGGTGCAGCGCTGGAATGTATTGGATCAAACGCAGGAGCGCGAGGCGGCGGCGTGGTCGCTCTACCTGCCCCTGGCGACGGAAACATTTCACTATGACCCGGAGCGCCGCGCTGCGGTCAACGAAGCGCCGCACTTCCCGGTGCAGGATGTTTTTGCGGTTTCCACAATCCCGGGGGCGGGCGGCAAGGAACTGGACGGCGTGGCGTTTACGCCCGCAGCGGATGACGCCCGCGTCGCAGCCTACGATTTGGAAGCCACCAACCGACTGAACGTCACGCTGGTGAAGCGTTACGCTGCCGATACCTTCCTGGGGGCGGGCGCCGCCGCAAAGACGGCGCTCGCGCTGGACCCCACGCTGCCCAGCGGGGAATACAGCATCCGCGTGTATGCCGTGGATGACTTTGGCCGCCGCAGCACAGGCTTTTTGGAATGCACGCTCACGCACACAAAAACGGCGGCATAATCACACTTAGGGGATGGATTCCGCGCACACGGGCTGCGGCTCCGCCTGTTGGAAGAACAGATAGCCAAAGCGCGGGTGCGCCGCCATCGAAAAGCAATCCTGCCCGGCGACGATCAAATGATCCAACAGCTGGATGTTGACGCTGCGGAAGAGGATCATGGCCGATTCCGTGCGTTTGATGTCGCTCTTGGAAGGCACGGCCAGACCGTTGGGGTGGTTGTGCGCCAAAACAATCTTGGTGGCGTTGTGGCGGAAGGCTGTTTCCAGCAGCGTGCGGTTATCCAGCGTCAACTCATATTTCGTCCCCAGCGACGCCGGGACGCAGCGCAGCAACCGCCCGTTGTTATCCAGGCAAAGCAAAAACGCCGCTTCATTTTTCACGCCAAGGTATTGCCGAACCACATATTGGTGGAACGCCGCCGTGGTTTCAAAGGTCAGTTTTTCCTGTGCCTGTTCGTTCAGGTATCGCTTGGCCAGCTGGCTCGTCAGTGTGATCAGCGCGGCGGAAGCCTCGCCGATCCCTTCCACCTTGCAAAGTTCTTCAAAGGGCGCTTCCAGCACCGCCGTCAGGGAACCGAATTGATCAAGCAAATGGTGGGCAATTTCGTTCGTGTCACGCCGGGGGATGGAATAAAAGAGCAGCAGTTCCAGAACATTGTGCGGCGGGAAGCAGGAAAGGCCGCTCTCCAAAAAGCGTTCGCGCACCCGTTTGCGGTGTTCCTCGTGCATAAGATTTCCTTTCATTTTGCTGGTGACGATTGTTCATGCCTTAATTATACCATGGCACGGGGAAGAATACAAGTGGCAAAGGAGATTCCATGTTCGTTGCCGGGATTGTTGCGGAATACAACCCATTTCACCACGGCCATGCGTGGCACATCGCCCAAACCCGGGCGGCGGGCGCGACGCACATTGTGGCCGTGATGAGCGGTGCAACGGTGCAGCGGGGCGAATTTGCCATTGCCGGCAAAGCCGTGCGGGCGCGGATGGCACTCGAAAACGGCGTGGATTTGGTTTTGTGCCTCCCAACGCCCTGGTCGTGCGCGCGGGCGCAGGATTTTGCCCGGGCAAGCGTGCATCTGCTCGGCGGCCTGGGCATGGTGGACGCCCTCAGTTTCGGCAGCGAAAGCGGCGATCTCCCCCTGCTGCGCCGCGCCGTGGCAGGGCTGCGGGAGAGGGGAGTGGAAGAAAAGCTCCGGGCGGCGGCAGGGGAGGGGAAGCCCTTCGCACAGGCCAGGCAAACCGCCCTTGCGCAGTGTGACCCGGCAGCAGCCGCGCTGCTACGCAGCCCCAATGACACGCTGAATGTGGAATATTTGACCGCCCTGGCGCAACAGGGCAGCACGATGGAGGCCATCGTGATCCCGCGCAAGGGGGCGGGGCATGACGCAGCCACAGGGGGAGCGGGCTTTCGCAGCGCCTATGAACTTCGCAAAATATTCAGGGCAGGGGAGTTGCAAGCCGGGGATTGCCCCTCCGGGCAGCTCCTTTTGGAGGAAGCCGCCGCCGGGCGTGCGCCTGTGCTGACCGAGCGCCTGGATGTGGCGCTGCTGGCGCGACTGCGCACCACAACGCCGGAGGCGCTGGCGGCTCTGCCGGATGTTTCGGAAGGGCTGGAACACCGCATCTTTACCGCCGCGCAACAGGCGGGGAGCGCAGAAGAACTGCTCCGCCTGGCAGGGGCGAAGCGCTACCCGACGGCGCGGCTGCGGCGGATTCTCTTTCACGCTTTACT
Organism: Oscillospiraceae bacterium; assembly: GCA_031290595.1. Classification (GTDB taxonomy): domain Bacteria; phylum Bacillota; class Clostridia; order Oscillospirales; family Acutalibacteraceae; genus WRMQ01. The sequence continues at coordinate 15,003 of JAITNG010000032.1, forward strand.
TGGTGTAACAAGCGCGGACTTCGCTCAATTGCCCGCCTATTTGGAGGTGCTGGGCTGCAACGCGGCGGGGCATGAACTGCTCCGCCTGGCAAAACAAAGCGCAACGCTGCCCATCGTGCAGCGCCGCCGGGATTTGCGCCGGTTGCCAGAAGAAGCGCAAAAAGGTGCAGCGCTGGAATACCGCGCAGCCAGTCTGATGCAGCTTGCCCAATCGGCTGCGCCGCAATAGCGGCAGGGGGATTTTAGAGTGCGAAAGCGCGGGCGGTTTAGCTGGCGAAAGCGGCCTTGCTTTATCTGACAAAAGCGCCTTACTTTATCATGTGAAAGCAATCAACTTTATCGTGCGAAAGTGTTTTCGCTTTACTCGGTGAAAGTATAATGCTGTTCCGCTTTAAAAAGCAGTGCATTATCGTAGGCACCTGGACACGGCACGCCGTGTCCCTACAAAGGTGTAAAAATATCAGAGGTACGTTGGCGTTCCATCCCGGTTTGTAGGGACACGGCGTGCCGTGTCCAGGCACATAAAAATGAAGCACTGCTTTTAATCAAGGAATAGTATAA
>JAITNG010000049.1 GCA_031290595.1 Oscillospiraceae bacterium
ATACCAGACGGCCACATCACCCCCTGGGAGTTGCTGCTGTACTTTTTTTCAACGGCGTTCAGTTCCATGTCCACCGGCTTCACGGGGAAGCAGGATTTCCTCTTCAAAGAGGTGTATCAGGTGCCGCCGTCCTATTTATCGGTGGGCGGCGTGGTGTCTTCCGTTTGGGATGCGGCCAATGACCCTGTTTTGGGCAGTTGGATGGATAAAAAACGCCTGAACTCCCAATCGCTGCGCAATATTTTGCGCCTCTCCGGCTTTGTGGTGAACACACTGACGGTGGTGAAAATGATCGATGGCGGGCTTTCCGCATTTTGGCACGTGTTTTTGATGGCTCTGTGCAACATGACCGGCAGCATCACAGGCACCATGGCCGGGGTGGCAGACCAGAAAATGCGCGCCGCCATCAGTCCGTTGAGTCAACAGCGCGGGCGCATCGGCGTGTGGAGCGCCATGGGCGGCCAGTTCACCTGGGCCATCGGGAACCTGCTGCCCACGCTGCTGATGGGCTTCCAGTCCGTGTTTCACATTTCCTATTATCAGATCATCTTTTTTGGGGCGTGCATTCTGCTCCCTTTCAGCATCACCTCCGCCATCCTGCCCACGTTCATCCGGCAGCGGGTGGATTATTCCACCCCGCCGGAAACCGAAGAACAGGCTGCGGAGCGGGCGTACATGGAATCGCTCCCCAGGAGGGCACGGATGCACTACAAAATGAAAAGGCAGGCTACTTCCCTGGGGCATACCTTTGAGGTGGTCAAATACAACAAATATTTCATCGCGAATTCCGTGGCCAATCTGATCACCACCCTATCGCCCGATGTGGGGGACGAGCTGATGATCTACAGTTACTTGTTCCCCAAGTTCCGCGTGCCGATCCCCGGCGCTTTCAGGAATTTGGCGAAGGGCAAAGCGTTTGTTGAAATGGGCGGCGAAGCGCTGTTGGGGTTCAAACAGGTGCTTTGCGGGATTCCTTCCACAATTTTGCAGCCCTTCAACCGGCAGCTGATCAACTGGATGGGTGGCCCGCTGCGTGCGCACAAGGCTTGCAGCGCCCTGAAGATGGGTTCCAATGCGGTGAAATATTTTGTGGGCTACAAAAGCTGGCCGCGCCTGATCGTACTGATCCTGTGCGAGGCGGTGTTTTATACGGCGAACAACTGGGATGGCGTGGCCGCCAGTATGCTCAACTACGAGTTTTATGACTATGTGGAACTGAAAACCGGCGAACGCAGCGAAGGCGTGACCACGGCGGTGAACAACATGTTCAGCAAAATCGTGACCAACAACATCGGTCTGGTGACCGGCAACGCCTTTATCACATGGACGGGTTACAAGGGCGGCTACAAAGAGAGCGGCACCACCCCGCCGGCGCGTTACCTCAAATGGATGTGGCCGATGTTTACGCTGATCCCTGTGCTTGACCAGGGGATCTGGCTTGCCGCACGCAGCATGGTGAAGTGGACGCCGGAAGACAACATCAACACCGAACTGGCGCTGGCCGAGCGCCGGGAAGTGCTGAAGCAAATGAAGAGCGACGATTGACTTTAATAGAAGAAGGAGCACCCATGGATGAATTCAGCTTTTTGCTCAAGCACCCGCATGTGTTGGGGACGTTGCAGGGCGCGGCTTCGGCGGCTTGCGCCGTCGTTGACGCTGTGGCGCCCAAGGCGGCGGCAAAACCGCCTCGCCCGCTGGCCAAGGCCGATTTTTTGCACACCAAAGGCACCGGCGTCTTCAACGCGCGGGGGCAGCGCATCTTTTTGCGCGGCGTGAATGCGGGCGGCTGGTTGGTGCATGAAGAATGGATGTGCCCTGCCAAAACCCCCGATTTCATGACCCTGCGCGATACGCTGGCCACGCGTTTCGGCGCTGAAAAGCGCGATGAACTGCTGGCGCTTTACCAGGATCGCTACTGGCAGGAACAGGATTTTGACCGCTGCGCCGCCATGGGCGCGACGGTGATCCGTCTGCCGTTCCTTTACATGAACCTCACCGACGATGCGGGCAATTTTTTGCCGGATGCATTCAAGCGACTGGATTGGTTCGTCGCCAACTGCGCAAAGCGCGGCATCTATGTGATTCTGGATCTGCACGGCGCATACGGCTCACAGAACGGCCAGCACCATTCCGGGCAGATCAACGACGGGCGGCAGCTGTTCTATAACAAAGAGAACCGCGCCAAAACCATCCGCCTGTGGAAGGCCGTTGCGTCGCACTTCCGGGGCAACCCCGATGTGGCGGGTTATGATTTGCTCAACGAGCCGCTGGGGCCGGGCTACGACAAAGCCCGCACCGGCAAGCTGCAATGGGATTTTTTTGATGAACTCTACCGCGCCATCCGCGCCGTTGACCCCGATCATATCATCATCATCGAAGCCGTGTGGATTGCCATCCACCTGCCGCACCCGCTGCGCTATGGCTGGAAGAACGTGATCTACCAATATCACTACTATGCCTGGGGGCTGGGGGAACACACGAAGGCCATGGTGGCGTTCAACGCGGCGGCGCTGCTTTGCCCCAAGCTGATCCCGCGCGGCGTCCCCATCCTGATGGGGGAATTCAACTGCTTCGGCGATGCGGCCGCCTGGCGCAAGACGCTGCAATATTCCAACCAGCTGCGCATCCACTGGACGACGTGGACTTACAAAACCAACTGCGAGAACTGGAGCGTCTACGCCCAGCACCTGCCCAGCGCCGATATTGCACAAGGAACCGAAGAAGAAATCCGCGCCATCTGGGAACAGGTAGGAACAGAAAACGCCACCGAGAGTGCGCTGGCAGGGATTTTGAAGGAATATTTGGCGTGAGGTTTGCTCTTTGGGGCGAGTATATTTTAAAGCTCCGGCGTGGCCTTGGCCATGCCGGGGCTTTATGGTATCCTCAATTAAAAACCGAATTAGATGCAAAATCGCATCATTTCTTCTTCCGCGGCGACGGGAACTTGGGGTTCCCGCTGTTGCGGTGCGCGAGCGCGAACGCCAGCGCGGCCAGGCCGAGGCTTGCGCCCAGCGCCAGCAGCAGCACGAACAGCTGCGTGGGGCGCAGACGCAGCGGCGTAGTGTTCAGCGCGGCGGTGTTGGCCGCCGGGTAGCGCAGGAATGCCGGAACGCTCTGCGAGGTCGGCACGGCGGTGAAGCGAAAACTGCGTGTTTCCACTTCGGGGAAGGCGCTTTCCCGCGTATACTGCACGGTGAGGGTGAACACCCGGCTTTCCTTGGGCAATATGGTTTCGTAGCGCAGACGGACGGTCTGGCCGGGTTCCACACGGATTTGGTTGAAGAACGTCACGTCAAAATCCAGCCCTTCCACCGCCACGGAATGGAGGCTGATCGGGTATTCCGCCGAGGTGTTTTTGAGCAGCAGCGTGTCGTCCTGCTCGGTCAGGTAGCCGCTGACGCTGGCAGAAAACCGCGCCTCCAATCCATCGGAGGGGTTGCAGGAATCCCGGAACTGGGGGTAATCGGGGTTGGAATAGACGTCCGCAATTTCATCGGTGAACAGCCATTTGCAATAAAGCGCGTTGCCGTAGGCGTCCCAGGCCGCCTGGCCGTGGTATTGCCCGTTGAAGAACCAGGTGTGTTCCGGCAGGTAGGCGCTTGCGGCTTCCACCGTGCAGTCGGGCGAAAGGTGGTGGTGGGCGGGGTCGGTGCAGCGCCGTGCGATGCCGACAAACGCAGCGGGGGTGTAACTTTCCCCCAGCGCAAGCGCCGCCGCGCCCGTGGTTGAACTGACCCCGATGATGTAATCGGAATTGACCGCGCTGCCGCTGCCCATGGGTAGGCCGTAGCCGCAGATGTTGGCGATCTTCACGCCTTGCTGCTGCATCTTTTGGAATGTTGCGGCGACGTTGGGCATCACCTCAAAATGAATGACGTCGCTTTGGCGGATGATTTCGGCGTTTTCCACAGGGTCAAGGTATGCATCCCGCAGCGCCGCATATTGCGCGGTGGGGATGACGTCCCAAAAGCTGCCGAAGTGCAGGAATTCCGGGACGAGATAGCGGCGCAGCACCTGCACGGCAATTTCGCTGAGTAGCTTGAGATCCAGCCCCTTGATGCGTTGATCCAGGCGGCTTTCGATGTTCATGTAGATCATCAGGAAATTGACCATGCTGGCCGGGTCAAAGGCGAAATCTTCGCGCCCCAGCAAATCCACCGCCAGGGCGGAGCCATCGAGCGCGGGGGAGTGCAGCACTGCGCGGTCAATGTCGCCTTTTTCGCCATAATAGGTGAAATAGGTGGCCGCCAGCAGCCCGCCGTAGCTGATGCCGAAGAGGCTGACCTGTTCGTGGCCGGATTCCTTTTTGACTTCCTGGATGAAAGCGTCGAGCTGCGCGGCGTTTTCCAGCTGGCCGCGCCGCCAGTCGCTGGCAAAAAAGTAGACGTGGTCGGCTGTGGTGTGGCCGGGGCCGGGTTGGATGAAGGATTCGGTGATTGCGCGCTGGTTGTTATAAAGCCGCTGCCCGTTTTCGAGCATCACATCCCAGCGCGAATCGTGCGCCCCCTGGGGCAGGGGCGTGATGTCATAGGTGGAACTGCCGTCCGCATTCATGGCCAGCTTTTCGGTCAGGCTCTGGTAGATTTCGCCCGCCCGGCGGATCAAATCTTCGCGGTTGCCGTTGGAATCGGCGATCAGTTTTGGCAGCATCGCCGCCAGGCCTTCCAGCAGGGTGCGGGTGTTGCTGCCTTGGATGGGGATGTTCCACACCTGCTGCTCGGTTTCCTTGCCATAATCCAAAAAGAGCTGCGGCCCGCTGTAGCCCGGCAGCAAAATCACGGGGGAATGCCCGCAGGCGCAGCCCTCTTCGGCGGCAGCCAGCGGCAAAAGTGGCAGACCGGGCAACAAAAGCGCCGCGCAAAGGCAAACGCAAATGGCCGCGCGGAATTTTGATGGTTTGTTCATAGGCGGATCATATTCCTTCTTTTTGATTGCAGGGTGGTTCATCCCGCTTCCCCCGGCAGTTCCGCGCACCAGCGCTGGGTGAATGTATCGCCGGGCGCAAGGGCGTTGATCAGCCGCTTTTGGCTGAAATCCGGCGTCGCCGCTTCGCCGTCGTTGATACCGAACCATGGCTCAATGCAAACATAGGGCGCGGCGGGTTTTGCCCAGACGCCCAGCACCGGCGGTGCGCCCAGGTCGAATTTTACGCAGTCTTCGCCGCCGCGCACCAGCGTCAGCTGCGCCGAGCGCACGCCCTGCAAAATCAGCGCATCCTTGGCGAAGAGCTGTTCGTGCAGCACAAGATCCGTCGCGTCTTCCAGCACGGGGTAGCTGCTGCCCGCCAGCAGGCTTTCTTCCGTGATCCATTCGCTGCGCAGGGTTTCGGGCTGCGAAAAGCGCAGCACATCCCCCATCGCGCAGTTGAACCCCGGGTGTGCGCCGATGGAAAACAGCATCGTGTCCTCCCCGGCATTGGCGACGGTCGCAGTGGCAACCAGGGCGTTTTTCGATAGCTTATACTCTATGCGCAGCGTGAATGCAAAGGGGTAAATCGCACGCGTTTTTTCGCTGTCCTTCAGCTCAAAAACAATCCGCTCACGTTCTGCCAGCACAGGCAAAAATTCGCTTTTGCGGGCGAAGCCGTGCTTGGGCATTTGGTATGTTTTGCCCCGGTACTGGTAACGGTCGTCCTTCAGCCGCCCCACAATGGGGAAGAGAACCGGCGCCTGGCCATACCAGACGGCGGGGTTGCCCTGCCAAAGGTATTCCGCCTTACCGGCACGGCCTTTGAGCGAATGCAGCTGTGCGCCCAAGGAATCCACAGCGCAAAAAAGCTGTTCATTTTCAATGTGATAAAGCATATTTTTCTCCCCTTCCAATCAGCACATCTAAAAATCGAACGAAATCCCCGCATCCTGCCAGAGCGGTGCGGCGGCGTCCTTTTGCGAAAGAATCGGTTCGCTGGTACCCCAGTGGATGCCGAACAGCGGGTCGTCAAAGCGCACGCCCCGCTCACAATCCGGGGCGTAGGGGTTATCCACTTTATAAAAGACCTCCACATTTTCGGTCAGGGTCACAAAGCCGTGCAGGCAGCCCCGGGGGATCCACAGCTGGCGCTTGTTGTCGCCGGAAAGTTCGGCCGAAACCCAGCGCAGGTAGGTGGGCGAACGGCGGCGCACATCCACCGCAACATCCAGCACCGCACCCCGCGTGCAGCTGAACAGCTTGCCCTGCGGCACGGGTTCCGCCTGGCAATGCAGCCCGCGCAGGGTGCCCTGTGCGGCGGAAAACGAGCGGTTATCCTGCACAAACCGGGTGTTGACACCCAGCGAGGCCAGCTCGCGTTCTGAAAACATCTCATAAAACCAACCCCTGTTGTCGCCATACACAGTGGGTTCGAGCAAAAACACGCCCTGCACATTCAATTCGCTTGCCTTCAAGCCGCCAACCGCCCTTCGTTTATTTGTTGTAGGGAAATTATAACACTGAATGGAGCCGGTGTCAAATAAAAAAGCAGCCGGGGCGATGGATCTGCATGATGGCCGCGTCTGAACCCGCTGTAAACTATGACGGCTTGCCGCCCCCCGAGGTGAAAGACAATGGCGAAACGGCCTAACCTGGGCAACTACGTGGCTCCCCAGGATTACGATAAGCACATTGCACAGCTTTACCGGGATATGGAATTGGAGATGATAAACTTCCTAAAGCGCAATCTTGCCGGGCATAAAGGCGAGGAAATCAAGGCGGGAACGGACTTCACGGCA
>JAITNG010000061.1 GCA_031290595.1 Oscillospiraceae bacterium
TTCGGTTCACTCCAGTCTCTTTTTGCTCTTCACTTAAAGTTTAACTGGTTGCGTTCCGTTTTGGAACCCCTTTTGGTTTTCCTTGGGCAATTTATTTTACAACTTGCCCCAATTGCGCAGGGGGATGACAAAGCAACAGGTTTTCTCGCTCCATCAAACATAATAAACACACGCCAGGAAGGAGGCCGCAGCCTTTCCCTGGCGTGTGGTGGTCGTTTTTGCCTTTGCCGTGGTTACTCGAACAGCGTTTCTGTCACCCGTTCGCTGCCTGGCGGCGAATAGACCCAGTGGTCAATGTGGCTGCCTTCCAAAAAGTAGCGCAGCGGCTGCGGCGGGTAGGAGGCCGCGAAGGAATCCACGACGATCAGCTTGATTTTCATGCGCTCCGGCAGGATGCTTTTGATGTAGACGCAGGCGTGGTCGCCATCCTGCACCTCTTCGCTGTATTCCGCCAGCCCGGCAAGGTTGGGCGCGAGTTCCACAAATACGCCGTATTTTTCCACTGAACGGACGATGCCCGGCACCGTTTCGCCCACCGAATAGAGCGACGCGTTTTGTTCCCAGGTGCCAAGCAGCTCTTTGTGCGAAAGCAGAAGCCGCCCCTGGTCATCGCGCCCCTTGACCACCGCACGGATCAACTGCCCGGCTGAAAAGCGGGCGTTGGGGTGCGGGATGCGCGAAACTGAGATTGCATCAATGGGCAGCAGGGCGCTGACGCCCGCGCCAACGTCGGCAAACACGCCAAAGGCCTCCATGTGGCTGACCCGCGCATCGATGATGTCGCCTGGGCGCAGTTCGCCAATGTATTTGGCGACGCAATCCCGCTGCACGCTCACGCGGCTGAGCAGGGCGTATGTTTCGCCCTGTTCGTTGGCGTCGAAGCCCGTCACCCGCACCATAACGGGCTTGTTGACCCGGGAGATCAGCGCAATATCGCGCACCTCGCCCTCGGCGATCCCGAGCGCGCCCTCCAAACGGGGGATGACCCCCTTCATGCAACCGAGATCAACGTGCAGATTGTGTTCGTTATCGCAAAGCAAAACCCGTCCTTCAAGCACTGCCCCTGAAACCTGCGCTTCATGCAACCCCGCAGGCGAAGCCAAATACCGTCTGTTTTCATTCGTGGAGAGAAGCTGCCCCTCCGGTGGAAAGCTCAATGTGAACATCGCAATCGGTCCTTTCTCTTTCGGCGTTTTTTACTCCTGCTATTTGTATGGCCGAAAGTGTTTGAATATTCGTCCCCGCGCGTTTTCCTTTGACATTTCAGGTGAACCTGTGGTATAATGCAAAGCAGGGCGGCAAATGGAAAGAAGCGCGGATAGATTCGCTTTCTTGTGCTAAGGTAGTGACAGGTCAAAACGTTGAATTGTGAAAAAGTCCCGCGATATTTCCGGGCGCAAAATCGCATATTAATCATACCACAGGATTTCCCATCCGTCAATACTATATTTCAAAAATATTGTAGTTTTTTTAATCAAAATCGAGGGAAATACACTATATCCTGCGCCTTGGCCTATTTTGCGCCTGGCGCAGACGGAGGAATATTATGCTGGATAAACTGGAACAAGTGCAGGAACGCTATGAACAAATTCAGGGAATGCTTTGCACACCGGCGGTGCTGGAAGACCCGGCGCAGCTGCGCGGCCTGATGCAGGAGAGCCATCGCCTTGCGCCGGTGGTGGAATGCTACCGCGAACACATGGCGGCGCTGGGGGCGCAGCAGGAAGCGCGGGAGCTGCTGGAGGGCGGCGGCCTGGATAAGGATTTTCGCACGCTCGTGCAGGAGGAAATGGAAAAAGAGCAGGAAACCGCTGAAGCGACCGCGCAGCGCCTAAAAATCCTGCTGCTGCCCCGTGACCCAAATGACGACAAGAGCGTGATTGTGGAAATCCGCGGCGGCGCGGGCGGCGAGGAAGCGTCGCTGTTTGCGGGGGTGCTGCTGCGCATGTATGGCATGTATGCCGAAACGAAGGGCTGGAAGGCGGAAATCGTCAACGCCAACGAAACGGAGCTGGGCGGCTACAAGGAAATCAGCTTTTTGATTGAAGGCGAGGGTGCGTATTCCCGCTTCAAATTTGAGCGCGGCGTCCACCGGGTGCAGCGCGTGCCGGAAACCGAGAGCCAGGGGCGCATCCACACCAGCACCGTGACCGTTGCGGTGCTGCCGGAAGCCGAGGACGTGGAGCTGGAGATCAACCCCGCCGATTTGCAGGTGGATACCTTCCGTTCCAGCGGCGCGGGCGGGCAGCACATCAACAAGACCGAATCGGCGATCCGCATCACGCACCTGCCCACCGGCACCGTGGTGGAATGCCAGGATGAGCGCAGCCAGCACAAGAACCGCGAAAAGGCGATGAAGGTGCTGCGTTCCCGCATCTTGCAGGCGGAGCGCGAAAAGCAGAGCGAAACCATTGCGGATGAGCGCCGCGCCCAAGTGGGCACAGGCGACCGCAGCGAACGCATCCGCACCTACAACTACCCCCAGGGCAGGGTGAGTGACCACCGCATCGGCCTTACATTATATAAGATAGAAGCGATCCTCAACGGCAGCCTGGATGAGATCATCGACGCGCTGATCATGGCAGACACGGCGGAGCGCCTGCAAGGCGGCTGATAACGCATTTCACAGGATGGTATTTTTGAATGAACCCAAAAAATGAAGGCGGCGCAGCTGCCACGACGTTGCGGCTCACGGCTGCAAGGCCGGAAGACGTTGCCCATGCGGCGGCGCTGCTGCGGGCGGGCGAACTTGTCGCCATGCCGACCGAAACCGTCTATGGCCTGGCGGCCAATGCCCTGGATCCCCATGCCGTGGCAAGCATCTTCACGGCCAAGCGCCGCCCGCCGGATAACCCGCTGATTGTCCACATCGCTGCGCCGGAAGACATTGCCCCCCTGGTGGCGGCATACCCCCCGGCGGCGCAAAAATTGGCGGCGGCGTTTTGGCCGGGGCCGTTGACGGTCATCCTGCCAAAATCCGCGCTGGTCCCCGATTTGGTGAGCGCGGGGCTGCCCACCGTTGCGCTGCGCATCCCCGCCCACCCGGCGGCGCGGGCGCTGCTGCGGGCGGCCGGGGTTCCCCTGGCGGCGCCCAGCGCAAACCGTTCCGGCTCCCCCAGCCCCACCACCGCCGCCCATGTGCTGGCCGACCTGGATGGTCGCCTTTCCGCCATCCTGGATGGCGGCGAATGCAGCGTGGGGGTGGAATCCACCGTGGTGACGCTGGCCGAGGGTCCCCCCTGCCTGTTGCGTCCGGGCGGAATCCCCCCGGAAGCGCTGCGTGCGGTGCTGGGCGAACTCGCTGTTTCGCCCGCCGTCACGCACGCCCTGCAAGCGGGCGAAACCGCGCAATCCCCTGGCATGAAATATAAACACTACGCCCCCCAAGCGGAACTGACGCTGCTCACCGGCAGTCGGGAAGCCTTTGTAACCTATTTAAAGGCGCACGCGTGCGCGGAGGACGGGGTGCTTTGCTTCGATGAAGATTTTGACGGCTTGTGGCGGCGGTTCTCGTATGGATCTGTTGACGACCCTGCGGCACAGGCGCAGCAGCTCTTTGCACGCTTGCGCGAACTGGATGCGCAGGGGCTGACACGCGTATTCTGCCACACGCCCCGGCAGGAAGGCGTCGGCCTGGCAGTCTATAACCGACTGCTGCGGGCGGCGGGGTTCCGGGAACTTGCGGTTGACGAAGCAGCCCCCGCGCCGCAAAAAACATAAAATTCTGTTGCAATCCCCCAAACCGTATGCTATACTGGTGCAGTGAAAAATATGCACTACTATTAAAGTATATAAGGGGAAACATCGTCCTATGGATGGGAAGAAGAGAAGCGGCAAGCCGCCCGGGGAAGTGTTCCGGGGGTTTTCAAAAGACGCCCTGGCGCTGCTGG
>JAITNG010000095.1 GCA_031290595.1 Oscillospiraceae bacterium
CACCGCCTGGTGCGCTGTTCGCCCTTCGATTCTTCCGGCCGTAGGCACACCAGCTTCGCTTCGCTTGAAGTGATGCCGGAAATCAACGGCGGCGGGGGTGTGGAAATCAACCCGGACGACATCAAAATGGACGTCTACCGTGCCAGCGGCGCGGGGGGGCAAAAGGTCAACAAAACCTCCTCCGCCGTGCGCCTGACCCACCTGCCCACGGGCATCGTCACATCCTGCCAGGTGGAACGCAGCCAGCACCAGAACCGTGAAGTCGCCTTGCGGATGCTCAAATCCAAGCTGATTGAGATCAAGGAGCGGGAGCATCTGGATAAAATCGAAGACATCAAGGGTGTGCAGATGGAAATCGCCTGGGGCAGCCAGATCCGCTCTTACGTCTTCATGCCCTACACCATGGCCAAGGATCACCGCACCAGCTTTGAAAGCGGCAACATCAACGCCGTGATGGACGGCGATTTGGACGGGTTCATCCATGCGTACTTAAAAATGCAGGCGACGGCCTGATGGGGGCGCAAAATTGAAAAGATTATTGGATGTGATTTTTAGCTTTTTGGCGCTTCTTGTGTTGCTGCCGCTGTTCGGCGCGGTGGCGCTGGTGATCCTGCTCGACGACGGCAGACCGGTGTTCTATCGCCAGCCCCGGGTGGGCAAGGGGGACGAACTGTTTTGCATCTGCAAGTTCCGCACCATGCGCAAAGGCACCCGCAACGCGGCGGCCCGCGCCATGAAAGGGGAGGATTGCTTCACCCGTAGCGGGCGCTTGTTGCGCCGCCTGAGCCTGGATGAGCTGCCCCAGCTGTGGAACATCCTTGCGGGCGAAATGAGCTTCGTCGGCCCGCGTCCCCTGATCCCGGAGGAGGAGGAGATCCGCACGCTCCGCGCGGCGGCGGGCATCTATGAGCTGCTCCCCGGCCTGACCGGCTGGGCGCAGGTCAACGGCCGCGCCACCCTGGGCGACGACGAAAAGGTGCGCCTTGACGCCGAATACCGGCAAAAGCGCACCCTCACAATGGATATTCAGATTTTGCTCCGCACCGCCGCGCAGGTGGTAGCGGCCAAGGATGTTGAATAAGCCCTACTGCGCGGCTGCAAGGTATTCTTCCAGGCATTGCCCGCTGGCCTTCATGGCCAGGGCAGCTTCTTTGCCGACATAGCGCCAGTGCCAGGGTTCATAACTGATCTTGGTGATCTCCTGCTTATCCTTGGGGTAGCGCAGGATGAAGCCGTATTCGGCGGCGTGCGCCTGGAGCCATTTGAATTCCACCGTGGTTTCAAAATCCACGCGGGTATCCCACACGCCCTTGCGGGTGATGTCGATGGCCAAGCCCGCTTCGTGTTCGCTGCACCCGGGCGGCAGGATGGTTTGGGCGGCCAGCGCGATGGCCTCCGCCTCGCTCTTGCCCTGGTTGCGGTATTCGGTGATCTTCAGGTCAAAGTTGTTCTTTTGCGTGCTGATCTGCCGGTAGCCGGAAAACGGGATCAGCTCCGCATCGTCCTCCAGCGCGGCGTAATACATTTTCTTGTATTCCGGCGCAACCCGTGCATCCATCTCACGGTTTTCGGGGTAAACCCCCGGCACACAGACGGCGGTGGACGGCGCGTAATCGACGGGCAGGGCAAAGGCGCGGTTGACCAGCAGCAGCTGCCAGTTTTGACCGCCCACGGCGGCGACGGCGGGCGCGATGCCCGGGTAGTTGAAGCCGTAGCTCCCGCTGCCGGTGGCAGCATTCGGCTCGGTTTTGGTTTGGGTGCGGCGCGGCGCGGTGGTGGTCGGTTTGGCGGTCGCCGGCGCAGCGTTTGTGCCTCCGGCGGCGGCAACGGCGGTGGCGCTGGTCCCCGTCGGGTTCGGCGCGTCGGGCAGTTCCTTGTTGAGGTAGGCGGCATAAAGGCCAATCCCCGCCACAAGGATCACCAGTAGCGCAAAGATGGTTCCTTTTTTCTTCATTCGGGCATCCTCCTGCAATTATGGCATTGGAACAAGGCGCAACGGGGCGCAGCGTTCCTATACTCTAATTTTAGGTTTTTTTACAGGGTTTGTCAAGCAAAGTTCGCAATATATGCAATTAAGTTTTTTTGAAAGGCAAATGGTGAACGAAATGACGGCGAGGGAACACATCGAAAACTACGAATCCAGGGTGCGGGAATACACGAACTTCACGGTGCGGGGCATCAAAAGAACCTGCAAGGAATGCGGGCCGCGCGAACCGGGCAGCGAAGCGGAGCGCAAGGCGCAAAAATTGATGGCCAAAGAACTGGAATCCTGCTGTGACAGCGTGCAACTGGAACCCTTCACCCTTGCGCCCCGGGCGTTTTTGGCTTGGGTGAACCTCAGCGTCTACCTCGGTCTGCTTTCGGCGGCGCTGTTCAACTTCGGCTATGCTCTGGCCAGCGTGCTCCTGCTCCTGCTGGCGCTGGTGCTGGTGGTGCTGGAATTCCTGATGTATAAGCAGACGATCGATGTGGTCTACCCCAAAAAAACATCCCAGAACGTGGTCGCGGTGCGCAAGCCCGCCGGCGGAACCCAGCGCAGGCTGATCTTCTGCGGCCATGCGGATTCCGCTTACGAATGGCTCTACACCTATTTGGGCGATAAATACTTCCACACCACGAGTCTGCTGGTGGTGGTGGTTGCGGTCTGCTTTGTGGCCATCATCTTTGGTTTTGTGGCCAGCCTGATCGCCGTGTTCACCGAAGGCGGCGGCGTCGGCGGCCTCGCCGGTTTGGCCAACCGCCCCGGTTGGCTGAAGGTGCTGGGCTACATTTTCGCCGCTCTCTGCATTCCCCTGCTTTCCGGCCTCGGCTTCAAGAACAACAAACACGTGGTGATGGGCGCGAACGATAACCTTTCCGGCTGCTTCACCGGCATGGCCGTGGCCAAGCTCCTGGGCGATCTTGACCTCCGGCTGGAAAACACCGAGCTGGTGGTGCTTTGCTCCGGCGGCGAGGAATGCGGCTTGCGGGGCGCGAAGGCCTTCGCTAAAGCCCATGCGGAAGAATACAAGGACGCCGAAACCATCTTCATCACGCTCGATACCATCCGCGATTATGAACACATGGCCATCTATGTCCGCGACCTCACCGGCACGGTGAAGCACGACCCCGCCGTGGCCAACCTTTTGCGCGCAGGTGGCAAGGCTGCGGGGTTTGATTTGCCCTTTGCCAACCTCTTCTTTGGCGCAAGCGACGGCGCGGCGGCGACCCAGGCCGGGCTTCGCACAACCTCCTTCGCCGCCATGGACCCTGCCCCGGCGGCGTATTACCACACCCGGCTTGATACTGCGGATAACCTTGACCCCAAAACCGTGGAAGCCACGCTGCAAATCCTGCTGGAAACCGTGTATCTGTTCGACGCCGAAGGCCTGGCTCCCTTTGAGGGGATGACGGCAAAAATGGGCGAGTGAGCTTTTCCAAGTGACAAATAATACATAGCTTCAAGCGATTATTTTCTTTTAGGAGGATCCCCCCATGAAACACACCGCGATGCGTATTCTTGCTACCCTGCTGGCTGCCGGGCTGCTGTTTTCGCTGGCAAGCTGCTCCCTCTTTGATGAAGTGGTTGTCGAAACGCTGCCCGCCGCCCTGGAACCCCTCCCGGAAGGCAGCGTCGCTACGCTGGCGTATTACAACGAGCGCTTGCTGCCGCTGCTGACCGGCGCAGAGGGCTACAACCTGACCGTTTCGTATTCCATCGGCGCGGTGGAAGCGGAGAACGAAACCTTCCGCGCAGTCGTTCCGGCGCTCAAAAAGCTGCTGACCAAAGGGCTGGGCAAGGAAGAAAAAGAGCAGCCCGTGGATGCAACGGCATACCCCCTGCTGCGCAACGCGCTGCTGGCGGAGGATGTGGCGGAAATCAAGGCAGTTTCGGTGCTGGAGCTGCAACTGGAAGCCGCGCTGCCCGGCGTGAAGGAGGAATACGCACACGGTTACATCGAAAAAGAAACCTTCAAGCAGACCCTGACGGATTATGCCATGGATCACAAGGGACTCAAAAAGGGCAAGGAACTCGACGCCTGGCTTGCCGAAACATTGCAGGATACGGACGAGGCGCTGCGCCTTTATACGATCCAAACAAAGGTGAGCGATGTGGACGCCGCCGCGCAGGAATACCAGCTGGATATTACACTCCAGCCCGGGCTTTCCCCCGAAGCGGCGGAGCGCTACATCCAGCCGGAGGACAAAGCGGCGATCCTGGCGGAGCTGGCCAAGGCGGCGGCATACATGCAGGTGACGGATTACGAAAAGATTCCGCAGGTGGCGGATGCAGATGCAGAGCAGCCCCAAACGTATACCCTCACCTGCAAGGTGGATAACACCACCAACCACCTGGTGGAACTGACGCTGGTTGCGCGTTACGAAATTGCGGCGGACATCCGGGGGACGGGGACGCTTGCGGGCGAAGGCAGCTTCACCGCCACCGCGCCGCTCGAAAAGGCCGTGAAGATCACCTTCAACTGGCCGGAGCCGGAAAAAGAAAAATAAACCCAGCGCTTGACAAACCTGCACCGTTGGCAGTAAACTGGAATAGGATACAGACGAAGCATCGAAAGGGGAAACAAAAATCATGAAACATATCCATCTGCGCCGCACACTGTGCGCACTGCTCTGCGGAGCGCTGCTCTTCGGCTGCCTGGCGGCCATGCCCGCCAGCGCGGCGGATGCAGCCGGCCTCACCCCCACCCGGGTGATCAGCACCTTTTATGGCGATTCTTCCACCACGCAGGGCTTCCACTGGGCGACCAAAGCGGACGGCGGGAGCATCGTGCGCATCTATGAAGCGGGCAGCGAACTTTACCGCGATTTTGAAGGCAGTTCCTCGCTCTTCCAAAGCTACTACGGGCATTCCGTCGTGGCCGAAGGCCTCAAGGCGGGCACGGATTACGAATACCAGGTGGGCGACCGCACCGCCAACGTTTGGAGCGAAAAGGGCTACTTCACCACCAACCCCGGCGCGGGCAGCGCGTTTTCGTTCATCGCCCTGGCCGATGTGCAATCCAGCAACCTGGCCAATTTTGAAGGCGGCGCGGCGGTGCTCGCCAACGCTTTGCAGCAAAACCCCGACGCATCCTTCCAGGTCAACCTGGGGGATTACACGGACGACAGCGACAACGACCAGTGGGATTGGTTCTTCCAGGCGTTTGCAGGGCTGAACACCCAACTGACCCACGCCCCCGTCGCCGGGAATCACGACGGCAACCTCAAGTGGAACTGGTTCAAGAACATGTTCACGCTCCAGGAGCAGCCGAACAGCAGCAACCTGACGGGAACCTATTACTCTTTTGATTACGGCGACGCGCACTTTTCCGTTTTGAACACCAACGATATGTATCCCATCAGCCAGCAGCAGCGCAATTGGCTGGCCAATGATATGAAGCAATCCGGCGCAAAATGGAAGATCCTGCTGATGCACCGCGCGGCCTATTCCGCCGGGAAGAACATCAACAAGCCCGATACCCTGATCATGCGCAACATCCTGCTGCCCATCATTGAAGATTGCGGCATTGACCTGGTGCTGACCGGCCACGACCACATGTATTACCGCAGCGCCCCGGTCAAGGGCGACGCGTTTGCGGGCGCAACCGCAACCACTACTGCGCTCCCCGGCTACGACCTGGAACTCGCGGGCGGCGGCGGCGGCAAGGCCGTGAGCTACACCGACCCCGGCGCACCGATCCACATCGTCCCCAGCACGGCCGGCCCCAAGCGCTACCGCGTTTATGCCGCCATGTCGCCGATTCTGGATTTGGCCGAAGAATGCTTCCAGCCCGAAGTGCCGGTGTATTCCACGGTTTCCGTCGATGGCGGGCAGCTGGTCTACAAAGCCTTTGTTTATGATGCGGAAACCGATGCAGCGACGCTCTTTGACCAGTTGACCATCAACAAAACCAGCTTCGCGGGCGCTGTGCCGAACTACAAGCCCCTGGCGACCGATTACATCTCCACCGCACCGGCGCAGTTTATCAGCGTAATTTGGGAAGTGACGCGTTGCCTGTTCCAGGATTACCTGTTCAAGCTCCTGCCCCAGGCGCTCGGCCTGAACTAAAATCACACCAAATGGGGGATCCTATGCGCGAACAAACAATTCAAACCATACTGGCAAAAAAATTCATCGCCATCGTGCGCGGCGTAGGGGCGGAGCATATCTGCCCCCTGGCCGCTGCTTTGGCGGCGGGCGGCGTCCCGCTGATTGAAGTGACGTTTGACCAGAGCAAGCCGGAAGCCTTTGGCGAAACCGCCAAGGCCATTGCCGCGCTGCGGGCGCTGGGCGGTGATATTTTGCCGGGCGCCGGCACCGTGATGACCCCGGAACAGGTGCGCATTGCCGCCGAAGCGGGCGCGCAGTATATCATTTCGCCGGGTGCGGAGGAAGCGGTGATCCGCGAAACGCGCCGCCTGGGGCTGGTTTCCCTCCCCGGGGTGATGACCCCCACCGAATGCGCCGCCGCCCACGCCTGGGGGGCGGATCTGCTCAAGCTCTTCCCCGCCGGGGCGCTGGGTGCGGAATACCTGAAGGCGCTCAAAGCGCCGCTGCGCCACCTGCACTTTTTGGCGGTGGGCGGCGTGAGCGCGGCGAACATCCCCGCCTTGCAGGCGGCGGGCGCCGAAGGCTTCGGCGTGGGCGGCAACCTGGTCAACCGGGATTGGATTGCCGCCGGGGAATTTGGCAAAATCACCGCAGCGGCGCAGGAAATTGTGGCTGCGGCAGGGTAGGGGAGCGCAGGAGCGGGCAGGGCGGGGCAAATCTTTGCCGGACGCCCCCTTATTCGCCTGTTTCCCCAAAACTTTGCGAAAGTTTTGCCGGATACAAAAAAATCCCCTAA
This sequence comes from Oscillospiraceae bacterium, assembly GCA_031290595.1. GTDB lineage: Bacteria > Bacillota > Clostridia > Oscillospirales > Acutalibacteraceae > WRMQ01. Next base: position 6,828 of record JAITNG010000095.1, read on the forward strand.
AATGTAAAAAAGCCCTTGACAAATCCATTGTCAAGGGCTATAATTAACTAATCGTTTTATAATTAGAATGGTGCTGTGCGCGTTCTGTTTCCTTTTTTGCTAACAGGTGCAGTATAGCACACTTTGCCGAAAAATGCAAGCGTTTTTTCAAGTTTTTGAAACGGGTGCTTTTTCCAACAAAAAAACGGGCCGAAACAGGCCGCATACAACGCACAATAAGGGGAGGATGGTTTCATGCTGAATGTCACACCAGTCCGGCGAGGCAAGCGAACCCGCATGAGCTACGGTAAAATCCGCGAAGTGTTGGACATGCCGAATCTGATCGAGGTGCAGAAGGATTCCTTCCGTTGGTTCCTGGAAACAGGGCTGCGCGAAGTGTTCCGCGATATTGCCGAGATCACCGATTACAGCAAAAACTGGGTGCTTACCTTTGTCGATTACCGGCTGGATGACAAGCCGAAATACACCGTGCGCGAATGCAAGGAGCGCGATGCGACTTTCGCAGCGCCCATGCGGGTGCGTGCAAGGCTGCTCAACCGCGAAACCGGCGTGGTGAAGGAAAGCGAAATTTACATGGGCGATTTCCCGCTCATGACCGAAAGCGGCACCTTCGTGGTCAATGGCGCGGAACGCGTAATCGTTTCGCAGCTGGTGCGTTCCCCGGGCGTGTATTTCAGCCGCGGGTACGATAAAACCGGCATCGAGTTGTATTCCGGCACCATCAACCCCAACCGGGGCGCCTGGCTGGAATACGAAACGGATATAAACAACCTGTTCTACGTCCGCATCGATAAGAACCGCAAGCTCTTCGTCACCACCCTGGTGCGTGCGCTGGGCATCGAAACCGATACGGAGATCCGCGCATTCTTCGGCGACGACCCCCGCATTGAAGCGACGCTGGAAAAGGACGAGATCGCCAATTCCGCCGAAGCCTGTATGGAAGTCTTCCGCAAGCTCCGCCCGGGCGAGCCTGTGACGCTGGAAACCGCGCAGGAACACATCGAGAACCTGTTCTTTGACCCCCGGCGCTACGAAATTTCCCGCGTAGGGCGCTACAAGTACAATAAGAAGCTGGCCATCGGCGCACGGCTGGCGGGCTGCCGCCTGGCCGAACCCGTGGCCGACCCCCGCAGCGGCGAGCTGCTGGCCGACGCGGGCGATTACATCAACCGCGAGCTGGCCTATCAAATCGAGCAAGCGGGCGTCAGCTGCGCCGTTGTGCATCTGAACGAGAACCACACCCTGACCGTGCGTTCCAACGGCATGATCGACCCCAAGGGGCGCAGGGATGAAGACGGCGGCACCGGCGGGCGGATCGGCGATTACCTGCCGCAGTTCAGCGAAGAGCAGCTGGAAGAAATCGGCCTGGATGAAAAGGTCAACGCCGAAGGCTTCTTTGCCCTGCTGGAACGCGGCTTGAGCGACGAAGAGCTGCTGGCGGAGCTGCGTGCCAACGTCAATATTCTGATCCCCAAAAACATCACGCGGGCGGATATTTATGCCTCCGTCAATTACGTCAACTGCCTGGCGGCGGGCGTGGGCAAGGCCGACGACATCGACCATTTGGGCAACCGCCGCATCCGCTGCGTGGGCGAACTGCTGCAAAACCAGTTCCGCATCGGCATTGCCCGCATGGAAAAACTCGTGCGCGAAAAAATGACGCTCCAGGCGCAGGATGACGTGGATAAAATTTCCCCCGCGACGCTGATCAACATCCGGCCTGTTTCGATGGCGATCAAGGAATTCTTCGGTTCCTCGCCCCTGAGCCAGTTCATGGATCAAACCAACCCCCTGGCGGAACTGACGCACAAGCGCCGCCTTTCCGCCCTGGGACCCGGCGGCCTTTCGCGCGAACGCGCAGGGTTTGAAGTGCGCGATGTGCATTACAGCCACTATGGCCGCATGTGCCCCGTGGAAACCCCGGAAGGCCAGAACGTGGGTCTGATCTCCTATTTGGCGACCTTTGCGCGGATCAACAAATACGGCTTCATCGAAGCCCCCTTCCGCCGCGTCGAAGACGGCGTTGTGCTGGACCGCGTGCGTTATATGACCGCCGATGAAGAGGATGAATACATCGTCGCCCAGGCCAACGAGCCGCTGGATGCGGAGGTGCGTTTTGTGCATGAGCGCGTCAACGCCCGCCACCGCGATGAATACATTGAAGTGGAGCGCGATAAGGCGCAATACATGGATGTTTCGCCCAAGATGGTGTTCAGCGTCGCCACGGCGATGATCCCCTTCCTCGAAAACGACGACACCAACCGCGCCCAGATGGGTTCCAACATGCAACGGCAAGCCGTGCCGCTGCTCAAGACGGATGCGCCGCTGGTCGGCACCGGGATGGAATACAAGGCCGCGGTGGATTCCGGGGTCGTGCTGCTGGCCAAGGAGGCCGGAACCATCAGCTACGTCAGCGCGGATAAAATCACACTGGAAACCGAGCGCAAGCAGAAGCAGGAATATGAACTGACCAAGTTCATGCGTTCCAACAACGGCACCTGCATCAACCAGCGCCCCATCGTCACGGTGGGCGAAGCCGTGAAGGCCGGGCAGGTGATAGCCGACGGCCCCGCGACCGACCACGGCGAAATCAGCCTGGGCAAAAACGTACTGATCGGCTTCATGACCTGGGAAGGCTACAACTACGAAGACGCAGTGCTGGTCAACGAAAAAATCGTGCAGAACGATGTGTATACATCGATCCACATTGAAAAATTTGAACTGGAGGCGCGCGACACCAAGCTCGGCCCCGAAGAGATCACACGCGACATCCCCAACGTGGGCGACGACGCGATGAAGGATCTGGACGAAGAGGGCATCATCCGCGTGGGCGCGGAGGTGCATTCGGGCGACATCCTCGTCGGCAAGGTGACGCCCAAGGGCGAAACGGAGCTGACGGCGGAAGAGCGCCTGCTGCGCGCCATCTTCGGCGAAAAGGTGAAGGAAGTGCGCGACACCTCCCTGCGTCTGCCCCACGGCGAATACGGCATCATCGTCAAGGTGGAAACTTTTACGCGTGAAAATTCCGATGAGCTTTCGCCGGGCGTCAACAAAGCCGTGCGCTGCTACATTGCGCAAAAACGGAAACTTTCGGTGGGCGACAAGATGGCCGGCCGCCACGGCAACAAGGGCGTGGTTTCCCGCATCCTGCCCCAGGAAGATATGCCCTTCATGGATGACGGCACCCCGCTTGATATAGTCCTCAACCCGATGGGCGTGCCGAGCCGCATGAACATCGGCCAGGTGCTGGAAGTCCACCTGGGCTTCGCCGCCCGGCAGCTGGGGCTGCAAAGGGGCGAGCGCTTCAGCGTGATGACCCCCGTCTTTGACGGCGCACGGGAACAGGACATCCGCGAAGGTCTGCGCGAAGCGGGCATGGCGGACGACGGCAAGAGCTGGCTTTTTGACGGCCGCACAGGCCGCCGGTTCGATAACCGCGTCACCGTCGGCGTGATGTATTTCCTCAAGCTGCTCCACTTGGTGGATGATAAGATCCACGCACGCTCCACAGGCCCCTATTCGCTGGTGACGCAGCAGCCCCTGGGCGGCAAGGCGCAGTTCGGCGGCCAGCGCTTTGGCGAAATGGAAGTGTGGGCGCTGGAAGCCTACGGCGCAGCCTATACGCTCCAGGAAATTTTGACCGTGAAATCCGATGACGTTGTTGGCCGCGTGAAGACATACGAAGCCATCGTCAAGGGCAAAAATGTGCCGCAGCCCAGCATCCCGGAAAGTTTTAAGGTGCTGATCAAAGAACTGCAAAGCCTGGCGCTGGACGTCCGCGTGCTGGATGCAGAAGGGGAAGAAATCGACCTGCGCCAGACCTTTGAGGATGAACCGGGCTTCACCATGGCGGATGACCGCCCGCCCGTCGCCGCGCTCCCGGAAGAAGAGGCGGATGTGGTCGAAGAGGAAGAGGACGCGGACGAACTGGACGAATCGGAAGAGGATGAAGACAGCGTCCCCGGCGGCGTCTTGCTGGAAGAGGAAGATGAGTTTGCCGAAGACGACACAACCGAGCTTCTGGATGATTACAGCGACGACTATCTGCCGGAAGAATAAGTGATAAGTAATGGGGGTAAGGGAATGGAACAACAGCAAAAACCGAACACCACCTTTGAGTCTATCCGCATTGGGCTGGCTTCCCCGGAGCAGATCCACGCGTGGAGCTTTGGCGAAGTAAAAAAGCCGGAAACCATCAACTACCGCACCCTCAAGCCGGAGCGGGACGGCCTGTTTTGCGAACGCATCTTTGGGCCGACGAAGGATTGGGAATGCCACTGCGGCAAGTATAAGCGGATGCGTTACAAAGACAAGGTCTGCGAGCGCTGCGGCGTGAAGGTCACCAAGCAAAAGGTGCGCCGCGAGCGCATGGGGCATATTGAACTGGCCGCCCCCGTGAGCCACATCTGGTATTTTAAGGGCATCCCTTCCCGGATGGGGCTGATCCTCGATATTTCGCCCCGGAACCTGGAAAAAGTGCTTTATTTTGCGATGTATATCGTCACCGAGCCGGGCGACACGCCTTTGGTCAAAGGCCAGACCCTGGATGAAAAAGCCTACGCCGAATACAGGATGCGGTATGAAAACGACTTCCAGGCCGGCATGGGCGCTGAAGCGATCCGCAAATTGCTGGCCGATATTGACCTTGACGGGCTTTCGGTTGACCTGCGGGCGGAATTTGAAGACGCCAGCGGCCAAAAGCGGGCAAAGCTGCTCAAGCGGCTGGAGGTCGTGGAGGCCTTCCGCGCTTCCCACAACCGCCCGGAATGGATGATCCTGACCGTGGTTCCCGTCATACCGCCGGAAATCCGCCCCATGGTGCAACTCGACGGCGGCCGCTTTGCCACCAGCGACCTCAACGATCTTTACCGCCGCGTGATCAACCGCAACAACCGCCTGCAAAAGCTGCTTGAACTCGGTGCGCCGGAAATTATTGTGCGCAACGAAAAGCGGATGCTCCAGGAGGCGGTGGATGCTTTAATCGATAACGGCCGCCGGGGCAGACCCGTCACCGGCGCAAACAACCGTGCATTCAAGTCGCTTTCTGATATGCTCAAGGGCAAGCAGGGGCGCTTCCGCCAGAACCTGCTGGGCAAGCGCGTGGATTATTCGGGGCGTTCGGTCATCGTCGTCGGCCCGGAACTCAAAATCTATCAGTGCGGTTTGCCCAAGGAAATGGCGCTGGAACTCTTCAAGCCCTTCGTGATGAAGCGCTTGGTGGAAACCGAAAAGGCGGGCAACGTCAAGAGCGCCCGCAAGATGGTCGAGCGTTCCCATTCCGATGTGTGGGATGCGCTGGAAGTCGTGATTGAGGATCACCCCGTGATGCTCAACC
>JAITNG010000110.1 GCA_031290595.1 Oscillospiraceae bacterium
AAAGGTACATAAAAATACAGAGGTACGTTGGCGCTTTATCTCGGTTTGTAGGGACACGGCGTGCCGTGTCCAGGCACATAAAAATGAAGCACTGCTTTTTATTGAGGAACAGTATAAGTAAATTTTTAGCTTTTTCATGGCACACCTCCTCTCTCTTAGTATACGTGATATGGCACAAAAAATCAAGACATATATCCCCGCCGCCACGCATTTTTTTCGCCCCCTTCGCAACACGAAGGGGGCGATGTGTTTTTCCGAAGGCTCAATACACAAAATCTTTGAAGACGACCTTCACGCTGGCCGAACCGACGTTGTTTTTGTAGGATGTGCCGTCCATCACGTGAATATCGGCCAGGTTGACGGTTTGGTTATACGTCACCGTGAGCGTAAGCAGCTTGCCTTCGCCATCAAGGTTGGCGACGAATTTCACCTGGCTTGTGCTTTCCTGGATGTCGATGGGTTCAATGTTGAACGTCCCGAGCAGGGCGTTGTTGGTCATCAGCGAAAAGATGTTATCCGCCCGCATGTGGTCATAAAGGCCGCCGTCGCCTGTGGCCAGGGCAAGCGGACCGTTATCGATGGGCGAAACCCCGGTCACGGGCTTGCTGAGCAGACGCTTTTCTTGCCGGGTGTTGCCGTTGTTGACGTTCAGCGTCACAATCCAGTCGGAACCGTTGCGGCTGTAGGTCACGCCGTCGCTCTTCAGATCCGCCATCGTGAAGCCGCTGGCCTTGAGGATGCCTTGCGGGTCGCCCTTGTAAGCGACGGCGGTGTTCGTCCCGCTGTTGAGCGCTTTGTTCAGCTGATCGGTGAACACCTTGGTTTGGTCGCCGATGATCGGGAAGGTCAGCACCGGCGTGATGGTCGGGTCAAGCTCCCAATCCTTATATGTCACCACGTGGCTCTTGGAAAAACCCGCTTTGCCGTTGACCGCCGTTTTGGTGGCGTTGTTGAAGGCGAGCAGGGCGGCTTCGGCGCTTTGGATGGTGATCGGGTTATCGTAGTGCTTTGTGGTGCCGGATTTTGTGGTCGTCACCGTCGCAGTGGGCTTCTTGGTGGTGGTGACGGTGGAGGCTTTGCCGGTGGAAGACGTGCCGGGGGCGCGGGTGGGTGCTGCCGTCTGCGCCGAAGGCTGCGTCTGCGCTGCGCCTTGCGTTTGCGTCTGCGTTTCACTGCCGGCGTCCCAGGGGTAGCTCCAACTGGTGCTTTCCGTTTCGCTTTCGCCGGGGGCTTCTTCCGTCAGGGAACCGGCTTCGGTTGTGCTGCGACTGGGCAGGATGAAATCGCCGCCCGCTGCCGTGTCATCCGCCCCGCAAGCGGCCAAAAGCGCCGCCAGCAGCATAGCGGCCAATAGGGTTGCTAAAAATCGCTTCATTCGCATGACTCCTCCCAAAAAACAGGCCGCGCCCGGCGGACGCGGCCAGCTGTTGCCACAATTCCCGTGTCAATCAGCCCAGCTTTTGGATCAGTTCGCCGATGAAAGCAAGCAGATCCACAAAAGCATACGCCACGTTGCGCTCGCCAAAAAGACCCTTCAGGCTATCCACAAAGTTGTTCAGCCCGTCGGTGATGGCGATTTCGGTGAACGTGTTCTCCACCCAACCGACGAACTTTTCGGAAATGTCGAACAGGAAGCCTTCAAAGAAATTCATCAGTTCACGCGGGGTTTCAGCCTCAAACATTCTAATACTCCACCTTTCTTATACCTTGTCCATTCATTTGCAGAGAATCCCCTGCTTACCATGAGTATAGCACACCCAATCGCAATCTTATTTCTAAAATAGAATTATATAAAGAAAATTTTTTTCCTGCGTCTTTCTTTGACAATATAAGCAAAACCTGCTATAATAGCTGCATCAAAGCGATGAACGGAGGCGGTCTGCTATGCTTGCTATTGTGGATTACGGTGCGGGGAACCTGCAAAGCGTCCAAAAAGCCCTGGATTTCATCGGCGCTCCGGCGGAAATCACCGCCGATGCCGCGAAGATCCGCCGGGCGGCGGGGGTGGTCCTGCCGGGGGTGGGCGCGTTCGGCGATGCGATGGAAAGTATGCGCAGGCGCGACCTGGCGGAGCTGGTGCGCGAAGCGGCGGACGGAACAAGGCCGTTTTTGGGCATCTGCCTGGGGCAGCAGCTGCTGTTTGCTTCATCAGAAGAAAGCCCCGGCGTTACCGGCCTGGCCGCACTGCCCGGGCAGGTGCTGCGCATCCCCGGGGGCAACGATGCAAGCGGCGTGCCGCGTAAAGTGCCGCACATGGGGTGGAATTCCCTGCATCTTTTGCATGGCGACGGCATTTTTGCAGGCGTGCCGGAGGACGCATACGTCTACTTCGTGCATTCCTTTTATGTGAAGGCGGCGGAGGAAGACTGCGTGGCCGCCCGGGCGAGCTACGGCGTGGAAATGGACGTGGCGGTGCGCAAGGGTTTGCTGACGGCGACGCAGTTCCACCCGGAAAAGAGCGGCGAGGTCGGTCTGCTCATGCTCAGGAATTTTTGGCGGCTGTGCGCCTGATCGCTTATACGATTCCTCGATTAAAAGCGGTGTTTTATTTTTTATGTACCTGGACACGGCACGCCGTGTCCCTACAAAGGCACATAAAAACACAGCGGTACGTTGGCGCTTTATCTCGGTTTGTAGGGACACGGCGTGCCGTGTCCAGGTACCTGAAATGAAGCTCTGCTTTTAATCAAGGAATAGCATTAATATAAAATACACAACGGAAGGGGACATCAAAAAATGTATGCCAAACGCATCATTCCCTGCCTGGATTTGAAAGATGGCCGCGTGGTCAAAGGCACCAGCTTTGTGCAGCTGCGCGATGCGGGCGACCTCGTGGAATGCGCCGTAGCCTATGACGCCGCCGGGGCGGACGAACTGACGCTGCTGGACATCACCGCAACCCACGAAGGGCGCGGCAACATGGTGCGCATTGTGGAGCGGGTGGCCAATTCCATCTTTATCCCCTTCACAGTGGGCGGCGGCATCCGCAGTACGGCGGATTTTACGCAGCTCCTGCTGGCCGGCGCCGATAAGATTTCGGTCAATTCCGCCGCCGTGCGCCGCCCGGAGCTGCTCAGCGAAGCGGCGCTGAAGTTCGGCAGCCAGTGCGTCGTCTGTGCCATCGATGCAAAACGCCGCCCGGCGGAACAGGGGGGCTGGGAAGTCTACCTCAACGGCGGGCGCATCCCGACGGGGATTGACGCAGTCGCCTGGGCGCAGGAAGCCGTCGCGCGCGGGGCAGGGGAGATCCTGCTCACCAGCATGGATTGCGACGGCCAAAAAACCGGCTATGACCTTGCACTGACCCGCGCGGTCAGCGAGCGGGTGCATGTGCCGGTGATCGCTTCGGGCGGCGCGGGCGCCATGGCGCATTTTTATGATGCTTTCACCGCTGGCAAGGCGGATGCGGTGCTGGCTGCGTCGCTCTTCCATTTTGGCGAAATGACGGTGGGCGAGGTCAAGGAATACCTGCACGGCCGCGGCGTGCCGGTCAGGAGGACTTCGATTGGCTGAACTGAACTACAAGGCGACCGTCCGCGCATGTTATATGTCGTATATCAGCCATGCGGTGATCATCAATTTGCCACCGCTGCTGTTCGTTCTGCTCTCCAACCGTTACGGCATCAACCTGGAACGGCTGGGGCGGCTTGTTCTGATCAACTTTGTCACCCAACTGATTGTGGATGGCCTGGCTGCCCGCCTGGCCGACCGGGTGGGCTACCGCCGCTGCCTGTTGGCGGCGCATATGCTGGCGGGCGCGGGGCTTATCGCCTTTGGGCTGTTGCCGCAGATCCTCCCGCCCGGGCAAATTTATGGCGGGCTTTGCGCCGCGACGATTGTGTTTTCCATCGGCGGCGGTTTGATTGAGGTGCTGGTCAGCCCCGTCGTCAACCGCCTTGCGGGGCACCTGGGCGCGGGTTCCATGACGCTGCTGCACTCCTTCTATTGCTGGGGGCAGGTGCTGACGGTGCTGTTTTCGACCATTGCACTGCACTGGCTGCCGGAACAGCTTTGGTACCTGCTGCCGCTTTGCTGGGCGGTGTTGCCCTTCGCCACCATGGGGGGCTTTGCCAAAGCCCCCCTGGCCGAACCCGATGCAACAGAAACAGGCGTCGTCTTTAAGCAGCTTTTGCGCAACCGCAAGTTCTGGCTGGTCTTTGGCATCATGGCCTTTGCGGGCGCGGCGGAATCCACCATGGCGCAGTGGGCGTCGCTCTTTGCCGAATGGGGCATCGGGGTCGAAAAGCTCTGGGGCGATCTGCTCGGTTCCTGCCTTTTTGCCCTGTGCATGGCGGTGATCCGCATGTTTTACGGCCGCTTTGAGCGCCGCTTCCCCCTGCGCCCGTTCCTGCTCTGCGGCGGCGCGGCCTGTGTGCTTTGCTATTTGACCGCCGCGCTTTCCGGCAACCCCAGGCTGGCGCTGGCCGCCTGCGCCCTGACCGGGGTGGCGGTTTCGCTGATGTGGCCGGGTACCCTCCACCGCAGCGCGGAACAGTTCCCCGGCGGCGGGACGGCGCTCTTCGGCCTGTTGGCGCTGGGCGGCGACGTCGGCTGCTCCGTCGGCCCGTGGCTGTTGGGGCTGGTCGCCGAGCGCGGCAAGAGCGTTTCCTTTGGCACGATGCAAAACCTCCCCGCCCTGCAAAGGGGACTGCGCTTGGGGTTGCTGGTGGGCGCGGCGTTCCCCCTGGGCTTTTTGATTTGCATGTTGGCCGGGCGAAGCCCCAAAAAGAAGGGGGCGGTGCAGGATGCCTGAAGCGCTGGAAGCCGCCATGGTCATCTGCTTCGGCCTTTCGTGGCCGCTGTCGATCCTGAAATCTTTACGCGCACGCACGGCCAAAGGCAAGAGCCTGTTCTTCCTGTGCGCCATCGGCCTGGGCTATGCCGCAGGGATCGTCGCCAAGCTCCTGGGCGGCCACCTGAGCTACGTGTTCGTGTTCTATGTGATCAACCAGATCATGGTGCTGGTGGATATTGCGCTGTACTTCCGGAACCGGCGGCTGGACCGCGCCGGCACTTGAAATTTTCATTCGACTGTGCTATACTATTGTTACGGGTTGTCATATGCGCCCGCTGCCGCCGCATACCTATGAATACAATTGTATTTGAGTGGGAGTGTGGCAGGTATGGTGATCCGGCTGACCAAGGCAACGAAATTTTTTTGTCTGTGCGCGCTTTTACTGATTAGCGTGCTGATCAGTCTGGGCACCAGGAGCATCACCGTCAGCACGCCCTATGCGGGGGAGCGCACGCCGCTGCCCCTGCTGCTCTACCGCAGCTTGGGGGAAGGCGAGAACGCGCTGCGCCGCAACGATGTGCGGCGGGATTTGGCCTATCTGCTGCAAAACGGCTACACGGCGGTTTCGGAACAGGAGCTGCTGGCCGCCCTGCGGCGGGAAGCGCCCCTCCCGGCGCAGCCCGTGGTGCTGCTGTTTGATGACGCCAACCCCGCCTTTGCCGCAGAGGTGTTGCCCGTGCTGCAAGAAGCGGAGCTGCCCTGGTTCCCGCTGCGCAAGGCGACGGCGCTTTCGCAGGAACTGCGCACGGCGGGCTACCCCGTCACCCGGCTGGAACGCATGGCCGGGATTGCGATGGAGGAGTATGACTTTTAGGTAGTAATATATATAACGAAAGCGAGAAAAGCCAATATGCCGCTCGTCAGCCCGCGTGAAATTTTGCTGCCCGCCTTTGTGGGCGGGCGGCTCATCGGCGCGTTCAACACCGGGAACCTTGAAATGACCATGGGCATCCTCCGTGCGGCGGAGGAACTGCGCACGCCGGTTCTCCTGCAAATCGCCGAAAAGCGGCTGCCGCATTCCCCGCTTGCGCTCATGGCGCCGCTGATGGTCAGCGCCGCCCGGCAAGCGAAAATTGATGTGGCGGTGCAGCTGGATCACGGCGAGAGCGACAGCGTGATTGACGCAGCGCTGGGCTATGGCTTCACCGGCATCATGTTCGATGGCTCCGCCCTGCCGCCGGAGGAGAACAGCAGGCGGACAAGCCTGGTCAAGCAGCGCGGCGCGGCCTGGGTGGAAGGTGAAATCGGCGTGCTTTCCGGCAGCGAGGGCGGCCCCGAAGCCGAAGCGCTGCATTCCGACCCGGCACAGGCGCAGCGTTTTGCCGAACGCTCCGGCTGCGATGCGCTGGCGGTTTCCATCGGCAACGCCCACGGGCGTTACAAAGGCAAGCCCAAGCTCAACTTTGGGATCCTCGAAGAGATCCGCCGCAGGGTGCGCGTGCCGCTGGTGCTGCACGGTGGCAGCGGGATCCCCCCGGAGGATTTGGCGCGTGCGGTGCAACTGGGCATCTGTAAGGTCAACATCGCCACCGCCAGCTTTGAAGCGCTGCACCGGGGCGCAGAGCCGCCCGCCACGGATTATTTTGCGCTGAGTGAAGCCATGGTGCAAAGCGTATACGAAAGCACCGTGCGGCATCTGGAGATGTTTTTGGCGGCTGCGCCGCATTCAAATTGATATGATCAAAATGATCCCCCCCGAAGTGCATCATTGAGGTAGCTGAAAATGGACAACCCCGTCTACGCCTACACGCCCCCGCGCGTCATTCTCCCGCCACGGTTTTTCCCCTGGCCGTGGATGATGGCGCTGCTGACGGTGTTCCAGCTGCTCAGCGCCTCGCCGTTGCTGCTGGGCGGCGACGCGCCGTTGCAGCTGACCCTGCCGCTGCTGCTCTACCCCGTTGCGGAGTGGCTGTTTTTGCTGTGCCTGCGGCACATCGGCAAGCAGCGGCGGCTGGAGCTGGAGGTGCTGGGGCTGTGGCTTTCCGGCATCGGGCTGGTGATCAGCGGCAGCATTCAGGCGGATTACGCCTGGCGGCAGGCGGCGGCCATCGGCTGCGGTATGCTCCTTTATGCCGTGATGCTTTGGGTACTGGCCGACCCCGACCGCGCCATGAAGCTGCGCCCGGTGGTGGCGGCGGCGGGCATCGCGTTGCTGGTGGTCAACCTTGCGCTGGCCGGGTTCACCAACGGCGCACGCAACTGGATCTTCATCGGCGGCATCTCCATCCAGCCATCGGAGCTGGTGAAGCTGGCCTTCATCTTTGTGGGCGGCGCAACGCTGGACCGGCTCCAGCGCACCCAGAGCATCACCCGCTACCTGATCTTCGCCATCGCCTGTGTAGCGGTGCTGTTTTTGATCCGCGATTTCGGCACCGCGCTGATCTTCTTCGCGGTCTTTTTGCTCATCGCGTTCCTGCGTTCCGGCGATTTGCGCACCATCGCCCTGGTCAGTGTGGCGGCGGTGATGGGCGCGGGGCTGGTGCTGGTTTTCCGCCCCTATGTGGCCGACCGCTTCCGCGGCTACCGCCATGTGTGGGAAAACATCAACGAATCCGGCTACCAGCAAACCCGTGTGCTGATTTATGCTTCCAGCGGCGGCGTCTTCGGCCTGGGGCTGGGCAACGGAAAGCTGCGCAACGTCTTCGCCGCTTCCACCGATCTCGTCTTTGGGATGCTCTGCGAGGAATGGGGGCTTTTGCTGGCCTTTTTGGTGCCCTGCTGCTATTTGGCCATGGCCATTTTCACCCTGCGTGCGGCGCGGCAGGCACAATCTGCGTTTTATGCGATCATCGCGGTTTCGGCGGCGGGTCTGCTGCTGTTCCAGGCGTCGCTCAACATCTTCGGCATCACCGATCTGCTGCCGCTCACGGGCGTGACCCTGCCCTTCATCAGCCGCGGCGGCACAAGTCTGCTCGCCGCCTGGGGGCTGCTGGCATTCATGAAGTGCGTCCGGCGCGGGGCGTAGAGAAAGACCGGCGCGCCGGGGCTTTAAAATACACCTCACCCAAAGCGGCTTTTTAATTGCGGAACAGCATTACATGCTCACCCAAACCAATGCCCCATCCGGCAAACGCCCGCTGCGCCCTGTTGCACACAGAGCGCGGCGTTTTCTTCTGTTATGCCGCCGATGGCGAACACCGGCAGTTGCACCGCCGCGCAGGTTTCGTGCAGGTATTCCAGCCCGCGGGGGGGTAGGCCGGGTTTGCTGGCGGTGGCAAAAATGTTGCCGCAAAGCAGGTATGTCGCCCCCAGCGCTTCGGCTTGCCGGGCTTCGGCGGGGCTGTGGATGGAAACCCCGCGCTGCGCAAACGCGCCCAATTGCCCGACCTGCGCAGCAGCCACAAACGCCGCAAAGGGCAGGTGCAGCGCCGGGACGCCGAGGCCTTGGGCAACGGCGGCAAAGCTGTGGGCGATCAGCGGCACGCCGTGGGCGGCGCAAAGAGGCAGCGCCTGTCGCGCAAGCGCCCGGTATTCCGCCGCCGCAAGGTCTTTTTCCCGCAGCAGGATGGCATACGGCTGCGTGGCCGCCGCACGGTCAAGCTGCATCAAAAAGTCGCCGTGGCACAGGCGGCGGTTGGTGACGATCATTTCAGCAATGTTGTTCATGCGGGGATGCGCTCGTATTCATAGATGCTGTGCGTGGATAACACGCCTTTTTCATCGTAGTCATTATTTCTGATGAGGTTGCCGTTTTCGTCATATTCGTAGGTGCTGTAGGCCGTCAGCGTTGCGTCCATCGCATATCTGGTGCCTTTGATTTTGTTGCCGCTTGCATCATATTCATAGACGGTATAAGCTACCGGCTCTCCGTCTGCACCGTAGCACACTTCTTTGGTCAGTTTGTCTGTGGCGTCGTATGCGTAGCTGTACGTCGTTTCAGTTCCGTCCGGATCACGGCTTACCATTCCTGTTCTGTTTCCCGCAGCGTCGTATGCATAGGTGTAGGCAGTTGTTACCGCTGCTTCCACCACGGAATATTCCTCTTCTTTGATTAAATTTCCGGCTGCGTCATATTCATATATTGTGTTGCCGGATACCTGCGGCGGGTCTTCGTAGGTGATATAGGTCGTCCCTTTGGTTTTCTGCCCGGCGGCGTTGTATTCATAGAGGGTGTACCCCCGAAAATCACTATGCTTGGCCAGGTTCCCGTTGGAATCATATTCACTGATCCAATACCATCGAGGCTCCTGCTCACCCGCCCAATCCCGGTAGGTGGCGCTATAGGTTTCACGGAACTGCGGCTTTTGCGCCGCAACTGTTGTGCTTGCGGCAGTTGTTTGGCTTTCTTTTTCGGGTGCGGGCTTTGTGCCACAGGCAACAAGCGCCAGCAAAAGGGCAAGGGCGAGCATGAGGGTTAGCATCTTTTTCATTGTGGTGCCTCCGTTTCAAAATTTTAACAAAAAAGTCAACGCGGTTTTGGTTTTTATCCCGTTCACGCCAACTGCGCCGCAGGCGAGAAAAACGCCTTGCAGGCGCGGTGGAGCATCGCTATATCCGTTTTGGAGGCCAGTTCAAACGGCGCGTGCATCGAAAGCACCGGCACGCCCAGGTCAACTACATCCAGGTTCAGTTTGGCCAAATACGCCGCCACGGTGCCGCCGCCGCCTTCGTCCACCTTGCCCAGCTCCCCGGCTTGCCACAGGACGCTGTTGCCGTCAAGCAGCTGGCGCACCCAGGCGACGAATTCCGCGCTGGCGTCGCTGCTGCCGCTCTTGCCCCGGCTGCCGGTGTATTTGGTCAGCACCACGCCGAAGTTCAAATACGCCGCGTTGAGGGGATCCATCACGGAAGGAAAGGTGGGGTCAAAGGCCGCGTTCACGTCGGCCGAAAGGCACTTGCTTTGCCGGAACATCTTACGCGGGTTCGCGTTTTGCGCCAGCGCCAAATCCGTCAGGAAGTCGTAAAGGAAGTTGGTATCCAGCCCCGTGTTGCCGCAGGAGCCGATCTCTTCTTTATCCGCCAGCACGCAAAGGGCGGTGTATTCGGGGTTGGCGCAGTCGTCGAGCATCGCCTGTGCGCAGGGGTAGGCGCAAACGCGGTCGTCGTGGCCGTATGCGCCGATCAAACCGCGATCCAGGCCAATGTCACAGGCCGGGAAGGCGGGGACGGCCTCCAGCTCCGCACTGATGAGGTCGGCTTCTTCGATGCCATAGCGGTCATGCAGCAGCTTGAGGATGTGCAGCTTGAAGCCCTCGGGCTTGCCGTCCAGCAGCAGCGGGCGGCTGCCGATGATGATGTTCAGCTCCTCCCCGGCGATGCCCTTGGCCAGGTCGCGCTTCATCTGCTCCGCCGCCAGGTGGGGCAGCAGGTCGGTGACGCAAAACTTGGGTTCATCGGGCGCTTCGCCCAGGGTGACTTCGATGGCCGTGCCGTCTTTTTTGACCACCACGCCATGCAACGCCAGCGGAATCGCCGTCCACTGGTATTTTTTGATCCCGCCATAGTAGTGGGTTTTGAGCAGGGCGAGGGCTTTATCTTCATAAAGGGGCGCGGGCTTGAGGTCAAGGCGCGGCGAATCCACATGCGCGGCGGCGATGCGGACGCCGTCTTCCAGCCCCCGTCGGCCAATGACCGCGAGGATCAGCGCCTTGCCCCGGTTATCCAAATAGATTTTTTCGCCCGGGCGGTATGCTTTGCCCTCCGCAAAGGGAACAAAGCCCCGCGCCTCCGCTTGCCTACGGAAGAACGCGACGGCTTCCCGCTCCGTCTTGCAAGCATTGAGGAACGTCTTGTAGCCCTCACAAAAGGCGTCGGCCTGTGCGATCTCTTTTTCGCTGAGGAATTCGCTGGCGTGTTTTTGCGTGCGCAAGAGTTCCTCCCGCAACAGCTCCGCCTGGGTTTTTTCATCAGTTGGCATAGTATTATCCTCCGTTTCCTTAGGTAGTCAAGTAGCCTTCGACCTGCGCTAAGGTCAGGCCGGTGAAATCCGCAATGGCCGCAGCATCCAATCCGCGGCGGGACATGTTGCGCACCAGCCTGGCGGTGCCTTGCTCCAGACCTTGCTCCAGACCTTGCTCCAGACCCTGCTCCAGGCCTTCTTTTCTTGCGCCTGTTACACGTGAATATTCGTCGCGCTGGGCTTTTAGCCTTGCTTCGGCGAGCAGACGGTTTTCTTCGTCTTCGCTCAGTTCCGCCAGGTAGGCGTATGCCTCCCGGATCATGGGGCTTGTGTTTGCCGCCATTTCAAAGTCCTCCTTTCGCTCGGCTTCCTTAGGTAGTCAAGTAGCCTTCGACCTGCGCTAAGGTCAGATCGGTAAAATCCGCAATGGCCGCAGCATCCAATCCGCGGCGGGACATGTTGCGCACCAGCCTGGCGGTGCCCTGCTCCAGACCCTGCTCCAGGCCTTCTTTTCTTGCGCCTGTTACACGTGAATATTCGTCGCGCTGGGCTTTTAGCCTTGCTTCGGCGAGTAGGCGGTTTTCTTCGTCTTCACTCAGTTCTGCCAGGTAGGCATATGCCTCCCGGATCAAGGGGCTTGTGTTTGCTGCCATTTCAAAGTCCTCCTTTCGCTCGGCGCGGATGAAGCGCATCCAGTTGGTCAGGCGGTCGCTCTCGGCCGCCGGGATGCGCGTCAAATCCAGCACATCAATTTCCATCAAATCGTTGAAGGGAAAATGCTCCTGTTGTTCCAACATGCGGAACACCGTGTGGTATTGTTCCGATTCTTTCAGCAGCGGAAAATCGACGATCACGATGCAAATCGCCCGCTTCAGCGCATCGTAGGGTATGCCGCCGCCCATTTGCTCGGTGATGAGGTTGGCGAGGTAGTAACTCACCCGCTGGCGCATCTCCGGGATGTTGAGCACCTGGATCTCGATGTCGATCCGTGCGCCGCTGACGGTTTCCAGCTTCACATCCAGGATCCCCAGCTTATCTTCCGGGTGTTCGCGCTTGAGCTGCGGATCAATGATCTTGATGGCGGCAAGCTCGCTGTCATCAAAGTTGAGCACCGCCTGCAAAAAATCCCGCAGGATCGTGATCTTCCGCTCGTTGCCAAAGAGCAGCTTGAATACCACGTCCGTTTTGGGGAGCAGTATGGGTTTTGACATCGGTATCATCCCTTTCCATCTTTATTATACGCGCTGGCGCTGAAAAAAGCAAGGGGGTGGCGCAATATCTGCCATGGCGCATCTGTATTTTCTTCAGAATGCCGGTCTTCTCGCGATTTATACCAGTTCCAGGGAAAACATTCCCAGTTACCGGCATTTTGTGAATATTTTCAAAATTTTGATTGAAATTTGTCGAAATTTGCTTGACAATTCCAGATTCTGCGGATAAGATAAAAGTGAACGGAAGTCACACACTGACGTGTGAATGTGAAAGGAGGTTTCGTATGGATTACAGCGCGGCGGGGGTCGGCGCCTGGCTCCGGCTGCAACGGGAGCCGCCGTTGGTACTGGAGGAAAGCATTGCCGAGCGGTTCAG
This sequence comes from Oscillospiraceae bacterium, assembly GCA_031290595.1. Classification (GTDB taxonomy): domain Bacteria; phylum Bacillota; class Clostridia; order Oscillospirales; family Acutalibacteraceae; genus WRMQ01. Next base: position 12,222 of record JAITNG010000110.1, read on the forward strand.
TTACCTTGCCTGGGCGCGTGCGCCGGAGGGGGAGCAAACGGCGGAGCGCACGGCGCTGCTGCGGCTCCTGCGGGAACTGTTGGACGGGGAACTGAGCGAAACGGAGCGGGCGGTGCTGCTGGCGGGGGAGGGGAAGACGCTTTCGCAGCGGGCGCTTGGCCGGGCGTTGGGGATCCCGCCCAGCACGGCGGCGCGGCAGTTGGCGGCAGCGCTTGGCAAGCTCCGGCCAATGCTACATGCCGCGCTGCGCTACCAGGCGCTGCTGCGGGAGGAAACGGAGGAATAGCGAGAAAGGAGGTAAAAAGCAAGTGATGGAGGAGAACAGCCTGGCAGAGATGGGGGAACGCTATGCGGAAGAATCGCGGCTACTGGGCGAAGTGATCGGCGCGTGTAGGGAGCGACGGCGACAGGCGCTCATGCAGGGGCAAAGCGCCGAAGCGCTGCGGCAGGAACGCCTGATTGAACTGCACACCCGGCAGCAGGGGGATTTGCTTCAGCTATCCCACTGGCTGCGGCATTACTATGACCACAAAAAGGTAGAGGAGGACAAGGCATGAGAACGATTGAAGTGGCGTTGCTTGCGGATGAGGCTGTGGAAATTGCACAGCCAAAGGTTTACATGGGGGAGCACCTGGCGGCGGAGCTTGCCGTCACACTGCCGGAACGGCTGCTGGCGGGCTTTGATTATTATACCCTTTGTTTTGACTTGATGGATAGCGGCAGGCAGGCCTGCACGGCGAACATCTACCCCGGCGCTGCACCGGCGGAAGAGGGCGGCGCATCGGCCTGGCTGGCCGGTGGCGTGCTGCACTGCACGCTGCCGCGGGCGCTCACGGCGGGGAGCTGGCTGCGCTGCCAGGTTGCGGCCTGTGTGCAGGCGGAGGGCGATTGCGTGCGGATGGACAAATCCGCGCCGTTCATCATATCTTTTGAAGGGGGGAACCCGGCGGACGCAGGTCTGCTGACCCCCTACACAGCGGGTGAGGTGGAGCGGGTGCTGGCGGAGCTTGACGCCCTCAAAAGCAACCTTGTGGTGGATTGGGACGCCATGAGCGATGCGCTGGGGGGGATTTTGCGCGAAGGCATGGATGTTGCAATGGGGGGCTGCAACACCGGCGCCCTCACGGTGGAAAGCGACGGCCAGCTGCTCCCGGTGGAACCCGGCGTGCTTTGGCGGCTGGAATTTGCGCCGGGGGTCAGCCAGGCCACGTTGGTGCTCGATGACAGCGGCGCGGCGGCGGGGTATGCGCCGGAATTCCGGCTGCGGGTGACGCCGCCGGAAACGGGCGCACCGACGCTCAGTCTGTGCTATGTGGACGGACAGGCGGTGACGCTGCCGGATCATTTTCAGTTCCGCGCGGGGCGGTGTTATGAACTGAATGTTTTGGATCACGTGGCGCTGGCGGCTTCCTGGGGGGTAGCGGCATGAGGGGCGGCAGACGCACGCTGATGGCGCCGCGGCGGGTTAGCTGGTCGGCGGTCACCGGCAGCCTCCCCACGCAGGGGGACTGGGTAACTTACGGCGGTTTGCCTTGGAGCAACGGCGTTTTTGAGGAGAAAAACGACGCCCCCGCGCTGAAGATGGAACTCACGGCGGCAGGGCAATACTATCGCCTGTTCCTCCCGGATTCCCTGCGCAGCCAGGCGGCGGTTGAAATCGACTTCACCTTTGCCGGGGTATCCAGCATCCTGACCCTGTCGCCCCTCACCCTGTGGCTCCCCGGCGAAACGGCGGCGGTTTACCACGGGCTGATCAACCCCCGCACCTCGGTTGCGCTTGTGGCCAACAACAACGGCGCCCCAATCAGCCATCTGCTGGGGGCCACGCAACATGTGCGCTACCAGCTGCGGCTGGAACGCCGGGCAGGGGAAGCAAAATCGTTCCTGAACGGGGTCGAAAAACTGACCCACGGCACCCTGACCCCCAACGCCAAGCGTACCACCCAGTTGAGCAACTTCCCCATGGACGCGCCGAACGACTGCTGCCTGCTGTTGACGCACCCCGGCATTGGCGCAACGCAAACGGTCTGGATCCACGGGCTGCTGTGGGAAGAACTGCACTAGGCAAAATGGATAAGTAAGGAGAGGAGAACCCTATGGCAAAAACAGCGGACGGGCTGATTGCCCACGCCAAAACGCTGCTGGGCAGCCCCTATATGTGGGGAACCTACGGCAAAAAAATCACCAATGCGCTCATCGATGAGAAAGTGAAGCAATACCCCGCGCAGTATAAAGAGGCGTATATCCAAAAGCTGCGGGGCTTTGCGGGCAGCGGCAAACGCGCCGTCGATTGCGCCGGGCTGATCAAGGCCTATATGATGACCGACGCCCCCGGCGGCGACCCGGCCTACCAGGCGGCATACGACAAAAATGTTGGCGGGATGCGGGATGCGTGCAGCCCCCTGCAATCCATCGCGTCGTTGCCGGAAACCCCGGGGCTGCTGCTCTTTGTTGGCACCACCCACATGGGCGTCTATCTGGGCGACGGCCAGGTGATTGAAGCCGTGGGCAGCGACTGCGTGAAGATCACCGCGCGCAAAAGCGGCAAATGGAGCGACTGGGGCAAGCTGCGCTGGATCACCTACCCCGCCGCGCCCCCGGCGCAGGAAGGCAAATTCCCCCAAACTGAGCCGTTCACCAACACCACCGGCAGCGATTTGGCCGTCTATTCCGATACCACCCTGCGCCAGCGCATCGGTACGCTCCCGGCGGGCAACAGCTGCAACACCCTCGGCCAGGTCAACGGCAAACCCCTCCTCCTCTACCGCATTTCCGGCACCACAAACTACAAATCCGGGTTTTCCACGCCTGTGGCGCAGTCGCCGCCGGGTTGATCCGGGTCACTAAAACCAAGCATTCAAAAATACAGGTAAAAATTGGAAGGGAGCAACACAAAATGAAACTGTTGTACACAATCACGCCCGCCCAGGTTTTGGAGGCGCTTGCGCCGCTCATCGCCCTCCTGCTCTTTTTGGCCGGTTTCGCCCTCACCCTTTGGCGGCAGCGGCGCACGCGCCAGGGCGCGGAACAGGCGGAGCTGAACAAGCTGGAAAAAGCGCAGGCCACGGTGGAAGAATTGCTGCAATATTCCCTCTATGGCCTGGTGACCAACGCCGAGCGCAGCCTGGGCGCGGGCAACGGCTCGCTGAAAAAATCCATCGTCACAACCGAACTGCTGCGCCTGCTGCCCGAACAGCAAAAAGCCGCCTTCAGCGCCGAAACGCTGGGCAGCTGGATTGAAACGGCGTTGGAAGAAGCCAGGCCGCTGTGGGGGCAGCAGGAGGTGGATTTGTAAAAAGCGGCACGCGCCAATCTAATTTTTGGGCAAAACCCTTGGTTGAATCCCCGGCGTGCCTTTTGGCACGCCGGTTGCAATTTTTGCCATATCTGGCCACAAATAAAAGCAAATGCGGGATTGCTTTTTTGGGCAAACTGCGCTATAATATACAATGGTTAGGGATTGACGTATTTAGCATTATTTGATAAAAAAGGGATTCGCTCATGAACCGCTCTTGCCGCGTTCTTTTTCTTTGCACTGGCAACACCTGCCGCAGCCCTGTGGCGGCGGCGCTGTTCCGGGCGCTTTGCGCCGTGCGCGGGCTGGGGGCTGTCGAAGCCGCCAGCGCCGGGTTGGCCGCCGGAGCGGGCGATGCGGCTTCGGCCAACATGCAGCGCGTGGCGGCGGAACTGGGGCTTTCGCTGGCCGAACACCGGGCGCAGAATTTGACCGCCGCGCTGCTTGCGCAAAGCGACCTTTTGGTTTGCCTTTCCGCAAGCCATGCCCGTGCGCTGGCGCCCTGCGCCGCGCCGGAACGTCTGCGCATCCTGGGCGGCGGCATTGCCGACCCCTATGGCGGCAGTTTGGAAGATTACCGTGCCTGTGCGGCGCAGATTCAGCGGGCGCTGCCGTTGCTTTTGGCGGAACTGACCGCCCCGTTCACCTGCCTGGAGCCGGATTGCAGCATCCTGCCGACCACCGAGGCGCACGCCCCCGCCATTGCGGAGCTGGAACGCCGGGTATTTCACCCGCCGATGAGCGAAGCGCGGTTGCTTGAAAAGCTGCGCACCGTGCCAACTGCCCACTGGCGCACCGCGTGCTGGCATGGTGAAACCGTCGGCTGCATCGGTGTGGATCAATACGATGACGAAGCCTTTATTGACGACGTGGCGGTCTGCCCGGAACACCAGCGCCGGGGGATCGGCAACGCCCTGCTTGCCCATGCGGAAACGGAAGCGATTTTACGCGGCGCGGGCAAGATACATTTGGAAGTGCGCGAAAGCAACCGGGCCGCCCGGGCGCTCTATGCCGCCCGGGGCTACCGGGAGGTTGGCAGACGGCGGGGCTTTTATGCAACGCCAAAGGAAGACGCTATTTTGATGACGATGGAGGTGCGCTGAACAGATGAAGATCCTGGCCATCGAATCTTCCTGCGATGAAACCGCCGCCGCCGTCGTCGAAGACGGCCGCCGCGTGCTTTCAAGCATCATCGCCAGCCAGGTGGAAACGCACCGCATCTATGGCGGCGTGGTGCCGGAAATTGCATCCCGGATGCATGTGGAAGCCATTTCGGGCGTGACGAACGAGGCGTTGCGCCAGGCCGGGCTTGGGCTGGAAGACGTGGACGCGCTTGCCGTCACCTATGCCCCCGGCTTGATCGGCGCGCTGCTGGTGGGGGTCAACTTTGCCAAGGGGATGGCCTTTGCGGCGGGCAAGCCGCTGCTCGCCGTGCATCACCTGCGCGGGCATGTGGCGGCGAACTACCTTACGCATGGGGATTTGCAGCCGCCCTTCCTGAGCCTGATCGTTTCCGGCGGGCACACGCATATTGTGGAAGTCAACAGCTACACGTCTTACCGCGTCATAGGCCGCACCCGCGACGACGCAGCGGGCGAAGCGCTGGATAAAACCGCCCGCGCCATGGGCTTGCCCTACCCCGGCGGGCTGCACCTGGATCAGTTGGGCAAAGGCGGCGCCCCCCAAGCGTTCTCCTTCCCCCGCCCCAAGGTGGCGGATGCACCGTATGACTTCAGCTTTTCCGGCCTGAAAACGGCGGCGCTGGTGAAGCTGAAAGCGTTGGGTTTATATGATGCGGTTGATGCGAAAACAAAACAGGATTTCAGCGCGGCCTTTCAGTTTGCCGTTGCGGATTACCTATGTCAAAACACGTTACGCGCCGCCCGGGCGGGGAACCATCAAACGCTGGCGCTGGCGGGCGGGGTGTGCGCCAACAGCGTGCTGCGGGCGGAGATGCAGCGCCGCTGCAAGGCGGCGGGCATCGGCCTTTATCTGCCCGACCTGGCCTATTGCGGCGACAATGCCGCAATGATCGGGGCGCAGGGCTACTACGAACACCAGGCGGGGCGCAGCGCAGGGCTGGAGCTGAACGCAGTGGCGAGTTTGGGGATTGACGCAGCGGGGTGAAGGGCGTATACTGAAGATAATACCAGAAACGCTTGTATTATAAAAAGGAAGGTGGCAACGATTATGTTTGATGTATCCTTTGTATCCGCAAAAGGGCAAGTGACCATTCCCGCCGAAATGCGCAGGCAACTCGGCGTTAAGGAAGGGGATAAAGTGGTGTTTATCAATAACGGCAAGCAGATCATTATTGAAAACGCCGCCATGGCCGCTATCCGTGAGTTGCAGGAAGCGTTTACAGGCGAAGCGGAACGCCTTGGCCTAAAGGATGAAGCGGACGTTGCGGCGATGATGAAAGAAATCCGCCGGGAAATGTGGGAGGAACGCCGTGGAGATTATGCTTGACACGAACATCCTCATATCTTTTGCGTTGTTCCCCAGCCCCGGCATGACCAAACTGGCGCAGACGATCACAACGCAGCATTCGGCTTGCATATGCGAATATAGCATCATGGAAATGGATCGCGTTGTGCGGCGAAAATTCCCCGATAAGCGGCAACAGGCAGAGCGCTTTTTGCTGAAATTCCCCTATTCCCTGTTGCACACGCCAACCGTTCGCATTGCAGACACGGCGTTTACAATCCGCGATGAAGATGATTACCCTGTCCTTCTTTCTGCCGTATTGGCGGATGTGGATATTCTTATCACGGGGGACAAGGATTTTGACGATGTTTCCCTCGAACGGCCGGAGATTTTGACCCCGGCCGCTTTCATGGAACGCTATGGCTGATAGCAGCCATCAAGCAACAAAGGAGGCCTACCCATGAAAAACCGCACCAGAAAGCTGATTCCGCTGGCAGTGGCGGCTGGGATGCTGCTATTGGTCTTATTCTTAGTTACATGGGGCGGGATGGGAGCAGTGCTTTCTCAAACGCATCGTTTATTCTTGGGGTGCTTGCGGCGCTTTTTGTGCCGGGGGGCTTTATTCCCTGCTGAATGCGCAATCGATCACGCAGCGGTATCAACGGTGGCGCTATCTGCCGTTTGATATGCCGCACGTTGTGGAAGCCCAGCGCCGTTCCGGCAAAGCGGGCATCATTGTTGGCGTTGTGTGCGCGCTGGCGTCGCTTATCATATTTATTTTTTCTATGCTGTGGTAATGCCAACCCTATTCCCTTCATCCCCCCGCGCCTAAGGGGGCGCACAAATATAAAAACAAATTTAGCAAAGGAGAGCAACAACTATGTCAGATGCAGTTCTCGGCCAGTTCACACAGGCGAAGCAGGAGGAAATCAAGGCAGGCGGGCGCAAACTCAAGGTGGGGATCATCGGCACCGGGTGGATCGCCGAATCGCACATTCAAAGCTACAAGCGGCAGCCCGATGTTGAAGTCGTTGCGGCGGCGGATTTGATCCCCGGCAAGGCGGAGGCCTTTATGGAGCGCTACAGCGTGGAGGGCGTGCGGTATTACCCGGATCACCTGGCCATGCTGGAAGCGGAAGCGCTGGACGCCGTCAGCGTCTGCACCTACAACCGCACCCATGCCGTTTGCACCATCGACGCCCTCCAGCGCGGCGTAAATGTGCTGCTCGAAAAACCCATGTGCGTCACCACCGAAGAGGCTGTGGAAATCTGCCGTGCAGAAAAGGCCAGCGGCAAGGTGCTTTCCATCGGCTTCCAGCCCCGGTTTGACGTGAATATGCAGATGATCAAAAAGATCGTCCAGAGCGGCGAGCTGGGGCAGATCTATTACATCCAGACCGGCGGCGGGCGGCGGCGCGGCATCCCCAACAGCACCTTTATTGAGCAAAAGACCGCCGGCATCGGGGCGCTGGGCGACATCGGCTGCTATTCGCTGGATGTGGTTCTCAACGCCATCGGCTACCCCAAGCCCCTGACCGTTTCGGGCTACATTTCCGCCTTCTTCGGGCCGAACCCGCTCTATAACAACCCCGCCGACGCCGCCCGCTTCAATGTGGATGACTTTGCGGCGGCCTTTGTGCGCCTGGAAGGCGGCATTATCCTGGATTTCCGCATCGCGTGGGCGATGCACATGGATACCCCCGGCGACACGCTGATCTTCGGCACCAAGGGCGGGCTGCGCATTCCTTCCACCGATTGCTGGAACGGCTCGGTCGGCGGCCCGATGACCATTTATCACGATGTGGCGGGCGAACGCGTTGAAACCACCGTACCCGTCCTCAAGAACGATGCATCCAAGGGCGGCCTGTTTGACCAGAAGATCCGCTCCTTCCTCGACGCCATCCTGCAAGGCGGCGAAAGCCCGGTTTCCGCCGGTGAGATCCTCTATAACCAGGCGATCATCGACGGCATCCTGCAATCCAGCCAGGTCGGCAGGGAAATCGAGATTGTCATCCCGGAAATCTAAGCAACACTTTTTGAAGTCGTATTCCAAAGCCCCGGCGCGGTTCATTCGTGCAGTTTGAGGCGCGCCGGGCGCCAAAAAGGAGAGAAGAAAATGAAGCAAACAATCACAAAATGGGGCGCGTTGCTGCTGGCGCTTGCGCTGCTTTGCACCGCCCTGGCGCTGCCCGTTGCGGCAGCCGTCCCCGCCAATTATGCCACGGATGTGGTTGCCCTGGTCAACAGCGAACGCGCCAAAGCGGGGCTGGGTGCGCTCGCGGGCAACAACCAGGCGCTCAACAACGCCGCACAGAAGCGCGCCACGGAAATCGTCACCAAGTTCGCGCACGAACGCCCCGACGGCAGCAGCTGCTTCACCGTGCTGGAAGACTACGGCGTCAGTTACGTGACCTGCGGCGAAAACATCGCCTACGGCTATTCCACCGCCGCCGCCGTGATGGAGGGCTGGATGAACTCCAGCGGCCACAAGGCCAATATTCTGCACACCTCCTTCACGCACATCGGCGTGGGCGTGGTGGAATCCGGCGGCACAATCTATTGCGTGCAGCTGTTCACCGGCGACGGCAGCGGCAGCGGCGGCAGCACCAACACCAACAACACCGCCAGCCTCAGCCTTTGGGATCGCATTTATAAATTTTTTGTTGATGTTCTCGCCTGGTTTCTGCGCCCCTTTGTCATATTTGATTAAAGAGGAACAGTGAAAAAATAAACAGTTTTCAGGCAAACCCGGCGGCTACACAGGGAAATATGCAACAAAACAAAAAAAGGGAGCGCGGCAACTTGACGTTGCCGCGTTTTTGCTGTAAAATAGAAATAGCTAAAATAGGTAAAAATGTTTTTTGAGCAAGGGGAAGGAGTCATGGCATGAACAACAGCGAAAAGACCATGGAAAAAATCATCGCGCTTTGCAAGGTGCGCGGCTTTGTTTACCCCGGCAGCGAAATTTACGGCGGGCTGGCCAACGCGTGGGATTACGGCCCGCTGGGTGCGGAACTCAAAAGCAACATCAAACGCGCTTGGTGGCGCAAGTTTGTGCAGGAAAGCCCCTACAACGTGGGCATCGACTGCGCGATTTTGATGAACCCCCAGGTCTGGGTGGCTTCGGGGCATATCGTCAACTTCAACGACCCGCTCATCGATTGCAAGGAATGCAAGATGCGCCACCGCGCCGACCAGCTGGTGGATGCCTACAACAAGGAACAGGGCATTGAGATGAACGCCGACGGCTTGCCCAACGAAGCCCTGACGGCCTACATCCAGGAAAATAAGATCCCCTGCCCGGGCTGCGGCAAGAGCAACTTCACGGAAATCCGCAAGTTCAACATGATGTTCAAAACCAACCAGGGCGTGACGGAGGACAGCAGCACCGAAATCTACCTCCGGCCGGAAACCGCGCAGGGCATGTTCGTCAACTTCAGGAACGTGCAGCGCACCACCCGGCGTAAGCTGCCCTTCGGCATCGCGCAGCAGGGCAAGAGCTTCCGTAACGAGATCACGCCCGGCAACTTCATCTTCCGCACCCGCGAATTTGAGCAGATGGAGCTGGAATTCTTCTGCAAGCCCGGCACGGAACTGGAATGGTTCGATTACTGGCGCTCCTACTGCAAAAACTGGCTGCTCTCCCTGGGGATTCAGGAAGCGAATTTGCGCTTGCGCGACCACGAGAAAGAGAAGCTGAGCCACTACAGCAACGCCACCACGGATATTGAATATCTTTTCCCCTTCGGTTGGGGGGAGCTTTGGGGCGTGGCCAGCCGCACGGATTTTGATTTGACCGCCCACCAAAACAGCTCCGGGCAGGATTTGACCTACTATGACCAGGAGGCCAACGAGCATTACATCCCCTATTGCGTGGAACCCGCCGTGGGGGTGGATCGCATCCTGCTCACCGCGCTTTGCGATGCCTATGACGAAGAGGTGGTGGACGCCGAAAAGAACGACGTCCGCGTGGTGCTGCACCTGCACCCCGCCCTCGCCCCGGTGAAGGCGGCGATCCTCCCGCTTTCCAAAAAACTATCGGAAAGCGCACGGGGAATCTACAGCGACCTGCTCAGGCAATTCGCCTGTGATTTTGACGACACCGGCTCCATCGGCAAGCGCTACCGCCGCCAGGATGAAATCGGCACGCCGTTTTGCCTCACCTACGATTTTGAGAGCGAAAACGACGGCTGCGTCACGCTGCGCGAGCGCGACACGATGGAACAGGTGCGTCTGCCCATCGGGGAGCTTGCGGGGTACATAGAGAGCAAACTGGCATTTTAAAATATCAACGGAGGTAATATTATCCATGCAACAAGTGAACTTTACCGAAACCGTCCTGCGGGATGCGAACCAATCCTTAATTGCAACGCGCTTGCCCCTTACGGATTTTGAGGGCATTTTGAAGACCCTCGACCAGGCGGGCTACTATTCGCTGGAATGCTGGGGCGGCGCGACCTTTGATAGCTGCCTGCGCTATTTGGGCGAAGACCCCTGGGCGCGGCTGCGCCAAATCCGCAAGGCTTGCCCCAACACCAAGCTGCAAATGCTCCTGCGTGGGCAAAACCTGTTGGGCTACAAGCATTACCCCGATGACGTGGTGCGCATGTTCGTCAAAAAGAGCATCGAAAACGGCATTGACATCATCCGTATCTTTGACGCCCTGAACGACCTGCGCAACATTGAAGTCGCCATCGACGAAACCTTGAAGAACAAGGCGCACGCTTCCGGCACGCTGTGCTTCACCACAAGCCCCATCCATAGCCTGGAAAGTTTTGCAAAGCTCGCCAAGCAGTTGGAGGGCATGGGCGTGCAGTCCGTCTGCATCAAGGATATGGCGGGCATCATGGGGCCGACGGAAGCCTTTGACCTGGTCAGCGCCATCAAGGCCAGCGTAAAAATCCCGGTGGTGGTGCACACGCACTGCACGACGGGGCTGGGCTTCATGACGCTGCTCAAGGCGGTGGAAGCCGGTGCGGATGTGATCGACACGGCCATCGCCGCGTTTTCCGGCGGCACGAGCCAGCCCGCGACTGAAACTATGGCCTACACCCTCCGCCAGGCGGGCTACGGCGTGGCCTTGGATGACGGGATCCTGAAGCAGGTCAACGATTTCTTTAAGCCTCTGCTGCAAAAGTTCCTGGCCGACGGCACGCTCAACCCCACCGTCATGACCACCGCGCCCGATGCGCTGATCTACCAGATCCCCGGGGGGATGCTCTCGAACCTGGTGGCGCAGCTGACCGCCCAAAACAAGCTGGAGCTGCTTGACCAGGTGTTGCAGGAAACCCCGCGCGTCCGCGCCGATTTGGGGTACCCGCCGCTGGTCACGCCCATGAGCCAGATGGTGGGCGCACAGGCGGCTTCCAATGTGCTGGCCGGGGAGCGTTACAAGAACGTATCGAAGGAAGTGCGCAGTTATGTGCGCGGCGAATACGGCCAGGCGCCGGGGGCGGTTGACCCCGCGCTGCAAGCCAAGATCCTGGGCGACGAAAAGCCTGTCACCGTTCGCTTTGCCGATCTTTTGGAGCCGGGCTTTGCAAAAGCCAAGGCGGAACTGGGCGCCCGCGCCGAAAGCGACGAGGATGTGCTGAGTTACATCGCCTTCCCGCAACAGGCCGAAACCTATTTTGAGCAGCGGGATGCAAAAAAGAAGCGCACCTTTGCCTATACGCTGGAAAAGGTGGGTGACTGAACACGATGCTGTATTTTTACGCGGCGGCAAAAGTGGAAGATACATATAGCAACGCGGATGTGCTGCTCTATGCCCTGCTGGGCATCGCGGTGGTGATGAGCATTTTGGCGCTGCTCTTTGGGTTGATCACGTTAATCTCAAAGACCGTTGCAACCCCTGCGGGGAACCGGTCGGCTGTGCCGCTGCCGCCGCAGGGCGAAGCGTTGCCCGCACCGGCGACTGCGCCGCAAGGCGTTGCGCTGGTCGAAACCGAATCGCAGGGCAAGCTGACGCTGGTTGACACCGACGCGGCCACGGCAGCCATTTTGATGGCCATTGTGAGCGAGCGCAGCGGCATCCCGCTGAACCACCTGGAATTCAAGAGCATCCGGCTGCTGGGCGAATCGTTAGGAGAGAAGGAGGTAGGAGCATGAAATACGTTATCACCTTGGGGAACCAGAAATACGAAGTGGAAGTCAACCAAAGCGAAGCGGTGCTGACCGCCGTCACAGAAGTCGCGCCGGTCACGGCAGCGCCCCAACCCGCGTCCCAACCCACCCAGCCAGCGGCAACTGCGCCACAGGCGGCAAGCTCGCCGCAGGCGCAGGCGGCTGGTACTGCGCTGGTGGCGCCGATGCCGGGGAACATTTTGGCCGTCAACGCGGCGGTTGGCGACAGTGTAAAAGCCGGGCAGGTGCTGGTCATCCTGGAAGCGATGAAGATGGAAAACGAGATCGCCGCCCCGCAAGACGGCGTGGTGAAACAGATCCTGGTGCAAAAGGGCGCCAGCGTCAACACGGACGATGTGTTGCTGGTACTCTAAATTGCAAGAAAGGGAGATGTAAACGAGAATATGGGCATCGTAGATATTTTACAAAAGTTTCTGCAATCCACCGGCTTTGCCGCCCTGTTCCGGGGGGGCGACGGGCTGTTGGGTTTTGCGAACTTCCACTGGCAAAACCTTGTGATGATCCTTGTGAGCTTCGTGCTGCTCTATTTTGCAATTTTCAAGGATTGCGAACCGCTGCTGCTGGTTCCCATCGCGTTTGGTATGCTGCTGGTCAACCTGCCGGGCGCGGATCTTTTCAGCGACCCCACAGGGCTGTTCGGCGGCCCCCAAGAGAAGATTGTTGCGGGCGCGCACTGGTATGAAACCGGCTTGCTGCGCTTGTTTTATGGCGGCGTCAAGAGTTCCCTCTTCCCCTGCCTGATCTTTTTGGGCATCGGGGCAATGACGGATTTCGGCCCCCTGTTGGCCAATCCTTCCAGCCTGTTGCTGGGTGCGGCGGCGCAGATGGGGATTTCCGTGGCGTTTGTGCTGGCAAAGTTTTCGGGCGTTTTCACGGCGAAGCAAGCCGCTTCCATCGGCATCATCGGCGGGGCGGACGGCCCCACGGCGATCTTTTTGACCACCCGGCTGGCGCCGGAAATCCTACCGGCCATCACCATTGCGGCCTATAGCTACATGGCGCTGATCCCCTTCATTCAGCCGCCGCTGATGAAGCTGCTGACCACCAAAAAGGAGCGGGCGGTGCAGATGAAGCAAACCCGCCAGGTCAGCAAAAAGGAGCGTATCCTCTTCCCGGTGATCGTGCTGGTGCTGACGGTGTTTGTGCTGCCGGACGTCGCCCCCCTGCTGGGGATGCTGATGTTTGGGAACCTGCTCAAGGAATGCGGCGTAACCAACCGCCTGAGCGACACCGCGCAAAACAACCTGATGAACATCGTCACCATCATGCTGGGCGTGAGCGTCGGCGCAACGGCCGACGGCGTGAACTTCCTCAAGCCGCGCACGCTGTTGATCATCGCCCTGGGGTTGATTGCATTCTCGTTTTCGACCATGGGCGGCTTGCTGCTGGGCAAGCTGATGTTCGTTGTGACCAAAGGGCGGGTCAACCCGCTGATCGGCTCCGCCGGGGTTTCGGCCGTGCCGATGGCCGCGCGGGTTGCACAGCGCGAGGGCGCAAAATACCGCCCCGGCAACTTCCTCCTGATGCACGCCATGGGACCAAACGTCGCGGGCGTAATCGGCTCGGCAGTCATGGCAGGGTTTTTGCTGAGCGTGTTCGGCAAATAGCCACCACCTGCGGCCACCTGCGGTGGGGCTGGTCGGCTGTGCCGCGAGTGCAGTTGGGTTGGTTGATATAGTGCTACAAATCCCCCCTTTGTCTGGTTGGGCAGAGGGGGGCGTGCATTTCTCACCTTGACATGGCGTACCGTGTCCAGGCACATAAAAATGAAGCACTGCTTTTAATTGAGAAACCTGATTATCCCCTCACTATCTCCAAGAAAAACCTTGCAATATCGGGCAAAAAGGAGTATAATCGAAGTGGAAAGGGGTGCTGAGAGATGAAAAGAGCGAAATACAAGGGCAAGCCGCTGAGTTTTATGGAGTTTGCGGAGAAATACGCAACGGAGGACGCTTGCCGCCAGCGCGTGTTCGAGGCGCGGTGGCCAGATGGCTTCGTGTGCCCAAAATGTGGCAACAAAACGTTCTGTTTTCGCGAAGGTGCGAACGTCTATCAGTGCAACAAATGTAAGCACCACACCACTCCAAAAGTCGGCACTTTGATGGAGAAAAGTCCGCTGCCGTACAAAACTTGGCTGTGGGCGATCTATTTGGTT